>JBJXGM010000026.1:0-37733 GCA_046155985.1 Myxococcaceae bacterium | reverse complement strand
GGTGGAGCGTTTCTTCGGACTCCTGAGTGGGCACGCTCTTCAGCGCGGCTCTCACACGAGCGTCCCTCAACTCCGCGCTGCAATCACCGAGTACGTCGAGGCCCACAACGAGACCGGCAAACCCTTCAGATGGACCAAGACGGCCGACCAGATTCTCGAGAAAATGCGTCGCTTCGGCATCCGCACCCAGCAGGCCCACGGCCAATGAGCGAACTTCTTCGAGTAATCAAAGATCCAGGGGACTAGGCGCACCCCGCCCAAGTGCTGGCCGAAGATGCGCGGCATTCGAGCCTCCCGCTTGGCTGTTTGCCCACACACCGCTACAACGCCACCACATGCTGGACCTTCGCACCGTCGCTTCCGACTACCACGCCACACTTGCCCGCCTGGAAACCCGCGGGGGAGCCCTCGACCTCAGTGCGTTCCGCCGTCTGTTCCAGCAGCGGCGCGAGCTCTACGTCGCGCTTGAAGCATTAAACCTACAACGCGCGCGCGCCAACGATGCGATGAAGCAGAAAGCCAAGGAAGGTCCGGCGGCGCTCGAGTCTTCACGCGCAGAAATGAAGCAGGTGTCGACGGACATCAAGGCGCAGGAGTCCCAACTCCAAACCGTCGAGGCCGAACTGGAGCAAATGCTCCTCACTGTCCCCAACCTCCCCGACGCCTCAGTTCCTGTCGGGCGAAGTGCAGAAGACAATGTCGTCGTCCGAAGCTGGGGAGCGCCGCCGGAGTTTGATTTTGCGCCGAAACAGCATTTTGAAATCGGCGAAGCGCTTGGCCAGCTGGATTTCGAACGCGCCGCCAAGGTGTCGGGCGCCCGCTTCGTGTTTTACCGGGGCGATTTGGCGCGAATGGAGCGCGCGCTCGTTTCGTTCATGATCGACGTCCACGTCACCCGCGGCTACACCGAGCTTCTGCCACCGTACCTCGTGACCCGGTCCTCGCTGATGGGCACGGGCCAGCTTCCCAAGTTTGAAGACGACGTCTTTAAAACGTCCGGACCCCACGAGCTGTTCCTCATCCCAACCGCTGAAGTGCCGGTCACCAACTACCATCGCGACGAAATCCTCGATGCCGCGTCATTGCCCCTTCGATACGTCGCCTCTTCCCCCAGTTTTCGTGCGGAAGCGGGCGCCGCGGGCAAGGACACCCGTGGCCTCATTCGAATGCACCAATTTCACAAGGTAGAGCTGGTGCACTTCGCCACGCCTGAAAGCAGTGGAGAAGCGCTCGAGCGCATGACCGACGACGCGTGTGAAATCCTGCGACGCCTGCTGCTTCCTCACCGCGTCACGTTGCTGTGCACAGGCGACATGGGCTTTTCCGCGGCGAAGACGTACGACATCGAAGTGTGGCTTGCCGGCGCCAAGCAGTTTCGTGAAATCAGTTCGTGCTCCAACTGCGGCGACTTTCAAGCGCGTCGCGCCAAAATCCGCTTTCGCTCGGGAAACGACAAGCCGCGCCTCGTACACACCCTGAACGGGTCAGGCCTGGCGGTCGGACGGACACTGGTCGCCATCTTGGAGAACTTTCAGCGCAAAGATGGTTCGGTGGTCGTCCCCGAAGTGCTCCGGCCGTACATGGGCGGGCTCTCAGCGCTGAAGGCGCGATGAGGACCTGGTTGCATCACATCGGCGATAGAGTAGAAGGCAAGGCCCCTTTCTGGCGTTTTCTGGCGGGCGGCTTCCGGCAGGGGGCTTTCGGAATGGGGCGGAGGGAGGAATGGCCGAGCGGCTGAAGGCAGCGGTCTTGAAAACCGCCAAGGGTGAAAGCCCTTCGTAGGTTCGAATCCTACTTCCTCCGTTGCAGTTTGCGTCGTTGCTTGGGTTGCTGTTCTTTGAGCGTGACGGGTTTGGAGAGATGGCCGAGCGGCTGAAGGCACAGGTTTGCTAAACCTGCATACTCGAAAGGGTATCGAGGGTTCGAATCCCTCTCTCTCCGTAAACGCCTGTAATAACATAGACTTATTAATTATTGTGGGCGTTCCGCACAACTTATTCCGCCGCCCAACGATAATTTTCTTAGATTGTGATGCGACTTGAGGCTGGTCGCGGTGAGGAAGAAGTTATGGCGATCTCAATTCCTTCAGACTCCGTCTTCGTTGACTCTTCTGCGTTGGACAATCGTGTCGATCTCGACGTCCCCGACACGAACCAGGCCGCACCTGTTGCTCACGACTCGAGCTCGTTCGAAGCCGAGACCACGGCGCCGGTTCAAGGGATTGTGGAGGGCGGATGTTACAGCCCCCCGCTCTCTGAAGCTGACGCCAATGCTCCATCTGTGCCGAGCGACCCACATCCCTTGGCAAACAACACCGCCGCCTGGTCCAACGAAAACAACGCCCCGTACGGCGTCACGCTCGCAGGGTTTAGTCCTGGTGACCATGTGAACTTCGACCTCGAGAAGGCCGGCAAGGCCGCGGAGGAAGCAGCCTCCTGGAACCTCGGCCGCGCCTCCAAGGGTGAAGGCATCAAGTACCTCGTGTACAACTACTTTCTCGAGAACAAGACGCCTGCATCGCCTGATTGGGCATTCAAGGCCGCGGCCGACTTAAACGCGCGCTACAAGACCGACGTTTTTCGTGTCATTCCAGAAGGGCCGGGCCTTGTCGGCGGAGCACTCGGGTGGGGCGATGAGTACGTGCATTCAGACGGGGGCCCCGGCTATGGAATGGTGAAGGGAACATTTAACCCAAGCTCGAATGGGACGTTGTACTGGGGCCACACCAGCGACCCCAGCATTCTTTCCGGAGGCGGACTCGACTTTGGTAAGGTTCGGGCCTCTGACATGGCTGCCCTCGCTGGATACACGCTGAATTTCCCTTCCGACTATCGCCTTTATCCGTCACCGAGCGTGACCCCAAGAAGCACTCGGCCCAAAACCGAGTCCGACGACAGCGACCAGGACCTGGAGCGGGCGGTACGAGCTCGCTCCCGAACGTATCGCGCGGCGTAGGGGCCTATCCCCGCGGTGCGATGGAGGAGAGCCATTGAACGCGCCAGACCCCAAACGTTTCTCGATTCGTCGGCGGCAGGGATCATTCTAGGAGCGGCCCGCCGTACCTTTCGCGGCCGTTTCTTCGTTGGCGCCCTGGCGCACGCTGCCGGGATTCCGTTGCGGCGTTCTCCATTGCCAGGCGACTGGCGAATGGTGTAGCCCCACGCCTCCATATCTGCGCCCTTAGCTCAGCTGGATAGAGCGTCGGACTACGAATCCGAAGGCCAGAGGTTCGAATCCTCTAGGGCGCGCTTCCTTTTCGTTGCTTCCTGTGCCCCATCCAACGCAAGGCGAAGTCGACGAGGCCCACATGCGACGTGCGCTGGAGCTCGCCGGCGATGCCTCGGCCCTGGGCGAGGTGCCGGTCGGTGCTGTCATCGTCCGCGAAGGGCAGCGCATCGCGGAAACCTTCAACCGCCGAGAGAGCGCTCGCGACCCCTTGGCACATGCGGAAATTCTCGCGATTGCGGAAGCCGCCCGCGTTCGAGACGCCTGGCGCCTCTCCGACGTCACCCTCTATGTGACGCTGGAGCCCTGCGCGATGTGCGCGGGCGCCATCATCCAAAGTCGTATTGCGCGTGTCGTTTTCGGGGCCAGCGACCCGAAAGCCGGGGCTGTCGGTTCGCTCTACAACTTGCTCGCGGATGCGCGGCACAACCATCGGCCCGAAGTCCTGGGCGGCGTCCTCTCCGCGGAGTGTGGCCAGCGACTGTCCGACTTCTTCGCAGCGCGGCGCGCGTGACTTCGCGGGGCGACGCACTTTGGATAGCGTCCATGCGCATGAAAAACTTCGTGAGCGTTCTGGTGATGCTTTCTGCTGCGCCGGTGCTCGGCTCTGATGAATGTCATTTCTACGCGTCCGCCGGCGGTCGCGTGAGCAGGCCATCGGGAGACTGCCGAACAGATGCCGCAGGCATTGAGCGCTGCACCAAGGACGGAAAAGTGATTGCGGAGCTGCAGACGAAGGCCCGGAAACGCGAAGGCCAAGGCTGGTTCCTGGACTACAACGACCGGAAGCTCAGCTACAGGTATCGCGACGACGAAGCCCATGGCCCTGGTCAGGTGTTTTCACGCGAGGGCAACCGTTTGTGCGACATTCCGTTCGCCGAGAATCATGCCGAAGGTGTCGTTCGCGAATGGCACCCCAACGGCAAGCTCGCGAGCGCCAAGCCCTATGCGAGGGGCAAGCACACTGGGCCGGTGATTGCCCTGACGGACAAAGGCGCGCTCACGCGACTGGTCTGTGCGCCCAAGTCCTTCACACCCGAAGACAAGGACCCCTGCGGCTTTGGCGGCAAGCCCCGGGAAGTGACGCTGCACAACGAGCGCGGCGAACCCACCTCTGTTGTGCTCACACACGCCGAAGGCAAGCTGGAAGCCAAGACGAATCGCGATGCCAAGGGGAGAACCGTGCGCACGCGATTCATCACGCCGGGCTCCGAGAGTGACGTCGACGTCGAAATCCTGTTTGCGAGCGGCAAGCCCGCGCTGACCTACTCTCGCCGCGCTGGGAAAGAGAGCGGTCCCTCTCGCGAGTATGCAGAATCCGGACAACTCATTCGCGAAGCCCGGTTCGACAAAGGCGAGCCGGTTGAGCAAACAAGTTTCTTCCTCAACGGCAAGCGGAAGGAACACCTCCTGGCGAAGGACCGCGCGACGGTGTCCTTCAAGCGTTTCTGGGACAGCGGCGGCGTCAAGGAAGAGGGAACGTTCCTTCGGGACTCTGACCGAGCAGACATCTCCCTTGAAGGCTGGGGGCTCCATCGACGAATCGGCACGTACCGCTCATTTTGGGAGAACGGGAAGCTGAGCGAGGAACGCCGCTTCGATGACAAGGGTGAGCTCAACGGCCCGCTCCTTTCATTTTACGATTCTGGCACGCCGCGAGACGAGGCTGTCTATACGGCGGGACGCCTCACCAAACTCAAGCGCTATGACGAGACAGGCAAGCTGGAAAAGGACGAAGAGTATTTCGAGGACGGCTCGCGCAAGCTCAAGTGAGCCATTACCTTTCAAGGGTTGGTACAAATTGGGGGTCCTGACCCCCGAAATGTACCAAACGTTTCTTGGCCTCGTTTTCGCATGAGCCTAGGCGGTGACTCCGCGAGAGCTCGACAAAGAGGCAACGCGCCTGGCACGTCAGCAGCACGGCGTGGTCAAGCGGGTACAGCTCGAGAGAATGGGCGCGACGCGCGAACAACTTCGGCACCGACAGTTCCGAGGCGATTGGGTGCCCATCCTCCCGGGCGTCGTGCGCCTGGCTTGGGCTCAAGACAGTTTCTATGCACGCGCAATGGCGGCGGCCCTTTGGGCGGGCCCCGAAGCGGTCGTGTCACACGCGTCTGCCGCCTTTCTATGGGGGCTTCGCCGCGAGCCCGGTAGCGATGTTCATCTCAGCGTTCCACGGCGATTCCGAAAACCGGCGAACTGGGTCGTGTTCTACCGAACCGACGTCATGAGGCGATTGCGGCGCGTTCGCGCGGGCGTCCCCGTCACTTCGCCAGCGAGGACTTTGGCCGATTTGGCGCAGGACGCCGCCGAGGACCTCGAATCCACGCTGGAGGACGCCGTCCGGCGCGAACTGGTCACGCTTGCGGAACTCTTGTCCCTACAGCACCAGCACGGGCACCGGCCTGGCGTTCGTCGTTTTCGAAAACTCCTTGGCGACGAGCCCAGAGATGCCTTCCGCGTGACAAGCGCGCTTGAGCAACGTGCGCTTCGGCTGTTCGCGCGCGCCAAGCTTCCGCGCCCTGTGTGTCAGTACCCCATCGCCTGTCCGGGCGGGGTTGCAACGGTGGATTTCGCCTGGCCGCAGGCGCGGGTCGCCGTTGAAGCGGACGGATATCGCTTCCATTCCGGGCGCAACGCTTGGGAAAACGACCTCGCCCGTCACAATGCGCTTGTTGTGGCCGGGTGGAAACCGTTGCGACTCAGCTGGCAGCGCCTGCCGTCATCGCTTGGGCTGCTGAAGGCCATGCTCGACGAGGCCAGTCTGGAAGAAGACCTGCTCGACGAACCCGGGCACGGAGAACCCGGGCACGGAGAACCGAGGCGTGGAGAAGCTGAGAGCGCGCCAAACCTTGTGGCCAGCCAGGGCTCTGTGGTTAGACGAGCGCCCCTGAAAACTGAATACGTTGGAGAGCTGGCCGAGTGGTCGAAGGCACCTGACTCGAAATCAGGCGTACCGGTAACGGTACCGTAGGTTCGAATCCTACGCTCTCCGTCTTTGGAGAGGTGGCCGAGCGGCTGAAGGCGCACGCCTGGAACGCGTGTATATTCGAAAGGGTATCGTGGGTTCGAATCCCACCCTCTCCGTAGAAATTTTGTGGTCGGGACAACGCGGGGACGTGAACCCCGCCAGGTCCGGAAGGAAGCAACGGTAGCGAACCTTCGCGTGTGTCCCGGCCGTTTTTTTTGAAGTTGCAGCAAGCCTCAGTCGCCGCGGACGAGAAGCGTCTCCCGTCCCAGGCGCCATTGCTCGCGGAAACCGGCGGCCTTGAGTTCACTCAGGCAGCGACCCTCGAAAGTGATGGCCCGATTGAAGCTCGGGTTCCGAACCGCGTGTTGAAAGGTTCGGTCGCTCGGCCAGTCTGCGTTGAGCCAAGGCATTTTTCGGCCCAAGTAGAAGAAGCCTCCGGAACCCCAAACACCCTCATTGACGATGAGCAGGCCGGTCGAACGTTCATCGCGGCCGACTGCAACCGTCGCGTAAAACTGCTCGCTCCGAAGTTCCGGAGTCGCCCAAAGCGTCGCGAATGACGCCACAACGGCGACGACACGTGCCCAAAGACGTTGTCCCGCCATCGCGACCACCTCCGGCGCGAGCGCGGCTGTCAGCAAGACGACCGCCGGATAGAGGAAGCGCTCTTCTTTGTGGGAAACAAAGGCCAACGCGAAGACGTACGCGAGCGCCATCCACAGGGGTTCGACGAATGCCGGCGGCCTTCGATGACGAACGAGCCACGCGCCCACGGCCCACACCCAAAAAGGCATCCAGAGGAGCATGGGCTTGGCGAAGAACGACAGCGGCATCGCCCCGAAGTGGCGCGCCGCGTCCCCGGAAGAGACGTTGAATTTCCAGTAGGCCATGGCCGAGTGGAACGGCGCGCCCCAAGTCGTCGCATCGAGAACACCCAATGCGATGATGACGGGCACTCCGCCCAACACGCACCAGGCCACGTCACGCCACCGGTGCTGAAAGACGAGAGAGAGCCCAGCGCCCGCTACCGCTGCCGCGCTACCGTAGCGCACGACACAGGCACTCATGAGGAGTGCCCCAGCGAGTGCTGCATCCCGGCGGGTTGCGCCGCGCCAGAGGAAGCACGCCCCCAGCACCAAGAGATCCGCGGAAAGCGCCTCACCGAGGGTACGACCAGCCAGAATCAGCGTCATGCCGCCGGCGGCAAAAATCGCCGCGGCCCACGGTGCCTGGCGCTGCTCTTGGAGTCGGCCCTTGTAGAGACGAAAAAGCGTCGCAACGGCGAACACATGCGTGATGGCCTGCGGAATCGCCAAGACAGCCCGGTAGGCGATGGGGTACGTGATTCCCAGAGAACGGCAAACGCTCAAGAGCCCCGCGAGGAGTCCAGGGAACGCCCAGTTGCGAATTCCCTTCTCCCATTCCCAAGCCAACACGCCGTACCCAAACACGCGCGCGTAAGCCGGTTCGAGATACTGGTAGACCTCATCGGGATGAAATCGCCCGAGCAACACGACCGCCAACCCCGCTGGAAGTACAGCCAGCAGCCAAAGCGCGACGGGCATTTTTCTGACCAGGACAGGCTCCTTTGGGGGCACGAGCCTCGCTTCGCACGCGATGTGACGCAAGGCCATGGATTCACGCGCATGCAACCGTTACATTGCCGCGCCCCATGAGTTACCTGGTCCTCGCACGCAAATGGCGCCCGCAAACTTTCGAAGACGTGGCCGGCCAGGAGCACGTGGTCCGCACGCTGGCGAACGCGATTCGGGACGACCGCGTGGTGCACGCTTACCTCTTCGCAGGCCCCCGCGGCGTCGGGAAGACGACGGCCGCCCGGCTGCTCGCCAAATGCCTCAATTGCCGAAAAGGCCCGACGCCCAAGCCTTGTGGCGAGTGCGAAGCGTGCACGGAGATTGCGGCGGGGCAGTCTGTCGACGTGGCAGAAATCGACGGCGCCTCCAACAACGGCGTCGAGAGCGTTCGTGAGGTTCGCGAGAACGCGAAATACCTGCCCACGCGCGACCGCAACAAGATTTACATCATCGACGAAGTGCACATGTTGTCGACGGCCGCGTTCAACGCACTGTTGAAAACGCTTGAAGAACCCCCACCTCACGTGAAGTTCATCTTTGCAACGACTGAGGCACACAAGGTTCCGGACACCATCACTTCACGTTGTCAGGTGCACACGTTTCGCCGCTTGCCCGCAGCGAAAATGTTGGCACGCATTCGCGAGATTTGCGCTCACGAGAAAATCGCCTTGTCCGATGCGTCACTGGCGCTGCTCGTTCGCCAGTCTGAAGGCGGCATGCGCGACGCGCTGTCTCTCTTGGACCAAGTCCGCTCTGCTTTCGGCGCTTCACCGACAGACACCGAGGTTGCGGAGACGCTCGGAACGCTTGAGACAGCCGTCATCGAGTCATTCCTTCAGGCGCTGGTGGGGCGACAGCCCGCGAAGATTCTCGAAAACGTCGACGGTGCCTACCAACGTGGTTTGGACCTCAAGCGGGTCGCCGAAGAGCTTGCCATCGCGCTGCGAAATCTTTTCGCAACCCTGGCGACTGGAACACCGCCAAGTGAACTGTCCGAGGCGGAGCAGACGAGCCTTCGTGGCATCGCGGCCACTGCAAACCCTGCACAAGTCGCGCGGCTTTTTGACATTGTGCACGAGGCCATTTCGGAAGTCGGGCGTTCGGCACAGCCAAAACTCACCCTGGAGATGGCGCTTTTGAAGGCCGTGTACCTCTCGCCGGGGGCCGCCCTGCCCGAACTCATCCAACGCCTCGAGAAATTGGGTGGGCACGAACCCGCCCCCTTGTCCTCAGCACCTGCCGCAGCACCTGCCGCAGCACCTGCCGCAGCATCGACCGCAGCATCGACCGCAGCATCGACCGCAACACCTGCCGGAGCGCTTGGAGGTCGTTCCGGCGCTCTGGGCTTTCGCCGCTGAAAGTGCCCCACCGGCACCGGAAGCGCGACTGTTTGCCCCAGAAAGCAGCCCGGAGGGCTGTGCCTCGGGCGCTTGTGTCGAGGCGTCGACACATGACGTGTTTTCGCTCGACCAATGGCGCGCCGTGGTGGCTCATGTTCGTGCGGCCTCCCCGCGGCATGGGACTGCGTTAGCAAACGGTCGCTTCTTGGGCGCCGCGGCCGACGGGGTTCGCATTGGCTTCACGCGCGATTCCCACTTTCATCGAGCGGCCGTCACGAGCGAGTCTGGACGTCCCCTGTGCGACGCGGCTTTGCGAGCGGCTTGGTCCACCCCACTTCGTCTCATCATCGAAGATGCGCCTGCAGGCGCTCCACCGAGTCTGGCGGAAGAGGAGACCCGAGCGCGCGAGTCCCGCGAACAGGGGCTCACGCAAAGCGCCCACAGCCACCCTGCAGTGCGCAACGTGCTGCGACTGCTCGGGGGCGAGGTCGAACACATTCAACTGAACGAAGCCGTGGCGTCCCCGCGGCCTGGCACCCTCGATGACGAAGTTTCGTCTGCTTAATTTCAAGGAGTCTCAAACATGCCCGGCGTCGACCTGAACTACTTTCTTCGGCAAGCCAACAAGCTGACCGAGAAGATTGAAAAGCGAAAGACCGAGCTGTCCGAAGAATCGGTCACTGGACAAGCAGGCGACGGCCGCGTCGTGGCGACAGCCAGCGGCATTCAGGAGATTACCGCCGTGAAAATCGACGCCGCGGTCGTTGACCCCAGTGACGTCGCCCTTCTCGAAGACCTGGTCAAGGCCGCCGTCAATGCTGCTTTGGCAGCAAGCCGAGAGCACATGCAGAAGGAACTCGCCAAGGTCTCCGGCGGCCTCAAGATTCCAGGACTCACCTCGTGACGCCTGACCCGCTCAATCGCCTGGTCTCGCAGCTCGCCAAACTGCCTGGAATTGGTGAGAAAACCGCCCAGCGCTTGGCCTTCTACATTCTGCGTTCACCGCGCGAGTACACACGAGACCTCGTGGCCGCTCTCACCGAAGTTCGTGAACGGGTTCACCTGTGCACCCGCTGCTTTGCGTTGGCCGAAGGTGAGCTGTGCCCGCTGTGTCAGGACACGCGCCGTGAAGACCGCGCCTTGTGTGTCGTCGAAAACGTCGCCGATTGGATGGCGGTTGAACGAACGCGCGAATTCAAGGGGCGCTACCACGTGCTTCATGGCGTGTTGTCTCCCCTCGAAGGTGTCGGCCCTGACCAACTGCGAATTCGGGAGCTCATGACAAGGCTCCAGGATGAAAAAGTCGAAGAGGTTATTTTGGCGACCAACCCGGACGTCGAAGGCGAAGCAACAGCGCTCTATTTGATGCGCCTTCTGAAACCGATGGGGATGCGCGTCAGCCGTCTCGCACAAGGGCTTCCCATGGGCGGGGACTTGGAGTTCGCTGACCCCGCCACGCTGGCGCGCGCGCTCGTCGGCCGCCGCGAACTCTAGGGCTTCGCCAAAGTCATGGTGAACCGCAGGATGCCCGGTACTTCACCAGCGCCGCTCTGAACGTTTGCCGCTCGGCCGCAGACACGCCTTCATGCATCAGCTCCAAGGCGCGCTGCTGTGTCGTGAGTGCTTCAGGACAGCGGCCCACGTCGTGAAGCGCGGCCGCATAGGTGTCCAAAAACGCCGGACTCCACGGCGCTTGGCGAACGGCTCTTTCAGACAGGGCCAGCCCTTCAGCCGCACGACCCGTCTCCACGAGTTCATAGGCCAAGTTGTTGAGCGCGACCGGGTCGTCGGGCGAGTATTTCAGCGCGCGCTCCAAGGCCAACTTGCGCTCGGCCCGGAGCGAGGCATCGTTGATGAGCTCCCCCGCGAAGAAACTCCATGCGCGACCATCGGTCGAGTGAGTACGAACGAGAGAGCGCGCCAGCGCGAGGCGCGCCTCGCGTGAGCGAAATGGCGCCACCACCAATGCGGCCGTCACATTCGTTGCATCGAGTTCTAGGGCCTGGGCGGCTTCCGCCTCGGCCCGGAGGCGCTGCGTCGCTTCAGAGAGTCCCCCGGGAGCTTCCAGAAACAGTGTCGCACGCAACGCGTGCACCTCGGCTTTGGACAAGGCTTCGCGCTTTGCCGTGGTCTGCGGTACTTCCGTTGCTCGGCGGGTGACGCGAAATTCACCGCGGCGGAGGTAATCATACGCACGATCGGTCAACGCCCCGGCCGACACACCACTGAAAGCCGATTCAAAGGCATCCAGTGGATCATCCGCCTTCCTCAGCCGTCGCTCGAAGGCCTCGTAGCGAACGGGCTCAGCGTGCCTCAAGAAGTGAATCCAAAGCCAGGCAGACGCGTAGTGCTGGGCGCTGTCCACGGGCTGGGAGCCATCGACATCCCACGCCCAAAGCATGTCGATGCCCAGGGGGCCCACGCGCCGGAGCAATTTGAGATTGTCCTCATTGACTCGGCCCAACACAACACCGCGGCCGCCGGCTTCGATTTCCGCACTCTCGAGGTATTCCGCCAGCCCCTCTGAAAACCACCTTGGCTGCCGCAAGAGAACAAACGCGCTGAGATAGTGGGCGAGTTCGTGCACGAGAGCCGCTCGGCGCAGCTTCGAGTCTCGCAACAAGCCGCCCTGACTTGCCGCCACCAAAAGCGGGCCCGCCGGCGTCGACGTCACGAATCCGTCGACCTCACGCTGAACGAACTCCGTGAGTTCTTCGGGGTCTCGGAAAATCACCGCGGAGAGCTTCCCTGCGGGGCTCAAGTTTTCGCTGAACAATGCACCCAAGAGTGCGCTGCGCAGCAGCTCGAGCTCTCGCGCTGCGCCTTCCGCAGCAGACGCGTCCAAGTTGGTGCGCAGCGTGAAATGCTCTGTTTGAACCGTCCACCATTGCGCCGAAAGCATCCGGCCACTGAGGGCGACAGACGACCTCTGTGGGCGACCGCCACAGGCGAAGACGGCGACGCCAAGCGCCGCACCCACCCACGTTCGCCGAGAAAACCACACAGTCAGCAAGCTACCCCAGTGGCTACTCGCGACGCACGCGATACGCGAATGGCAAGCTGAGCTGGACTTCCTTGTCCCCATGCGCGGGGAAAGGCAGACGCGCCAAGCGGGCTTCCAGACATCGTGCGGCAGCCGTCTTCGCGAGTGCGCCCTGGGTCTCTGCGTGGGCAACGCGACCACTGCCCAGGATGCTGAACTTCACCGAAACTTCTCCAGCATCATTGGGCAAATCCTTTTGGTGAAGCTCAAGGCACTCCGTCACCTGCGCGCGGCCGCGCGAAACGACGCGCTGGATGTCCTCAATGCTGAGCTGCTTCACGCGCGCCGGCCTCGGCGCGGTGCGAACAACCGGTGCAGGCGGTGGTGCGGCAGGCTGAGCCAGCGAAGCGACAGGCGGTGCAACGGGCACCGGCCCAGCAGCTGCGGAAGGCGGAACAAGCGCGGTGTGCTGCGCGGGCGAAGGCACGACCGGCGCGACGGGCGCTGGTGGCGATACGGGGGCCGGCGCCGGCGAAACGCTCGCGACGGGCTCAGGCGGTGGTGCCGGATGCAAGCGTTGCCAACCGTACAGTCCCCCGAACGCGACGAAGATTCCTCCCAGAACGCCCATGCTCACCGAGCGAAGAGGGTTGCGTCCCGAGTCGCCACCTTTTCCCCTCGCGCGCTTCGGGCGTGACGCGCTGACTTTTGTATTCCCCGGACCGAAGCTCCCTGCGTCACTGGGCTGCTCGACAACCAAATCAGGCAGCGCGGGAAGATTCGCGCTGCTTTTTTCTTTTGTCAGCGCGATGTTCGGCACCAACGCGGACAAGGTTGGAATTCGACTGCGTTGAGCGACGCGCTCATCCCCAAACAAAGCCTGCACGTATGTGGCGATTTGCTTCCCGCCGCTGGCGCTCGTCCCTGCGTCCAAGAAACGCTCGAGGTCATGCGCCATCGCCGCTGCGGTCTGGTAGCGGTCCTCCCGTTCGTGGGACATGGCTTTGAGAACGATGGCTTCGAGCTCTCCTGGAATCTCCGGGCGAAGTGTACGAAGCGGTTTGAAGTCGCCCCGAAGAACCGCGTTCAAGACGGCAAGGTCGTTGTCCCGTGCGAACGCCCGCGTGTTGGTAAGTGCCTCATACAAACTCACGCCAAGCGAATACACGTCGGCGCGCCGATCGAGCTCAAGCCCTTTGGCCTGCTCCGCCGCCATGTACATGTACTTGCCCTTCACGATACCGGCCGTCGTCTGGGTGATGCGCGACTCCGCCTTGGCGATGCCAAAATCCAACACCTTCACGCCGCCTTGGTAGGTGACGAGAATGTTTGAGGGCGAGATGTCTCGGTGAACGATATTGAGACAGCGCCCCTGGCCATCGGTGAACTCATGCGCGAAATGCAGGCCCTGAGCGGCCTCGGCAATGATGGCCACGGCGACATTCAACGGCACGTACTGGCGTCGGGTGCTCGCGGTGCGGAGAATCGTCGAGAAGTCCTCACCGGCGAGGTACTCCATGCAGATGTAGTAGCAGCCGTCTGCGAAACCGAGCTCGCTAATCTGGACAATGTTCTGATGTGCCAGTTGGGCGGCGAGCCTCGCCTCGTCCAGGAACATCCCCACAAAGTCAGGTGCCTGTGACAAGTGGGGCAGCATGCGCTTGATGACAACGTTGCGCTCAAAGCCCTCGGGGCCGACCTGTTTGGCCAGGTAGATCTGCGCCATCCCGCCTTCAGCGAGTTGGCGGATCAAATAGTATTTGCCATAGCTTTCGATCCGCCCCTGATGCACTGGGGTGGTCGGTCGCGTATTGGCCGTCGCCATTTACCTTCCTTGTCGAAGGACTCTGACCGTAAACGCGTCAGGTTCCCCCGGTCGGGTCACGCGAAAGATGATGACAGGAGGCGACCCCACAGGAAAGCCAACGGTCTCGAACCTGTTTTTGTCGTCTAACGGCGCTGCCTTACCGTTGATGTAAACACGACTGCCGAGAGGTGCGATGCCCCGCACCGGCACCCGCACACGTGCGACCTCTCCTGCTCTTGGTGAGAGCACGGTCAACTGAGGAACAGCGTTGTCGAACACCATCTCCAACTTATTCATCCGGCCCGTAGCCCGAAGGACCGTGCCGTCACTGGCCCGGGGTTCCACAGACCAAACATAGTTGCCCTCGGAAAGGAGACCGGATTCAAGCTTCAGATCGGTCTCCTCGGCGGTGCGCTCGACGAGGGGTCGACGGAGGTCAGCCGTCTTGAAGATCCCCAGCCGATACGCCGCGGCACCCTCTTCCGGCCGAAACCGAAACGTCACGGCGGGCGGCTTGTCTTGGTAGAAGATGGTCGTCTTTTCGGCCCCTTCCACCACGTCGTTTCGCAAAAGTTTGAGATCCGTGCGTGAAGGCTCTGCACCAAAGGATGCGTTCCCGCGTGCGACCTCTTCGCCCGCAGGCGTGGTCACCAGCCAATAGAGCGCACCCTCACTTGGCAGAGGCACCGTCACCGATGGACCGCGGGCGAGGCCCTCGATCCAAGGCTTCGCAAACTCCGGATCGCGCGCGACCTTCACACGGTACTCCGGCGCACCTCCGCTCCAGGTCAAGGTCCCTTCACTGAGGGCCGCGGCACCAAATACGCGCTGTTGACGCCGCGACGGCAGTGTCAATCCGACAGTCTTCACCGGCGCAGCCGTTGTCACCGTTGTACCGCGCACGGTGACGCGCTCACCTGCTGGAATTCGTGCTTCCGGCTGGTCTGGACGCTGCAGCGCAAGGTCTCCCAGCGCGGACTGGACCGCCACTGATTTTGGACCCACCCGTTCGATGGCGTAGAGCGCTCCTTCGGAACTGTCCACGCTGACTGCGTCCACCGACACCCGCCAAGGCTCGTCCGAAAGTGGAACGTTCAGGAGACGCCCACGTTTCAAGTCAATAGACGCTTCGCGGCGCTGGGCCGTGCGCCCGACACGCCCGAGCACCACTTCAGAGTTTGGCTTGAGCTCCCAGGTTCCTCGCGCACCGTCCATTCGCAATACAGCGGTGGCGCTCCGGGTGCGGATGGCGTCGCCTTCTCCCAATTTGTCCCCTGAGGACACCGTGCGCCATCGCGACTCATTCGGCTTGCGTGCCTCGGCACCCGCGGGCGAAACCACGAGGAGTGCGGCGCCGTCCAATGGCGTGGCGCCAGGTGTTCTGGAGAGCAACTCGACGCGCCCCTGCCGCAACACCAACTTGTCACCCGCGCTGGCCCCCGAATTTCCGTCTTTGCCAATGAAGCTGATCGTCCCGACCCGAACGTCAATTTCGCTCTGCTCCGCGCCGACGTTGAATTCGATTTCCTGAAGTTCGCCGCCGAGCCGCGTGAGACCGAAAGGGGTTCGCAGCGTGATGGCCACAGCGTCCTTTGCTTCCGCCGGTACGCGCGTCAAGACAACGCCTCGCTCAACATCAACAACCAACCCGCCGTTCTCTTCCAGAAAGCGAACACGTGCGTCCGCGCCGACCACAAGAATCCGGCCGTCTGGGAAACGAACCTCGGCCTGCGCACCCGCGCCGGTTTGCAGCGTGTCGCCGACGCGAATGGCGCCTGGGGCTCCAGGCCCGATCACCGTGCCGCGCTCGAGAGTGACTTCTCCCCGCGCCTCAACCAACCGGGCACACTCTGCGGACAACGCGTTGTTCGTCGCCGCCGTGGAATCGGTTTCTAAGCTGCTGCGCGGTCCACAGCGACAACCGCCGCACGCCGCGAGTGCGCCCATCACACCCACCATCCAAGGCAGACAGCGAGACACCCGCGGTGTCACCGGCTGCCTCTGCGCGACGGGTAGAGGTCGACGTTGAAGATGGCCTCGTCGCCCTCGCGAACACCGAACGACTTGGTCTGCGTGATGAAACCCGGCGCGGAAATGCGCACGCGGTAAGTGCCACCTGTCACGGGCGATTTGAACGCGCCCTGGGCATTTGCCTTGAGCTTGAGCTTGCTTCCGAGAAATTCGAGCGTCGCTGCCACCGGCGCATCCGTTCGCGCGTTTCGCACGATGCCAGACACCATTGCCGGCAACTTCACTTCTTGCGGCACAAGGGAGACGACAAGCTCCACCGTCTGCCCAATCACAATGGATGCCGTCTCGTTCCCGGGGCGATATCCGGACGCCGTCACAGCGACGCTAACCGGGCCAACGGGCAGGTTGAAAATGGTCACCTCGCCACCGGAGTCCAGCGGCGAAGGCGTTTCGCCCACCATGACGTTCGCGCCCTTCACAGGCAGCTTCGTGCCATGCTTCACCACGCGGACGACCAGATTTCCGACCTTCGGTGCTTCACGCTCCAACACAACGCTGAGGAGCGCCTCCTCGCCGGCCTTGACGTCGCCACTGACCTCGGACGGCACATAACCCGGCGCGCTGGCGCGAATACGAACCGACCCTGGCGGCAAATCTGTGACGACATATCCAGCGTCAGTATTCGCAAATGGCCGCACGCCATCACCACTCACCCATTCGAGAACGGGGGAGTCGACCGCCGCGCCATCCGCGCCGCGCACCTGCACACGAACACTTCCCACAGTCGGGACATCAGATTCGGGCTCGGGGTCGCCAAAGGCGAGTTCCAGTGCAACACCAAAGCGGTTCAGAAACTGGCTGGCCACCCGCCCGTCCTCGACCTCAACGCGGTCCTGCACAAATCGATACTGCGCCAGTGCGGCGAACTGAAAACCCGTTGCCCGAGATGTGAAGAGGGGAAATCGCAAGCCAGCGCCCAGGTCAAACCCTGGGATGCTCGCACCCGCGCCGTCAGAGGTTCCGGCCCCCAAGCCGATGGGGTAGTCGCCGCGGATTTCAAGGAATCCGCGCCAAGGCCAGTCGACCAAGAAACGGCCGCCCAACATCAAAGCGTGCCGGGTGGCCCGCACTTGCTGCGGCGCGACCGTGTCAGAAAAAAGCGGGACCTGCGCACCACTGTATGCGGCCCAGGCTTCCAGGCGCGTTGGCCCGAGCACCAAGCGCCCGGCTGGGCCCACGTAGCCGCGAACGAACACGCCGCCGGTCACACGCGCCTGATTGTCCAGAAGCGAATACGACTCGCGTTCCAGTCCCGCCGTAAAACCGAAATAGGGCAGCGGGAAGTACCAGCCATCCGCGCTCAAGTTGTTGGGCGAATAGCCCCGGTACGCCAAGCCTGGACCGGCGTCGGTCTGAGTACCGCGACGATACCCATAGCTGTAGCCCACGCGAACGGCTCCGTGCTCGGGGCGCTGTTGCGCTAAACCGGGCGCTGCACAGGTGAGAACAAGAAGGGCCAGTGCACGGAAGCGCGGTGACGGGAGCGAAGCGATGTCAAACACCCGCGCCACTATAGATGCGTCAAAGTTGCAGTGCGACAAACCGGCAGCCCTAAGAAAAGCACCCTGTGCGCTGCCCGGCGCGCATGTGGACAACACGCGTGGAACCGGGGGACTTCTTGCGGGGTCGTCATCGGTCTGCTATGTGATCTGCATCCCGGATGTCGTCTAACCATTCGAATTCCTTTTAGAAACCCTATAGGAATTCTGTTCGGGTAGCGGTGCCAGCGAGGGGACGAGTTCACGGTTCATGGCCGCGCAACTGGTGATGTACGAAGAGGAGTTCACGCAGATCAGCGCGGTCTGCGATCGGCTCACCAAGGACGCCAACGCGAAAGTTGTCTTCTTGGTGGATAAGAATGGCCAGCTCATTTCAGCGGCCGGCCAGACCCAAAACATCGACACGACTTCGCTGGCATCCCTGACGGCCGGTAACGTCGCCGCGATGGGAGGCCTGGCCAAACTCATTGGTGAAAACGAGTTTCCCAACCAGTTTCACGAAGGTGCGCGCGACTCGCTTTACATGGCCATCGTGGCGGCGCGGGTGGTGCTGGTGGTGATTTTCGACAACCGAACCAGCCTTGGCCTCGTTCGTCTGCGGACCAAGAAAGCCTCGGACGAACTGGGCAAGATTTTCGAAGTCCTGCTGAAGAAGTCAGAAAGCCCTGGTGGGGCGAACTCTCCGTTCGCGGAAATCTCCGACGACGACATCGACAACCTTTTTAGCGAGTAGGCACGCGGCCCATGTCTTTCATCAACTACTCATCCCGCGAGATCAACTGCAAGATCGTCTACTACGGTCCGGGCCTGTGCGGGAAAACGACGAATTTGCAGTACATCTACAACAAGACCAACGCCGAGACGAAGGGCAAGCTGATTTCGCTCTCGACCGAGACCGACCGCACGCTGTTCTTTGACTTCCTCCCGCTTTCACTTGGCGAGATTCGAGGCTTCAAGACGCGGTTTCACCTCTACACGGTGCCGGGGCAGGTCTTCTACGACGCCAGCAGAAAGCTGATTCTCAAAGGCGTGGATGGCGTTGTGTTCGTGGCCGACTCACAAGTCGAGCGCATGGAAGCCAATCAGGAGTCTTTGGAGAACCTGCGCATCAACCTTGCGGAGCAGGGTTACGACTTCAACAAGATCCCCGCAGTCATCCAGTACAACAAACGTGACTTGCCGAACGCGGTCGCGGTGGAAGAGCTGCGCGCCCTTCTGAACCCTCGGACCCTGCCGGAGTTCCAGGCCGTCGCCCCCACCGGCGCCGGCGTTTTCGACACCTTAAAAGGCATCGCCAAGCTGGTCCTCAACGAGCTCAAGAAGGGTGGCTAGGCGAACAAGGCGTCCGGCCGGGGGTGGCCTAACCGCTTCGCCTGTCGGATTCGCGATTGCGTGCTCGCCTCAGAGGCACCCGACCGTGTAAGAATCACCCGCCTTGCTCGGACGCCTAGCGAAAGGGACGCACGCCTTGCGCACGCCGGTATTTATCGCCATCTTTTCCGCCGTCTGCGTGAGCACTGCGCTCGCACAGACGACCTCCGCCACACCACCCCCAACCCCCGCGCCGACCGCGGACGCGTCGCCTCCTGCCGCGGCCGCGAATGCCGCCAGTCCGCCGCCCGTCGATGCCAATACGGCTGATGAGGCCTTCGACACGCGCGTGAAGACGCTGGAAGAGCAGGTCGTGGACCTGAAGGAGAAAATCTTTCGAACCAAGGCCCGCCTCTTGCTGTTGCAGGAAACCGTTCTCGGGGGAGACCTCACCTCGGGCGCTCGGGCGGTCTTGTTTCACCGCAACGAGATGGGTGGCTCTTATGTCTTGGAATCCGTCGCCTATGCGCTGGATGGGGCTCCGATTTTCACCAAGGTGGATGTCGACGGAGATTTGTCGCGGCAGCAAGAGCTCGAAATCTTCAACGGCCGAATCATTCCCGGGCAGCATCAAGTCGCCGTGCGCCTGGTTTACCGCGGACACGGGTTTGGGGTGTTCAGTTACTTGGAGGGCTACAAGTTCCGGGTTCAGTCGAGCTACACGTTTGATGCCGAGCCTGCGAAGGTCACAAGCGTCAAGGTCGTGGGCTACGAGAAAGGCGGCATCACGACAGACCTCAAAGACCGGCCGGCCATCCGTTACGACATCGAAGTCTCCAAGGACCAGCCGCAAACGCAACCCGCGGCCGATACCCGCCCTGCCACGCCGTGAATCTCACTGGGTTCTCCAAAAGGCAGAGGTGGGCCCTCCCTGTCGCTGTGGCGATAGTCGGGGGAACCGCTTTGGGGCAAACGGACCTCTCTGCCCCTGCCTTGGATGAATCACTCACGCGCGCTGAAAAACTGCTCGAAGCCACCGAAAACGGGCTGCGCATTGTCGAAACCGAATATGTGGAGAAAGCTGCACCCACGCCAACGCAGCTTCAGAACCGGCGTTTTTCGGACGGCGAGATCCAGTTTCTCCTGTCCGACTATGCACACGCTTCGGTTCTTTTCTACGACCTGGTGTCAGACGCAACGTTTCGCGAGCAACACCCCCGATACGCCGACGCGCTCCACTACTTGGCTGAATCACTGCACCATCAAGGCAACCACTTGGGAGCGCGTGTCTACCTTCGTCAGTTGCTGGGCCTGAATTCGGCGCACAACACCAGCGCCCTGATGCGCCTTCTGGAAATCGCCGCCCGCTTCGGTGAGTTCTCTGGCCTGGACGCGTTGGTGGAGCAAGCCAAGGCCCAAGCCGGGGGAAAACTGTCCTCTGACCTGCGGTACGTCTTGGGCAAATGGCAGCTTGAACGAGCCGACCTGCCCCGCGATCAGCGCCTCACCCTGGCGGAGCAAACGTTCACAGAACTGGCCCAAGAGTCCGGACGCTTCGCCCTCCCGGCTTCCTACTTTCTGGGCGTCGTGGCCGTGAAGCGCGGCGACCTCAAAGCCGCGCTCGAGCGCTTCGCTTCAGTTTCAAAGCCTGCCGATCCCAAGAAGGCCCAGGCGATGGACAACGGGCGTGCGCTGACCGAGTCGAGGATTCGCGAGCTCGCCGTGCTTTCCGCCGGGCGCGTGCTTTTTGAGCTTGAGCGGTTTGATGAGGCCGCAGACCGATATCAAGACATCGACCGAAACAGCGAGTGGTTCGCTGACGCACTGTACGAAACCGCATGGTGCCGAGTCCGCACGGGGAAATGGGAGCAGGCGAAGAACGCGACCGACCTGGTCATGCTCGTGGCCCCGGACAGCACGCTTGCCCCCGAAGCTCTGATTCTTCAGGGGCATTTGCTCTTAAAACTCAAGCGCTACCCCGAGGCGGACAAGACTTACAACGACGTCATCAACGCGTTCGCACCGGTGCGCGATGAAATCGACGCTTTGCTCACCGTCAACCGCGATCCGGTCGCCTATTTCGACCAGCTTCTTGCCAAGCAGGACGGCGCGCTCGACGTTCGCCAGCTCCTTCCCGAAGTCGCTCTCAAGTGGGCGACCACTCAAGCCGACGTGGCCAACGCGGTTCGCCTGATGACCGACCTTGGCGAGGGCCGAGATGGTGTTGCTGCGGCGAACAACATCGCCGAGCGCATTGTGAAGGCGCTGGAAACGCGCCCCTTGGAAGTGTTTCCGGCGCTCCAAGAGGGTCACGCACGGGCGGACGCCATCGCTTCGGCCATCACGCGAGTCTTTGAGCAGGTCACGTTTGTGGACGTGGCGACGACAGCGCCCGTGTTGCCCGCCTACCAGCGGGGCCAACTGGAAATCCTGCGGGCTGCACAAGCGGGCCATGCCATGCGCTTTTCGCGCCTCCCCACGACTCCGGTGGAGGTTGCTGCCCGGCGCGCGCGCCTCCAAGAGCAGGTCGACGCACTCGACAAGAAAGTCTTTCAGCTCTCCACGGAACTGCAAAATCTCAACGCCATCGCGACCGCCATCGTGAAATGGGTTGATGATACCCGCGCTGTGCGAAGCAGTGACCCAGAAGATGAGAAGGCGTTTGTGGCGCGGGTCAAAAACGAAACCGCTGAACTCGCCTGGTTGACCGGGGCCACAAGCAAGCTGCGCGATCAATTGGCAGAAGAGCGCGAGCGTGCCAGCGCAAGCATTCTTGGCGAAGACAAGATTCGCAGCGACTACCGCCGCTTACTCGACGAGCAATCCGAACTCGTTCGACCTTTCGCCGGGCAGGTGTCGCCCCCGTTTGCGGCTGTCAGCGCACGTGCGACGCGCCTGCGCGCCTCCGCTACGGCCATCTGGCAACGCACAGAAACAGCACGGGCAGCGCTGGCGCAGCAACTCATCCGGCGGGGCGCCGAGATTCGCGCCAAAGTCGCCCGCGAGCAGGAACTCTTGACGACTTTCACCAAGGAGTCGTCGACCCTCTCCACGGACGCTCGCCAGACGGTTGGCAAAGTCGCTTTTGACAGCTTCCGGCGCGTGCGCCGCCAGTTCTACGAGCTCGTCCTGAAAGCCGATGTCGGTCTTGTCGACGTCGCCTTCACGCGAAAGCAAGACAAGACGTCTGAAATTCAGCGCATCTCCGCCCAGAAAGACGAGCAGCTGCGCGCGCTGGACACGGAATTCCGCGACGTGCTCGAGGACGACATCTGATGCGCGTCTTGCGTCAAATCTGCCTGGTGGGCGCGTGCTTCGCGGGGCGGACAACCTTTGCCGCAGAGGAGAAGCGCGACGTTTCCCCAAACCAGCACGTTGTGCGCAGCTCATTTGAAGGCCTTGGGCGTTCGCCGGAAGAGCAAGCGCAGCTGGACGAGCTTGCCAAGACAATTTCTGTTTACGAAGCGGAAACAACGGACTTTCGCCGTAGCGTTCAACAGCTCATCGAACGTCGATACGGCGAGAAGCGGGGCAACCTCGCGCAGAGCTATGAATCCGCCCTTCGCGACTTTGAAACTCTGGAACGCAAGGAACGTTTGGACGCCATCGCGCAGTTTGAGGAGTTTCTGGAGCGCTACCCCGACGAGCGTCGCTACACACCCGACGTGCTGTTTCGCTTGGCCGAGCTCTACTATGAGCGTTCGGCGGACGACCACCTCGTTGCCATGCGCACGTACGAGGAACAGGTTCGGAAAGCGACCGACGCAAACGCCGAACTGCCCCCTGAGCCCCAGCCTGATTTCGCCCGGTCCATTGTCATCTACCGCCGGCTTCTGTCGCAGTATCCTCAATACAAATTCAATGACGCGGCGATGTACTTGCTCGGCTATTGCCTCGAAAAACAGAACAGCTTCGACGAGGGCCGGGCCTCTTACGAACAGCTGATTGCCAAGTTCCCGAAGAGCAAATTCGCCACCGAGGCCTGGGTCCGCATTGGCGAGTGGTACTTTGACCAGGATACGAACTTACAGGCACTTCCCTTGGCTGCCCAGGCGTACGAGGCCGCGGTTCAAGACGTGAAGCACCCGCTTTACGACAAAGCGCTCTACAAGTTGGGCTGGACATATTACCGGATGGACCGCTTTGACGATGCCGTCGCGCGCTTCTTGGAGCTCGTCGACACCTACGACAAGCGCGCAAGGAAGTCAGGACGCAAAGAGGTCGAAGGCGACTTGCGCAACGAAGCGCTCCAATACGCCGCCATCAGCTTTGCTGACGAAAAATGGGGCTCGCTCGAAAAGGCCAAGGCGTTGATCAAGACGCGCGGCGGAGGCCGCTATGAGGCCGAACTCTACCGGCGGTTGGGCGATGTGTTGTTCGACCAAACGCGGCATGAAGAAGCCATTGCGGCGTACCAGCTTTTTCTCCAGAAGGAGCCCACCGCTCGCGAAGCGCCTCAAGTGCAACAAAAGATTGTCGAGGCGTTTGAACGCGATCGCCGTATGGCCGAAGCGTTTCGCGAAGCCGCCATGATGGGCGCTCTCTTTGGGCCCGGCAGCGCCTGGTACAAGGAGAATCAGAAAGACTCTGTTCTTGTTTCAGACACGCAAACGCTGGTCGAACGCAGTCTCTACTCCAGCGCGATCTACCATCACCAAGAAGCCCTGAAGCTCAAGCAAACGTCCAAAACGGACGAGGCGCGCGTGGCGTTTGAAATCGCCGCAAAAGGCTACGCGAGCTACCTTGAACGCTTCCCCCGGGCCAAACAGGCCTACGACATTGAGTTTTATTTGGCCGAGTGCCTCTACAACTCGAATCAATTTGTCGCCGCGGCGATGCAGTACGAAAAGACACGGGACTCGACTGCGGCGCAGACGTTCGCGAAAGACGCTGCGTTTGCCGCCGTGTTGTCATGGGAGAAGGCCCTGGAACTGGAAATCCGCACGGGCGCGATTCCCAATCTCAAGCCGCTGCGCTCTTCTGAACGCAAGGAAAAGCAGCCTACGGACCCTATCCCACTGGCGGAAACGGAACGCCGGTTTGCTCTGGCTTCGGACGCCTTCGTTCGCAAGCAACCCAAAGACGAGCGAGCCCCAGGCATTGCTTACAAGGTCGCCGAACTCTATTACGCGCATCAAGAGTTCCCTGAAGCACGGCAGCGCTTCGAGGCCATCATTCAACAGTGGCCCAAGACTGAAGTCGCCCAATTCGCCACGAACCTCACCGTTGAAACGTTTCTCATCACGAAAGATTGGCGCAGCGTCGAAGAGGTTTCTTCACGCTTGGCGGCGAATGAGGCCGTCATCAAACCGGGCAGCCCCCTTCACCAAGACTTGACCAAGTTCAAGCTGGCGGGGCGGTTCAAATTGGCCGACCAGCTGTTCGCCGAGGGTCAGTTCGAGGGCGCTGCCAGCAAGTACATCGAATTGGTTGCTGAAGCGCCACAGCACGAGTTTGCCGACAAGGCGCTCAACAACGCGGCCGTCGCTTACGAGCAAACGCGCCGCTTTGATACGGCGCTCAAAACCTACGAGCGCATCTTCAAGGAGTACCCCAAGTCGAGACTGGCTGATCAGGCGCTCTTTCGCGTCGCGGTGAATGCAGAGAATTCGTACGACTTCGACAAAGCCGTGCGGGCATACCAACGCTTGGTGCGCGAATACCCTCGTGCCAAGGACCGCGAGGCCGCTCTGTTCAATGCCGCCCGATTGCTGGAAGGCTTGCAACGCTATCGAGAAGCCGCGACAGCGTTTTCGCAATACGCGAACCTGTTCCCCAAGGCCGAAGATGCTGCGAAGAACCAATACCGGGCCGCGCTCCTTTACGAAAAGCAGGAGGACTGGAAGGCCGAAATCGGCGCGTTGAACGGGTTTGTGAAGAAGTTCGGACGTGACCCGGCTCAGCAAGAGTGGATTGTGGATGCGTACAAGCGCATCGGAGACGCGTCGAACAAGGCTGGCGCGCAGAAGGAAGCCCAAAACGCCTGGGGGGCGGCGGCCACGGAATTCGCCAAACGAAAAATGGTCCCGGACCAACATCCGGTCGCCGCCGAAGCAGCGGCACACGCGAAGTTTCAGCTTGCGGAAACGGTTTTTGCGCAATTTGACGCCCTGAAAATTGGCGGCAAGGGAAAAGCGCTGGAGAAAAGTTTCGCGGCAAAACGCGCTGCAGTGAAACGCGTCAATGATTCTTACGCCGAAGTGTTTCCGTATAAGCGCTTGGAGTGGACGCTCGCGGCGCTTTACCGCCGTGGCAGTGCACTGGAACGTTTCGCGAACACCATCATTGAAACCCCCGTGCCATCCGACGTGAAGCGCCTCGGGGAAGACGCCGTCGTGGCCTATCAGGACCTGCTTGCCCAACAGACCCTGGCGCTGGAAGACAAGGCGGTCGAGAGCTATTCCGCGACGCTGGCCGAGGCGAAAAAGAATCGCATTTCGAATCCCTGGACGAAGAAGACCCTCGAGGCCTTGAACCGCTTTCGGCCCAAAGAATTTCCCGTGTTGAAAGAGCCCAAAGCGCAATTGACGCCTCGACTTACCTACGCAGACGCGCTGACCGATGAGATGAGCTCCAACCCCGGGGCGGCAAGCAGCGCGGGAGGGCGGGCGCCATGAAACGCCTCCCTCTGATGGCTTGCGCTGTGGTCGCATTCCTGTCGATTGCCTGCGCGGGCAGGCAGCAGGTTGTCCAAAAAGACACTCCGTCAACGACCCTTGCGCCGAAAAAGCTGGCGACTCAAGACACCGACCTGAAAGCTGCCGCGGACGCAGCGAAGCGAGGTGACCTTGCAGTCGCCGAGGCAGTCCTGAAGGCGCTTTTGGCAAGAACGCCCGATGCCGATGGCGCCTGGACGAATCTCGGCGTTATCGCCGAACGCCAAGGTCGGCTTGACGAGGCACGTGGGCACTACAACCGCGCGCTCGCCATCGCCCCCGACCAGCTGGCGGCGTGGGACTACCTGGCGCGGCTGGAGTCTCGAACGGACCGCGTTCCGGCTTTGGAAGCACTTGTTCAACAACGCCTTGCGGCAGAGCCTCTCTCCATCGGTGCGCTCGCAGCTCAGGCCCAAGTGCACCTGACCAAGGGGGCTACGGTGGCGGCGCAGGAATCGGCGAAAGCCATCTTGCGCCAAGACGAACGCAGCGTCCGGGCGATGCAGTTGCTCGCGAGCGCCTACCTCGCGGAGGGCAAAACTGAGCTTGCGAAGATGGTGCTCGAAAACGCCCGTGCCATGGACGAATCGTCCGGTGCGACACACCACGCTCTGGGGGCCGTTTATCTGTCGACCCAGGCGCGTCCTGCGGCTTTGGAGTCTTTCCGCAAGGCGTCTGAACTCAATCCTGAGCTTGCTGAAGCCCGCAACAACTACGGGGCGCTGCTCGTGGAGGCGCTGGACTTCCCCGGGGCCCTCAAAGAACTTTCGGCTGCGGCGGTGCTCGCACCGGATTTGGCGGCGCTTCATCTCAATTTGGGAAATGCCCACCGCGGGCTTCAGGACGTCGCTGCGGCAACGGCTTCCTACGAAAAGGCCCTCGCCCTTGACCCCAAACTGATTGATGCACATTTCAACCTCGCCATCCTCCATCAGGATGCGGCGCCGACGGAAAACGAAGACCTGATCGCGCGACTCAACAAGGCCATCACGCACTTTGAGACCTATCAACGGCTCGGCGGACGAGATGAGCGGGTGGCGCAGTACGTCAAAGATGCCAAGAAAGGCATCGAACGAGAGGAACGCCGCCGCGAACGTGAACAGCGGGACGCCTTGCGCGATCGACTCAAAGAGGCTCAGTCCCCCCCTGCGGCAGAGACCCAGGCCGCCGAACAAGCTGCCAAATCGGAACCCGTTTCTGCACCGAAGCCTGATGCGAAATCACCCAAGTCCAAGCGGTCGAGTAGAGTCACCGCCAAAAAGAAGTGAACCATGCTCGCACCCCTGCTGACGCTCTCTCTTCTAATTCTTTCGCAAGCGGCCCCTGGGCAGGCTTCCGCCAAGCGCCGCAAAGTGATTCGCTTGGAGGAAATCACTGTCGAAGGGCGAATCCAGAAACCCCAGGCGTTCTATATCTTGCAGCGTTCGTCGCTGAATTTTGACGAACTCAACCGTGTCGAAAGTTTTCTTCCCAAAGTGGAAGCCAGCGTCGAGAAAGAACCCTTCTAGGACTTTTCACCATGGCCTCGGCTCCTCCTTCAGCAGAAAAGATTCTCCGTATCGGCGTCCTCCAGGGCGGCCGCATTCTGGAGGAACGTCACCTGCTGCGCGCACAAGACGTGACGATTGGCTACGAGGGGAAGAACAGCTTCGTCGTTGCGGGGAGCGACGTCCCCGCCTCATTCCCGCTGTTTGAGCTGCGCTCGGGCCGCTACCAGTTGCAGTTTGATGCCAAGATGGGTGGCCGCTTGGCGCGCGACGGGGGCGACGACGACCTCGACACCCTCCGCCGCTCCGCCGACACCGCCCGAAACGGCGAGCTGTGGAGCGTCCCCTTGCCTGAGACTGCCAAGGGCACCGTCTCCTGGGGCGATGTGACGATTCTCTTCCAGATGGTGCCCCCACCTGTGGCTTCTGTGGCTTCGGACATCCCGCTGAATTTCAAACGACCCCTGTGGCGCCCGAGAGAACCCCTTTTCGTGGCGAGCCTTGTCGGGTCGCTTCTCATTCACAGTGTGGCTGCCGTCTATCTCGCTCTCACCCCTACGCCTGAAGAACCGGATTTGGCGTTGGTGGAGCTGCCAGACCGATTCGCCAAACTGCTCATTCCCCCACCCCTGCCTGAACCCGAGAAGCCCCGTGAGGCCGAAGAGGCTCAAAAAGAGAAGGCGAAAACTGAAAAACGGGCGGCAAAGCCAGTCGACTCAGCAGCGCGGCGTGCCGAAATTCAGCGAAAAGTCGCCAGCAAAGGCCTTCTGAGAATTCTGGGCGCTGCAGGCACAAGCGGTGCATTCGAAGACGTCCTTGGCGGAGACACCGGAGCGGGCGACATCGCCCAGGCATTGGCCGGCGCAGGTGGCGTGGGTGTGGCCACCGCAGATTCGCTGGCCGCGAATGGCCCCAAGGGCGCGGGCGCAGGCGACGTGGCGGGCATTGGTGACGTCGGGACCAAGGGCGGCGGGAAAGTGAATCTCGGCGCGAAAGGGGATGCGCGCGTCTCAGGAACAGTCACCCACTCCGCTCCAGAAATCGACAGCAGCGATGTCGACCGCGCGGCGCTGGCCCGCTACGTGAAAGCACGCCTGAAGGCGATTCAGAACTGCTACGAAAAAGAGCTGAAACGAAACCCGCGCCTGCGCGGCAAGGTTGTCGTGCGCTTCTCGATCAACACCCAGGGCCGGACTTCAGACATCGACATCGAGGAAAACACCCTCGGCAATGAGGCTGTAGGCGCCTGTATTCGCACCGTGATTCGGGCGTGGGTGTTTCCCTTCAAGCCAGACGATGCCGTTCCGGTCGCCTATCCCTTTGTGTTTTCACCGGCCTCCTAAAAGCCACGCAGTGTTTGACACCCCTTGGGGGCTCCCCCTAACCTCAGGACTACCGTGTTCCTTCGACTGATCCTCCTCTGCGCCGCCTGTACCAGCGGGTTGGCCTTTGCCCAGCCCACCGAACGTCTTGCGCGGCGCAAGGTGATCCCGGACAACGAGAAGGCCGCGTTCGCAGAGAGCGCCGTCAAACGCATGCATCAGGTCCTCAAAGAAACGCTCTCTCGCCTCGAGGAAGCGCGTCGCGCCAAAGACATCGTCAAACTCAACTGTGTCAGCGCGAAACTCATTTCAGTCAAAGGCCTTCTGCGGGTTGCTGAGCAAGCAAACATCTCGATGCAAGAAGCCCTGGCCAAGAACGAACGTGACGCGGCGCAGGCAGATTTTGACCGGCTCGACATCGCCAGCGGGAAAGTCGAGCAACTTCAGGGCGATGTCCAGGAGTGTCTTGGTCAGTTGGCCTTTCAGACGGACGAAAACCTGTCGTTAGAGGTGGACATTCCACCCAACCTTCCGGTGATCGACCCCACCATACCCACTGTGCTCCCGCCCCCCCCCGCTCGCCCGCCGCCAAGCAGTCCCCAGCTGTAGCCCAAAAAAACACGTTGAAGTGATTTCTGCCGGGCCTGGTGCGTGTTATCTCTGCGTCGCTCAGAACCTTCAACATGACGCGTTGTGTCTTCAAATCTGTTGCGGTCGTTTTCGCGCTTTTCTGCGCCACGGCACCTTTTTCGCCTGCGTGGGCACAAGCCTCCACCGTCACCGGTGGCGATTCCGCAAGTCCGAACAACGGCATCAAGTTTGGTGCCGGGCGGCTCCACTTTTTCGCAGACCTCGCGCTGCACTTTGACAGCGCCGCTGGCTTCTTCGCCCCCTCTGGGACTTCTGCGTTGAGCCCGGAACTCATCGTTCACGCGCGACCCGGACTTCGGCTTGATGTGCCCATGAGCTGGATGGACCTCTCGCTCGGGGGATTCATCGACTACCTCTGGTACACAGGCGCCGTTACGCCGGGTTCAACCACGGCATCGCGTCTGCAAGCCGGTGCGGATTTCAAAGTCGCTTTCAATCAGAACGGCGCGGTCGAGGTTCAGATTGCAGACACCTTCACGCGCTCTGACCGCACACGAAACCCCGGCATTGGCGTGGGCGTCTTGTCGCTCTTCAATGAAGTCAGTTTGGCAGTGCCCATCCACCCGGGTGGCCGCGCGTTGGAAGTCACGCCCAGCGCGGCATACGGCATTGAGCTTTTCAGCCCGATTTCCACGTTTAGCGTGCCGGGTTGCAGCGACATCTCGTGCGACCCGTTGCAGGTGGATGCAGGCGCCTTCAACTACCAAAACATCAAAGCCAGTCTCGGCGCCCGCTGGAAATTTTTGCCTAAGACTGCGCTCTTGTTTGACACCTCCTACGACGGGCGCAGCTATTTCACCGCTGGCGTGACACCGCCCGCGCACCTCTTCAGGGTGATGGCGGGATTGTCCGGACTCATCACGTCGAAGATTTCAGCCACCGTGCGCGCCGGTTGGGGGCGTGATTTTTCAACTTCGGGCGGGGCTTCATTCTTGGCCCATGCCGAAGTGGCCTGGCTCCCCACGCAAACCAGTGCGCTGAAGCTTGGCTATCAGCGCGACATCATGCCGGTTCCCGTGTACGGGACTTTGCGCACCGACCGCCCGTACTTCGATGGGCGCATTCTCTTGGGGGGAGCGTTTTCGGTTCGCGGGTACGTCGGCTACGACTGGATGTCTTTCTTTAATCTTTCCGACCGAGTCGACCACGGCCTGACCGTGGACGTGGGCCCCGAGTATCAAGTCACGTCGTGGTTCGTCGCTGCTGTGGGTTACGTTCTCAACACACGAACGTCCACGCTTCCTGCGGCGAGTTTCAACTTCACCCGCCACGAAGTCTACGTCCGCGCGTCGTTCGTCTACTAAACGATGCGACCCTCTTTTTCGTCGCTCTTCCTTCTGGCGCTTTCCTTGGGCGCCTGCCGCGGGCCGCGCCCATTGCCCACCGCGAGCGAAATTGCATCGCCGGATGGCCGTGAGGTGGGCAAGCCCAAGTTGCGTCACTCCTCGACGCTGGGTCCAGGCGACCTGATTGAAGTTAAAGTGTTTCAAGAGCCCGACTTGTCCGGCCCACTTCGTCTTTCGCCCGATGGCACCGTCGACTACCCGTTGTGCGGCAAAGTCCTGATGACAGGAAGGACGCAAAGCGAGGCCGCTGACATGCTGACGCAATGTCTTTCCAAGGGGTTCTTGAAGCGGCCCCAGGTGTCGGTTCTGATTCGCGAGTACAACTCCAAGAAAGTCTTTGTTTTCGGTGAAGTCCAAAAGCCGGGGACTTTTCCCTACGATGGCGAAATTTCCATCATCCAAGCCGTTACACTGGCGGGAGGATTCACCAAAACGGCTTCTAAAAATGGGACCAACGTCACGCGCATCATCGCCGGCCAAGAGCAGAAAATTCGCGTGCCCGTTGAAGACATTGGCGTCGGACGGGAGCCGAACTTCACGCTTTTGCCAGGCGACATCGTTTTCGTGCCAGAGAGTTTTTTCTAGCGCGCGCTTGGTTTGACACGCGCGAGGCTCACCCGCGCGAAGCTCGGGCGGCGTTCGGGCGGCGCTCCTCCGACGTTCGGGCGAGGCTCGGGCCACGTTCCAGCGACGCCCGAGCTGGAGTAGGCGCGGTCGGGCCGCTTGGACGTGATCTAAGTGGGCCTATGTGTAGCGCGCAGTCCGTCGGCCGCGGGCTGGTCCGTAGCCAAGCTCTTGCAGAAAAAGACCGACTTCTTTTTTAAGAATCGGCGCCAGCCCCTGCGAGCAGGCCAGGACGTCAGCCAGTCCTGTTTCGTATGGCCCGCCGTCAATGCCCAAAAGCACCCCGCCGGCTTCTTCCACCATCAGCGCACCGGCGCCAACGTCCCAAGGCTTGAGACCAAACTCCCAATAGCCATCGAAGCGCCCCGCGGCGACATAGGCCAAGTCGAGTGCCGCAGCGCCCATGCGGCGAACACCCTGCGCTTGCCGAACGATTCGGGTGAACAGTCCAACGGACGCTTGCGGATGCTCGCGAACATCGTAAGGAAAGCCGGTGCACATCAAAGCACGGCCGAGGTCACTCGCTTCGCTGGCGCGCAGCGGCGCGCCGTTGAGTGTGGCGCCCTGGCCACGGCCAGTCGTAAACATTTCGTCACGCATCGGGTCAAACACCGCACCTGCGAGCCACCCGCGTTCATCTTCCACGGCCACACTGACGCAATAGTGCGGAACGTTGTGCGCGTAGTTCGTGGTTCCATCGAGCGGGTCGACGACCCATTTCAGTCCTGGGCTCAGACCCTCGCTCGGCCGCTGCCCCGGCGATGCGCCGCTCTCCTCCGACAAGATGGCGTGCGACGGGAACCGCTGACGCAAGTAGTCCAACAGCACGCGCTCACTGGCGTGGTCTGCATCGGTGACCAGGTCAATGTCGCCCTTCAAATGCACCGTCCGGGGCAACGTGAAACGCGTGCGCAAGACCGCACCCGACAGACGTGCCGCTTCTTCTGCGGCCCGACGAAGCGAAGAGACGTCCGTTGTCACTGGAGAGGCCTCGAGGCCTCAAACAAACGCTCCACCTCGGCCACGAGCGCTTCTTCCTGAGCAGAACCCTCACTGCCCTCCGAACGAAACCGAAGGCGCCCCTGTGCGTCGAACAGGTATGTCGCCGGAAGCGCACGCATTCTCAAAAGCCCATCTCCCACGCGCAAGTCGGTGTCAAGCAGCACCGGCATCGAAAGTTTCATTTGGGCGACGAATGGGCCCACTGCATTTGCATCAGAATCGACGCTCACTGCAAAAGCCTTCAGGCCCTTCGACAAAAATCGCTCCGCCAACGCAGCATCGCGCGGGAGTGCAGTCTTGCAAGGCCCGCACCATGTTGAAAAGAAGTGCAAGAGCACAGGGTGTCCGCGCTCGCTCGACAAGCGCCACGAGCCCCCTTCCAGACGGGACAGCTCAAACTCAAGGGGTTCACGCGAGACTTCAGCCGGGCGAGCCGTCGCGCATGCCGTCAGTATCAAGATGAGCCCGAGCATTCCCTTCATCGGACGCTCGCAAACCTTTCTTGAAGTCCAGACATGAGTTTCTCGATGAACCCGCCAAAGCTGCCGTTGCTCATCACCAAAATGACATCGCCCGGTTTCGCCTCACGACTCACCGCTTGTGCCATGCGGGCGACGTCGGTGTCGGCCTCCGCTTCGCGACCCTGCGCCGTCAGCTCACGCACCAGTCGCTTCACATCCAACTCTTCCGATTCAGGCACCTTGTCGTGTTTCTCTGGAGTCTTCAGCGTGATGCGCGCGGCATGCGGAAAACTGTGCGCGTACTCCTCTTGGTGAATGTTGCGCCGGCTCGTGTTCGAGCGCGGCTCAAACACCGCCCAAAGCCGACGCTTGGGGTAGGTGCCGTGAACCGCGTCGAGCGTCTCCCGCACGGCTGTCGGGTGATGGGCGAAGTCATCGATGACCAAGACGCCGCCGAGCTCGCCGCGAACCTCTTGGCGTCGTTTCACGCCCCGAAAAGTGGCGAGGCCTGCCGCGACCTCGGCAAACGACAGCCCCACGTTGGCTCGCGCCGCAGCGATGACCCCCAGCGCGTTTTCAACGTTGTGTCGACCACCCATGGGCAGCGTGACTTCACCGACTTCTCGTCCCGCTTCCAAAACGACGAAACGTGCGCCGTCGGAACCGAACCGGAGAGCCTTGCAGGCAAAATCGGCGGCGCCATCTGGCACGGTGCTGTAGCGAACAACGCGGCAGCTTCCCTTTCGGGCCAATGCCACAGCGTTGGGATACGCCGCGCTGACCGCGATGCAGCCGTCCTTCGGAACACGCATCGCCAAGGCTTCGAACGACGACTCGTAGTGAGCCAGGTCTCGGTAGATATCGGCGTGGTCAAACTCCACGCTTGTCAGGACGACCGTCCGCGGCTGGTAGTGGAGAAACTTGGGGCCCTTGTCGAAGTAGGCCGTGTCGTACTCATCGCCTTCGACCACGAAGTGCGACCCTCGGCCAATGCGGTAGTTCCCGGCGTAGTTCTGCGTGACGCCTCCCACCAAGAATGACGGGTCGCGTTTCGCCTCTACCAAGACATGCGCCAGCATTGATGACGTGGTCGTCTTGCCGTGCGTCCCAGCGACAACAACCGAGTGCCTCGTTTTCAAGAACAGGGCACCGAGCGCTGCGGGAAAACTCATCTGTGGCAGGCGACGCTCTCGCACTGCCGTCGCTTCCACGTTCACGCGCCGAATGACGTTCCCAATAATGACCAAATCGGGCTTGGCGGCGTCCAGATTCTCTGCGCGGTACGGCGTCATCACGCCGATTCCCCATGCCGCCAACATGTCACTCATCGGCGGATAGACGTTTTCGTCGCTGCCGGTCACCTCATAGCCAGCGGCCTTCAGCATCCCGGCAAAGGACCCCATGCCCGTCCCGCCCACACCCACCAAGTGAATCCGCCGAATCGATTTCGGGTCGATGTCGCTCTTCACGTTTCCCGCGTCGTCTGCCATGCCACCTCGTCCTATCGCGCCAACAGCTCTACCGCGAGGTCATGAAACCTCGGCCGAAAACTTTGGATGCGCACGTCCGCCCGACCCTCGGCGGTTCGGTTGGTGCAGAGCGCAACCACCAACTTGCGCGCACGGTCCACCCAAAGACTGACGCCGGTGAACCCCACATGTCCAAAGGCCCCGGGCGGCAACAAACCCACATAGCGACCGGCACTGGAACCTTGAGGCGACGGTGTGTCGAAGCCCATGCCGCGGGTACTCCCTGGAATGCTGCGGTCGGCCCGAACCGCTTTTTCCCAGAGTACCGCAGGCGCGATTCGCCCTGCGCCGTTGAGTTCTTCCAAACACGCCTGCCCAAACCGCGCCACGTCTTGCGCCGTGCCAAAGAGTCCGGCGTGTCCCGCGAGGCCGTCCATCACCCAGCAGTTGTCATCGTCGACTTCGCCGGCGCGCGATGGAACCGTGGGAAGTCGTGCCCAGCGGTGCAACTGCCCCGGCGCAGGTGGACGTGGCCGGACATGGCCGGTTGGCAAGATGCCTTCCGCCGACTGGAACTCCGTCAGCGGACGAAAACAGGCACCAAGCCCCAGGCGGTTTCTCACGCGACTTTCAAAGAGGGCCTGCGTGGACTGGCCCGTCACCATCGTCAGGACTTCTCCCAAAATGATGAAGCCCAAATCGCTGTAAACAGCACGCTGACCGACCTGTGCCTGGGGCGGCTCACCCAACACCGCGTCGACAACGGCAGACCGCGCCTCTTCACGAATGTGTTTGTCGCAGTTGGACTGAAGCAACATGGGCCAGCGTTCAAGTGCGCCGACGAAAAACGGCTGCCAAGCGGGGAGTCCACTGCGGTGGTAGAGCAAATCGCCCAGTGTCACGCCCGCTTCATCCGCCGGCGTACCCGGGAAAAACCGCCTCAACGGCGTCGAAGGACTCAAAAGCCCTTCACCCCACAACGCCAAAAAGCACGCCGTCGTGTGCATGACTTTGGTCAGCGAAGCCAAGTCGTAAATGGCCGCCTCACCCGCACTGCCCGCGCCGCCTTCAAATGCAACGTGTCCGTCCACCCAGATGTGGGCGCGCGCCGTCGGAAAAACCCCTGTGGACACGCCCTCGTCGAGCATCGCCTGTAGCGGAGCAACGTGTGCTGGACTCACAAAACCTCTGAACAAATCGGGGGTTGGCTAGGGCGCCCTGCATTCCTACCCCTTGGACAACCAGCGCGCCACCGCTCTGGTCCTCCGCCTTGCGCACTTTCACCCTGAGCACGGGCAAGGCCTGTATGCCAAGCTTGGCTTTGGCAACAAGCCCGTCGACGCGGGCATGACGCTGAAGCTATGAAGTTTTGATACTCTGCGATGGGGCGACGGCGCTCTCCAGAAAACTCAGTCGGCCAGCAGTGGCATCCAGGCGAACGTTGACCCCCAGCGGCACCGCCACGTTCTCGTCCGCGTGTCCAATCGGAAAACCCCACGCACAAGGCAGGCCACTTGCTTTGGCCAAACCTTCGAGAATGTCGTGCGCGGTGTACTCGCCTGAAGGCTCATCGCAACCCATGAACTGTCCCAAAACAACGCCCCGCACTTTTTGGAAAACGCCGGCGAGCGCGAGATGTGTCCACATGCGGTCCAGCCGATAGGGGCGTTCTGAGACATCTTCGAGAAGCAGCACAGCCCCCTCAAACGGCGGCGCGAAGGGCGTTCCCAACAAACGCGTGAGGACGGAAAGGTTGCCGCCGATAAGTGGGCCCTCGGCAACACCTGGCACGACGCATGCGCCGCTCATCGCAGCCGCCGGGCGCGTGGACTCCAGCAGCGAAAACAATTGCTCGCGGACAACTTCGCTCGCACGCCCAAGCTGCGTCACCACAGGACCGTGTGCGCTGACGCGCCCCGCCTTCTGCCAGCACGCATGCAATGCGGTGATGTCGGAGAACCCGACCAGCCAGCGAAGTGGAAGCCGTTCAAGGTTCAAGCGCGAGAGAAGACGCATCGCGCCGTAGCCGCCCCGCGCACAAAACACCGCTCGACAGTTTTCGTCACCCAGGGCCTCGTTCAGCCCTGTCAGGCGATGGGCGTCATCTCCGGCCAAGTAGCGCTGCTTGGCAAACACACCGTCGTCGAAAACCACGTCGTATCGAGCGCGAAGGTGCACGACGCCCGCCTCGAACGCCTCACGCTCAAACGGGCCAGCAGGCGCAACCACGCGAACCCTGCTACCAGGGCTCAGGGGCAGAGGCTTCAACATGGGAAACTTCTTAGCGCACGCCAGGAAACATGGGAGCTAGGGTGAAGTGATTTCAGGCCTCAGTTGAAGCGTTCCCCAAAGGCTGGGGTTGAAATAGGTGCCCGAGAAGATGGCTCCACGCCAGTCGTATTGACTTGGGCTTCCGTTGTCTCGGTCATTGTTGGTGACTAACAAGCCATAGGTGGAGCCTGCGCTCGGCGAAGCGCGGAGGGTGTTCCAGGCGATGGCGATTTCTACGGCATAGCCCGTGGGCGTGAGCGCGACCGCGAAGGCGGTGGGCGGTCCAGTCGATGTGCCGGCGAAGGTGTGGATGAAGTGCGCGTCGTTCGAGTCCAAGACCGTTCCGCGCTCATGGCCCATATCCAAGAACAACTCAGTGCCGTCGACCTGCCAAGCTTCACCACCCACCGGCTCAAGGGATGCGTCCTGCACATTGTATCCAAAGTACAGGGTCGAGTCGGTCCAGGTTGCCCGGACACGCGTGACGTTGTCGCTGAGCGCGGGGATGCTGAATTCCACGTAGTCCGACACGCGCCAGGCGTCTTCGGAGAGATGTCCATCGACGGTCAACGCGTCACACACGCGGCCAGCCGAGAGAAGGCCGCCGGGAAGGGAGACCCCCACCCCCAGCGGTGCCGGCGAAGGCGGCGAACGCAACGGCAAAGGCGGCGAACTCGAAGCCAGGTAGAGGCTTCCCCATGCACTCGGTCGACAGGCCGCACTGGAGGCGAGGAGCCCGAGCCAATCCACGCCAGACAGCGAACCGTCGTCTCGGTCAGTGGTCGCTGCGAACAACCCGAGAATTTTCCCCAGGGCAGGCGTGACTCCCAAACTCTCCCATGGAATTTGGATTTCCATGGTGTAGCGCACACTGGCCACACGACGGACGCGAACAACAACATCCGGAAGGTTCGCGGCATTTCGCAGCGACGCCACCAACCGCACGTCGTTCGCATCGAGCGACTGCCCCCGCTCATTGCCCGTGTCGAACACGAACTCCAGACCATCGTCGGCGACAATGTCGCCGTCAGCGGATGTTTCGAGCTTGGTGTCGGTGACAGTGACGCCGAGATAGAGATGCTCCCGGTCCCATAAGGCGCGCAGTTGCGTGCTGTTGTCTGAGCGCGCGGGGTCGAGAAAGACGATTTCCGGCGCCAGTGCCCATGCGGCTTCTTGGAAAGAGCCATCGAGTTCGACTTGGTGGGTCGTCCTCGCGGCAATCAACGCGTACGGGGCGGCCTCTTCTAAGCTGGCCAGCGGCTCGCCATCGTCTTCGACGGACCCACACGCTGCGGCCAAAACACAAGACAAGCCGGCCCAAGTACCTGCGAGAACCACCTTCACAGTGCGAGACGTTAATTGAGCGCGTCGTCGGAGCGCCAACGCGAGCCGGAGCGTGGCGCGCGGTTTGGAAAAACCCCGGCGTTCCTGAGGCCTTGCCCACGACGCCGCACCACGCTCGCTGGCGTCTTCCGATGGACGTGGGCGTTGACAGCACCCGCCGGCGCCCGTAAGAAACGCGCCCCATTCCCTGATAGCTCAGCTGGTAGAGCGGGTGACTGTTAATCACCATGTCCGTGGTTCGAGTCCACGTCAGGGAGCTTGAAATTGCTGGTCTTTTTTGTTCAGGACCGCAAAGTGATAGGCTGCCGTTTCCACCCTATTAACACCGGGTGCACCAA
>JBJXGM010000014.1:0-43146 GCA_046155985.1 Myxococcaceae bacterium | reverse complement strand
GTCGTCAAATTCTTCTGGGCAACAATCAGATGCTTTCCGAGGTCCGCCCGCGAAATCCTGCCGCCACGTGTGTCCCCAGATGCTTGCTCACAAAGCCGCGAAACGCGGTCATCCTTTGCTCTCAACGTTTGGAGAAGCCTCTGACTGACCCGCGCCCATCTTGCGGTCAGGTCGAGTGCGGAAATCACCCCGTCCATGGATTGGGCGAACTTTCGAAAGTCCGACGGAGAAAAGTCTGCAGCGCGCTGGATCATTTCCAAACAGTCTTCCGCCGAGTCGTATTGAAAATGATCTCGCTCGTCGTGGGGCGTTCCTTCGACCCGCGCTTTGAGGTCGCGGAGGATCGCCCCCAACTCCGCCGGGCTGCGAGCCTCTCCAATACCCTCGCGGCGCCGGCCATCAAAACCAACAGCCCGCGTCCTCGACGGTCCTTCCGGCAAAAAACTGGGTGTGGACATGTGGAAGTTATCGCTCCGGTGAGCAAACAGGTTTCGGCGCGGACACCACTCGTCTCTAAAGGGCCGATAAGACTTAGCTATTTGGTGTTCAGCGCACCGGCAGCCAGCAGCAAGACAGCGCCCGTCAAGCGGTCGACAACTTGCGCGCGCGCGTCATCAGGAACTCTTGACGCACGACGTTGCCATCCATGTATTCCGAGATGAGGGCCTCGAGTTCACGCCGAAACGCAGCAAGGTGTGCGGGCGGCGGTGAGGACTCGACAAAGCGCTTCACTGGGCCCGCGAAACGTTCCACCTTGGCGCGATTGTGAGCGGGGCTGAGCGCGGGGCTTTGCATGAGGCCGCGGTCGAATGTGAGGTCTGTGACGGCATCGCCCAAGCGCTGCCGAACAACATTCGGGTCGCCCCACTGAGGCGGAGGCGCAACACCGGGAGGCGGCCCACCCGCATACTGAGACGTCAGTGCGAACATTCGGCCGGTGAAGAGTTCCGGGGGCCAGGTCGAGAACGCGAGGGTTCCGCCGGGCTTCAGAACGCGCAGCATCTCGCTGACGGCGACCTCTGGGCGCGGCGCAAACATGTGCCCAAATTGACTGAGCACAACGTCGAACCGCGCGGCCTCAAACGGAAGAGATTCGGCATCGCCCTCCACCCACTCGACTTCAGCGCCCGCCAGCTTCGCGTTGTCGCGTGCGCTTTCCAACAGTTCAGGCGTGAGGTCGAGGCCAACGACGCGCGCACCCTGCCGCGCCGCGGTAATGGCCACCACGCCAGTGCCGCAGCCCACGTCCAATACGGTTTGGCCGGGCTTCACCCGTGCAAAGGCGACCAGCTTCGCCGCAGGAGGCGTGGTGAACGCCTCCATGGGCGCGAACGTCGACCAGGCCTGGCGCTGCATCGTCTTAAAGTCAGAAAACGGATCCATACGGCGCCCAACTCACCACGGTGACTGGGCCCGTGCAACCGCTGCGTTGGGAGTGGTGACCGGGACGGCCTGGCGTTATGCAACGCCCATGATTCTGCGCACCGTTCCGCTGGGTTTTCCTTGGGAAGCGTTGGACCCGTTTCTCTTTTGTGTCCACCACGTGGACCATTACCCGAGGGGGAACGCTGCGCTTGGGCCCGCGGCATCGCTTGCGGATCGAAACCTCGGCATGGACTTCGAAGGCAAAGACGGCTGGCGGATGTACCACGGGCAAAAGGTGCCAGGGTTTCCAGAGCACCCGCACCGTGGATTCGAGACGCTCACCGTGGTCCGGCGTGGCTTTGTCGATCATTCTGATTCAATGGGCGCCACCGCGCGTTACGGCGACGGTGACGTCCAGTGGCTAACGGCAGGGCAGGGCATTCGCCACGCCGAAATGTTTCCGTTGGTCCACGAGGACAAGGAGAACCCCGTGGAGCTGTTCCAAATCTGGCTCAACTTGCCACGCGCGCAGAAAGGCGCTGCCCCGCACTTTTCGATGCTGTGGGCACCCCAGATTCCCAGAGTCACCACGCGCGACCCACAGGGGAATGAGACGCGCATCACGGTCGTCGCGGGCGAGTTGGGTGACGCCAGGCCACCCCAGCCACCCCCCCATTCTTGGGCGTCCCAACCCGGCAGTGCGGTTGCGGTGTGGACGATTGCGCTGAGCCCCCATGCCAAATGGACGATGCCTGCAGCCCCACAAGGCGTTCACCGTCGGCTCTATTATTTTCGGGGGACAAGCCTTCGCATCGGAGGCGACGGCGTGAAGCCGCTCCACGCGGTGGATGTCAGTCCCGACAGCGCGCTGCTGCTTGAAAACGGACCTGACGAAGCCGAGTTGCTTTTGCTTCAAGGTCGACCGATTGGCGAGCCCGTCGTGCAGCACGGGCCGTTCGTCATGAACTCGCGCAGCGAGATTGTGCAGACGTTCGATGACTACCAACGCACCGGCTTTGGCGGCTGGGAATGGGCGTCGGCGGAACCCGTGCACCCGCGCGACGCGACGCGTTTTGCTCGACGGCCCGACGGAAGCATCGAGCGGCCCTAGCTTTCCGCCGCTGCGTTGCGTTACCGGGACGGTGTGGCGTGTCGCCCCCAGTGAGGGCGAATCTTCTCCCCACTGAAATCTTATGCGGTGTGTGGAAGCACCCATATTCGTGCCAACCGCGCAGGCTCTGCCCATCCATCGAGAGTCACGCGTTGATTTCGGACGCGTACGTCTGCTTCTGGTCGCGCACATTGCTGGCAAAAAACAGGACTGTTCAAGCTTGTTGCACCAAGGAGTCGTGCCATGCAGCAAGCACTGAGGCGATGGATGTGGGTTCTGATGTGTGCAGTGGTGTCGGGTGGCGCACAAGCGAAGGAGGGTGTGTTTCCGCTGGTGACTTCGGCAGAAGCGGACGTCGAGAAGCGCGTCTTGTACATCTCGGGCAACAACTTTGCCGCCCGGTATGCGCCGCGGGTGACGCTGGGTGGTGTCAATCTGGAAGTCCTCTCGTTCCAGCGCGACGCCATTTCGGCTGCGTTGCCGGCGGCTTTTCTCCATGGAGGCGGCAACTATTTGCTGCTCGTGTCTGCTGGGCTCGGAGGCGCGTTTCAAGTCCCGTTTGTGGTGAGCATTGGTCAACAAGGGCCAGCAGGCCCGGCCGGCCCTCCGGGAGCTCAAGGTGCCGCTGGCCCCGCAGGCGCGACTGGCCCCGCTGGTGCACCCGGTCCGGTGGGTGCTGAGGGGCAAGCGGGTCCGACGGGCCCGCCTGGTCCGGCAGGCGCTCAGGGACCGATGGGTGCAAGCGGGCCAGTTGGCCCAGCTGGGGCAACCGGCCCGCAGGGTGAGGCGGGTCCGCAAGGCGCGCCGGGTGTAGCGGGTCCAGTCGGGCCAATGGGTCCTGAGGGACCCGTGGGTCCGCAAGGCGTAGATGGCGCGCCGGCACCTCGAGGCAGCGCCGTGTATGTCTGTCCTGGGCGGGGGCTGGTGCTGACAACGACCTGCACGACTGAAATCTGCGCTGTGCGAAATGGCAGCGTGTATTGGCGCGAGTGTGACGGTGCGTGCATCACGAACTCGAACGGATTGTTTCAGGAAACCTGCCCAACCACGCCGGCCGGCTACCTCACCTTGTGAGGCACGCCGCTAGACTCTAGCTAGTTTCGCGCGCGGCTTCGCAGCGCTGTGATCGGCAATACCAAACGTGCCTGGCACCCCGGGCACGTGCCTTCCAGCCGCTGCATGCCGCGCTGGCCGACCAAGTCCTTCACGTGCTGATGGCTGACTTCTTCCGACGACTCGCCCACGTCGATGTGCTGACCGCAGTGCGGGCAGGTGAAGTAGAGTGCAAAGGCGAGTGTCATATCCGGCATTGCAGCAAGCTTATCCCGCCGTCCGTTTCGAGTGCGAATCGATTGCGCTGGGTTTCGAAGTAGATGACAACGCAACGCAAGGAAGGGCCCCTTCGTGTATTTCGCCATGCTTTCGATTCACTCTTGGTTGCGCTGGATTCTGCTCGCAGTCGTGCTTTTCGCGCTGGTTCACGCGCTCACGCAGCGAAATCACCAGCGAGGGCTTGTTCGCGCGACCGTGTCGCTGATGGACCTGCAGGTCTTATTGGGGCTTTTTCTGTACGGTTTTCTCAGCCCATTCATGCCGAAAAGCGGTGAGGCCTTTCGCGGGGCGATGAAGGACTCGATGCTTCGATTTTGGGCAGTGGAACACTTGGTGTCGGCGATTCTGGCGCTTGTCGCCGTGCATGTCGGCAGCGTTGCGGCGCGGCGGGCGCCGGATGCCGCGCGGGCCCAGAAGCGCTGGGCCATTGGGCTTGGCGTGGGGCTCCTCTTCTTGCTGGCCACCGTGCCCTGGCCGTTTTTGCCTTATGGGCGTTCGTTGTTTCGGATGTAGGCGCCGAGGCGGGCTTAGGGGCCCGGATGGTCCGCGTGCTTTGGGGCCGGCCCTCGCCGCTTTTCCAGCCAACGTTCAACCGGCTTGAGCACAACCAAGACGACCAGTGCAATCGCTGCTGCAATCGCGCCGGCCTCGTACATTCCAACGCCAATGGCGACGCCCACGGCTGCGGCAGCCCAGAGGTTGGCGGCAGTCGTTAGTCCGCGCACCGATGGCCCCTGACGGACGATGACCCCGGCGCCCAGAAAACCGATGCCAACGACCACCTGGCTGGCGATGCGCGTGGTGTCCAGGCCGCTCGTTCCAGGGGGGCCAAAGCCGGTGGCGCCCACCAATGTGAAGAGGCAGGCGCTCAAAGCGACCAAGATGTGTGTTCGAAACCCCGCGGCGTGGCCTCGAAGTTCGCGTTCGATGCCCAAGAGGGCGCCAAAGACCGCGGAAAGGCCCAGACGCGCAGCCAAGGTGAGTGGATCCATGCGGTCTAGACTAAGCGGGAGTTGCCACCAGGGCGACACTTCGGTGCGTGTTTGCGCTATTTGCTGGGCATGTCGCTGAGCGCAGAAGACCAAAAACGCGCCGCGGCCGAGCGTTCTGTTCTTGACGTGCGGCCGGGCATGGTGGTCGGGCTGGGCACAGGGAGCACGGCACGGTTTGCGATTCTGAAACTGGGGGAACGCTTCGCCGCTGGAGAGGTCCCCGGCATTGTCTGCATTCCGACGTCCGAAGCGACGTCCGCATTGGCGCGCGAGTGCAAGCTGCCCTTGGCGGCGTTGGCCGATGTGCCGCACGTGGACATTGCCGTAGACGGCGCAGACGAGGTCGACCCCGACCTCGATCTCATCAAAGGACTTGGCGGCGCGCTGTTGCGAGAGAAGCGCGTCGCCATGCGGGCGGAACGGTTTGTCGTGTTCGTCGATGCGTCCAAGTGCGTCACCCAGCTGGGGACGCGCGCGCCCATTCCTGTCGAAGTCAGCGAAGGCAGCGTGCGCATCGTCGAAGCGGCGTTGCGGGAACTGGGCGCGAAGCCTCGCCTTCGCCTGCGCGACGGAAAGCCGTTTGTCACGGACAACGGCAATCCCATTTTGGATGCGCATCTCGAGGTCGGCGTGCAAAACAAGGTGGCCCTTGCGCGCCGCTTGGATGCGCTGCCGGGCGTATTGGGCCATGGGCTGTTCTTGGGGCTGTGCCATGAAGTCTGGATCGGCGGCCCCAACGGGCTTGAGCATCGAAAACGCCCGCTTCGCTGACGGAGGGTTGGAATGCGCACGCGCGACGAAATCGTTCGACTGGACAAAGCGCACGTCTGGCACCCCTACACCGCGATGGACGAATACATCGCCCACACCGACCCGTTGGTGGTCGCCGAGGCGCAGGGTTCGTTTCTGGTGGATGTGAACGGTCGCCGTTACCTCGACGCCAACGGTTCCTGGTGGGTCAGCACGTTGGGGCATCGCCATCCTCGCCTGGTGGCCGCGCTCAAGAAGCAGGTCGATCTGCTGCCGCACAGCGCTTTGGCGGGTTGCACGCACGCGACGGCAGCTGAACTGGCCGCAAGCCTTGCGGAGATGGCGCCGTCAGCGCCGTCGGCGAAAGACGCGTCGCCCCTGTCGAAGGTGTTTTTCGTCGACAACGGCAGTGGCGCCGTCGAAGTCGCGCTCAAGGCAGCCGCGCAATATTGGGCGCAGAATGGCCGGCCCCAGCGCACGCGCTTCATTTCACTGCAAGGCGCGTTTCACGGTGACACCATGGGGGCAACAAGCGTCGGTGGCATCGCGGTGTTCCGACAAGTCTTCGGTCCGTTGTTATTCGATGTCGTGCACGCGCCGTTTCCGGCTGAAGACGGCGCTGAAAGGGCCTTTGAAGCGATTCTGACGCTGTTGCGCCAGGGGAAAGACACAGTCGCCGGTGTGGTGCTGGAGCCGTTGCTGCAAGGCGCCTCGGGCATGCGGATGTTTGCCCCGAAGTATTTGCGCGCCGTGCGCCAGGCGACGCGTGACGTCGACACGTTCCTCATCGCGGACGAAGTCTTCACGGGCTTCGGTCGCACCGGGACAGTGTTCGCGTGCGAGCAAGCAGACGTTGTGCCCGACATGTTGTGCCTGGCCAAAGCGTTGTCTGGGGGCCTTTTGCCTTTCGGCGCGACACTCATGAATGAACGCATTTTTGCCGGCTTCGGCGGAGGCAAAGACCGCGCATTGCTTTATGGGCATTCGTATTGCGGTAACCCACTTGGGGCGGCCGTCGCCCAAGAAGTCTTGCGTGTCTATCGCGACGAGCGTGTTCTCGAAGGTGTGCAGTCTCGTGCGGCGCGCATCGCCGAGGCTGTTGGCCGGTGGGCGAAGATTCCGGGAGTAGGGCGTCCAAGAGCGCTCGGTATGGTGGGCGCGGTGGACCTCGGCCAGGAAGGCTATCTGTCGGATGCTGGGTGGCGTGTATATGAACACGCCAAAGCGTTGGGCCTTTACCTGCGCCCCTTGGGCGACACCATTTATGTCGCGCCGGCGCTCAATATTCCTATCGCTGACTTGGAAGTGCTGCTCACCGGTGTCGAAGCGGCGTTGAACGCTGCGTTGAATTCATCGAAACAGCCAGCGCATTGAGCCGTAGCCCAGGGCGCCACAAAGTGCACACGCCCCCAATGTCGCGCTCGCGTAAATCAGCGCGCTCCAGCCGCGTCCGACACGGACGAAGTCGAGGACTTGCTGGTTGAATGTGGAGTACGTCGTCAAGCCACCCAGCACGCCCGTTGCCCAAAAGAAGCGCGCGGGTGCGCTGGAAGCAACGCTGGAAGCCATCAACGCGCCCATCGCTGTGCACCCCACGACGTTGACGGCCCAGGTGGCGACCGACGACGCCCCGGCTGCGAAGCGCAGCAACGAACCCACGCCACCGCCCAGAAATACCCAAAGCGCGTTCATGGGACGGACATATCGCGTGGGCCGCCGGACTTCAGCGAACTTCGGCGAACTTCAGCTGTCCTGACGTTGGGGTTCTGGTATTTCGCGATGTCATGACTTCTTCCGCGCTTGTGAGTCTCGTGCTGTACGTCAGCCTGGCTGGGCCGGCGCCGTCGACCCCGGTGGTTCGGGCGACGCCGGAGGACGCCCGACGCTTTGTCGCGGAAGTGAACGATGAACTCAAACGTCGTGCTGTGCGCGTCGCGACCGCTGAGTGGATCAAATCGACGTACATCACCGACGACACCGAGCGAAACGCGGCGACGCAAAACTCGGAACTCATGGCCTACCTCACGTCTGTCATCGAAGCGTCCAAGCAGTTTGATGGCATGAAGGTCGATGCGCAGACAGCGCGGATGCTTCGCCTGTTGCGTTTGGCGACAGCGCTTCCCGCGCCGAAGGACGCGACCAAGCGCGAACGCCTTGCTGCGGTCGCGGCCAAATTGGAAGGGCACTACGGCAAGGCCAAGGTGTGCGGTGCGGGGGGCAAGCCGCCTTGTCGCGACCTCACACAGCTCGAAAAAATCCTGCGCGAGTCGCACGCGACAAAAGACGAGCGCGAACTTTTTTTCGCTTGGAAAGGCTGGCACGACACGGCGAAGGAGTCCAAGCCGCTCTACGCAGAGCTCGTTTCGATTGGCAACGAAGGCGCGCGTGAGTTGGGACACGCTGACTTGGGCGAGCTGTGGCGCTCAAACTACGAGATGTCTCCCGCAGCATTCGAGGCCGAAGTCGAGCGCCTTTGGCAGCAAGTGAAGCCGCTGTACGAATCGCTTCATTGTTACACCCGCCGCAAGTTGAGCGGTCACTACGGCACAGGCCGTGTCGCCGCGTCAGGCCCAATTCCCGCGCATCTGTTGGGCAACATGTGGGCGCAGGACTGGTCCAACATCTATCCGCTCGTCGAGCCTTACCCAGGCAAGGCGAACCTCGACGTCACCGAGGCCTTGAAAAAGCAGAATGTGGACCCCCAACGCCTGGTGCGGATGGGTGAGAACTTTTTCTTGTCGCTGGGGTTCGACCCGCTGCCGAAAACTTTTTGGGAGCGGTCGATGTTTGTGAAGCCTCAGGACCGCGATGTCGTGTGCCATGCGAGCGCATGGGACGTCACGTCGGACAACGACGTGCGCATCAAGATGTGCATCCAGGTCAATGAAGAAGACCTGATTACGGTTCACCACGAACTCGGGCACATCTTTTACTTTCAGCGCTACTTCAAGCTGCCGTACCTGTACCAGCAGGGCGCGCACGACGGATTTCACGAAGCGATTGGTGACGCCGTGGCGCGTTCGATTACCCCAGCATACTTGAAGCAAGTGAAGCTTTTGGACAGCGTCAGCACTCAGCGCGAGGCCGTTATTAATCAGCAGATGAAGGACGCGCTGGAAAAAGTCGCCTTCCTTCCGTTTGCGCGCTTGGTGGATCAATGGCGCTACGAAGTGTTTTCGGGACGCGTGAAGTCGAGTGACTACAACACGTCGTGGTGGGAGTTGCGACGCAGGTATCAAGGCATCGCACCCTCGGTGCCGCGCAATGCCGATGCGTTCGACGCCGGGGCGAAGTACCACGTGCCGGCCAACGTGCCGTATGCGCGCTATTTCTTGTCGCACATTCTCCAGTTTCAGTTTCACAAGGCAATGTGCGAGTTGGCTGGGCAAAAGGGGCCTTTGCACGAGTGCTCGGTATTCGGCTCGAAGGCCGCCGGGGAAAGGTTGAAACAGATGTTGTCGTTTGGTGCTTCACGCCCCTGGACAGAAGCTTTGACGGTATTGACGCGGCAGCAGCAAATGGAGGCGGGTCCGCTGTTGGATTACTTCGCCCCGCTGCGCAGTTGGCTTGCGGAACAAAATCGCGGTCAGTCGTGCGGTTGGTGAAACAAGAAACGGCGCAGGCGGACTCTTTGCGATAGCCTGCACCCATGGTGCGTCAAGTGGTGGGCCTTTGGGCTTTGTCGCTGGCTTGCGGCCTCGGGTGTGCGCACAGCGGCATTCGTCGTCTGAGCCCCGCTGAGGTGGAAACAATGCAGACGGAAGCAGTGGCAGCGCTGGTGAAGGCGCATGGCGAGTCGCAACGCGCGCGCATCGAACGCGGCGTGCGGCAAGTGTCCGCGCTCTGGCAGCCCGACGATGGCGACTTTGGCGCCTTTGTGCAGAAGCAGTTTTTGCCCGAAGGGCCCAAGCTGGACGAAGCCTTTGCCCATCTGGAAACGCTTTTCGAGCAGCTGGAAGGGCACTCGCTGGAGATGTCTCGCGCCACGCGCTGGCATCTCGATGTCGACACCGGCGGTGTCTTGCCCATCGATGAGCTCGTCGGTGGCCTCGACCCATCCGCCCATCTCTCTGAGGATTTGTTTCGGAGCAAAGTCGGGTTTTTTGTGCTGCTGAACTTTCCAATGACGACGCTCGACGAACGGATTCTGATGGGTCCGACGTACTCGCGCGAGCAATGGGCGCGTGTGCGGCTTGCAGGACGATTCGCCAAGCGCATTCCGCCGGGCTTGATTCAAAAGGTCACCGAAGTCGCTTCGGCCGCTGACTTGTACATTTCTGGCTACAACGTGTTTGCCCATCATGTGCTCGAGGAAAACGGGCAGCGACGTTTTCCAAAGGGCAAACGGCTCATCAGCCACTGGAATTTGCGCGACGAAATCAAGGCGTCGTATGCCGACCCCGACGGCCTGCCGAAGCAACGGTTGCTGGTTCAGGTGATGGAGCGCATCGTCTCGCAGGAGATTCCCGCTGGGGTCGTCAATAACCCCAGGCTCGATTGGAACCCCAACACCCAGCGCGTCACGGAAGCGCCGGCGGATACGGTGGAAGAGGGCACGCCGCCGGCAACGGCCGGGGCGGTTGCAACAGCCTTTGAGCCAGACACCCGGTACGAATTTCTGTTGAAGCAGTTTCGTGCGGCCAAAGCCGTGGACGCTTTTACGCCGACTGCGCCCAATGCGGTCTTGCGCGCCTTTGAAGTGGCAGAGCTGCCTGAAGAGCGCGTCACCAAGCTGCTGACGGATGTCTTGGAATCGCCTGTCGTCGAGCAGGTGGCGCAGGAAATTTCGAAGCGCCTGGGCCGGCCGCTGGAGCCACACGACTTGTGGTTCAACGGTTTTTCAGCGCGCGGAAGTGTGTCGGAAGACGCGCTGTCGCAAAAAACGCGCGTGCGCTATCCCAATGCGGAAGCGTTCACCCAAGACATGCCCCGCTTGCTACGGCAACTGGGGTTTGCGGCGCATCGGGCCGAAGAAATTGCGTCGCGCATTCGGGTCGACAACGCCCGTGGCGCTGGCCACGCCATGCCAGCAGCACGTCGGGGAGATTCGCCCCGACTTCGCACGCGCATCGAAGCGGATGGGATGGAATTCAAGGGCTACAACGTGGCCATTCACGAGCTCGGTCACAACGTCGAGCAAGTCATCTCGCTGTACGACGTCGACCACACCCTGTTGTCGGGAGTGCCCAACACCGCGTTCACCGAAGCGCTGGCGTTTGTTTTCCAAGCACGTGACTTGGAACTCTTGGGAGAAGCGCCCCCGGACGCCGAAGCGCAGCGCCTCAAAGTGCTGAACGACTTCTGGCAGACCTGGGAAATTGCCGGCGTGGCGTTGGTGGATATTTCAGTCTGGAAATGGATGTACGCCCATCCCGACGCGACGCCTCAGGCGCTCAAGGCGGCAGTGCTGACGATTTCGAAAGACGTTTGGAATCGCTACTGCGCCAAGGTGCTGGGTGGGCGCGACCGGCTACTTTTGGGCGTCTACTCGCACATGATTTCGTATCCGCTGTACCTGTTCAATTACCCGCTCGGGCACCTCATCGCGTTTCAGCTCGAGGCGTACCTCAAGTCATTGCAAGACGCGCCGCTGGGTGTCGAAATCGATCGCATCGCCCGCACGGGCTCTGTCACCCCCGACGTCTGGATGAAAGAAGCGACTGGCGACGCGGTCTCTGCTGCGCCGCTGTTGGAAGCGACGGCGAAGGCGTTGGCTGGGGAGAAGTAGATCTCTACGTTGGTCCCCACCAGCTTGGGCAGCGTGAGCATGCAGAAGAGGCTCTTGTGGCTCAGGAGCCCTGCTCCGCGCGGAGCGATGACCAAAGCGCGTCAAATCTCGCGACCAGCGCGTCGAGGTCGAAGGGGGGTTCCCCCACGCGCAGAACTCCCGGAAGATCTAGGCGGAGTGAATCCGCCAGCCGTGCGCGACGTTTGTCGCTCAGCATGAAGGCGCTCGTCTGCTGGGCTAGCCGCGCTTGGCCCATCTCACCGAGCTTAGCGTCCACGAGTTCGACGAAGCTCTGCGATCCGAAGTCGTGTCCAGCCTCCAGAAGTTGTGCGAGATCGTAGAAGTCACGGATGGCTTCACGGGTACAGGCCGCGCGGACTTTCTCGGCGCGCGCTTCGTCCGCCGCGAGCGACCAGCAGAAGGCGTCCTCGTAGCTGCCAAGCAGCGGTTCGTCCTGGATGAGCTGACCGAGCACCGTTCGTCGAGCTGGGCGGAGAACTGGTCGGATGGAAACTTCGAGAAGCAGTTTCTGAGGGCCGAAATCGGAGGCGTAAGGCAGCTCCCAGTTGGAATGAGTTCCTTGGCCGGAGCGCTGGCCCTGAACAAAGGGGAGAGTCAGGCCGACTTGCGGAGCCAACGCTTTGAGCGCGCCGCGCACTTCATCGAGGCGCCCGGCATTGCGTCCCTTGTAGCGGCTCGCGGCGGCGGGAATGACGAAGTCAGCGTCCTCAGACATCCTCCGGAAGCCGAGGTCCACCTTGCTGAGGAGGGTCCCGCCCTTGAGCAGAAGCCCGTCGCCGAACCACTGGCCGAGGGCCCAGAGGAGGCGCGTGAGATAGAAATCCTTTTCGACGACAGCAGGCTGCAGTCGTTCGGTCGCAGCCACTTCCCGACACAGGTCTGTGAGGATTTCCCGTTCGGGGAGTTGTGGAAGGTGGATTGTCGGCGCGCCCGTCTTCACGTGTCGTTCTCCACGACCTGCCAAGTCGCATGGACAGGACCGCGGCGGGGTGCGCCAGGAAGCATCGAGAGAAGCGAACGGCTCTCGGCTGTGCGCGCGCGCACTGGCGCCAGCGTTCGAGTGCTGACACCCGCGCGTTCGAGCAAGAGTCCAAGGCGCTGACACGTGCTCGTCCGTGAACCCTTCACTGCGTGAGCGATGAGTCTGCGGTGGTTGACCCGGGCCAAAGCTTCGGTGACAAGCGTTAGGGCAGGGCGCATTCCGCCAAGCGGTTGCGGGTAATCGAGGGCATCCAGCAGGGTGCGTTCTGGATCGCTGACTCGCGTGGGTCGTCCTTCGACCGTTGTCTCCGTCAGGCCATAGGTGAACGCGTCGGGTCTCAGCTTATGGAAGCGCACGCGAGCGTTGCCGAGTTCCCGAGGTTTGAGTGGCCGGGGCACGTACACGTCGAGGATGGCGCCGTGAACCTGGGTGGTCAGACCGTGCAACGAAAGAGCCCAAAGGCCGCCCAGGTAATAGGGCTTGCCCTCGAGCAAGCTTGCTACCAAAGAGCTGGACGAGAACACGTTTGGACGCGAAAGGGCACGGAGTGGCCGGATGACGTAAACACCTCGACCAATGCGTTCCAGGACACGCTTGCGAACCAATCCTCGGACAACATCTGGTGCCGCACGCGTGCCCACAGATGAAACGATTTCCCCGAGCGCCACCCGTGAGCGTCGCGCACGCTCCCAGTCCGCGAGCAAGAGCGTCTCTCGTTTCGAGAGCGTTGTGGAATTGTATTTCATGCGTCCTATTTGGTGGTTTATCCCATATTGGGATGACTACATACAATAGCCATCGCACACCATTTCGCCCCACTGAAGGCAGTTCGTCGGTTCTCGACGTCGGAACTGCCGGCGGGGCTGTTATCTCGTAGATCGTGCGTTCGGTCACAAACCACAAGTAATATTAATGACTTACGGGCGATCTGCTGATGCGAAATCGGGCGGAAACAATTGGGAGGGTCAGACAGACAATTCTACGGATGAGGGTAGAAAGACCAGTGAGCGCTCATTCCCCCACGAGGGGTGAGGCGTCAGGCTCAACCGCGCGGGTACCCTCCGAAGTGGGGCAGGTTACGGGTACGACGGCGCCAGCGCGTTTGCACGACCATTCGGCGGATATCGGCATCGACGCTCAAGCTGCGTTCGAGGTCGCACAAGCAAAGCGCACATCGTCCAAGCCTATTGCTGTGGGACAAGACGCTGTTTTTGAATCTGCCGAAGTTGGCCACGAAGGGTCGAATGACATCGCTAGGTTAGCTCGACGCGCTGTCGCTGCTCTCGTGTGCCCGCCTGGAAGAATTCCCACCGTGATGGCAGTTGCGCGAGGAAGCCTACTGGAAACTGCAGCAACCCCTGACGAATGGCGCGCACACATTCCAGCGATTTCTCCAGACACGACGGTTGGGGATGTGTCGCTTGAAACGCTGACGAAGTTTACGAGAGAGGTTGCGAGGTTGGTAGAGCTCGACATGGGGGTGTCGATCCACAAAGGGGAGATACAGGTTGTTTTCGAAGACGGAGCCGCCCTTCTAGACCGAGCCACAAGAGAATACTCGGAATGTTTAGGAGCCAATGCACATGATTTGATGGGTGAGCTTGCGACGAAACCGGAACAGACCAAGCTTTTGGGGCGGCTCGTTACGGGCATGCTTTTGCCAGCGAGTGGTTCCATCGGAATCAACCCGGAGAGAATCAGAAAGGTAAAAGGGGCGGCGCTTCGGGAGTTTCTGTTTCACGAACTTGTCCACTTGGTTCAACTCCAGCACGACACGTTTCGCAGGGCGTATCTCGCAGCTTCAAAGTCGCTTTTCGCACAATCGGCGACGAGCACTTCGGGTGCGGACAACCTGGATCTAGTGACGGCCAAGGATCGCTGCACGGCGTTCGGCTGCTTTATGGAAGGCCAGGCGAAATACCTTCAGGAGCATGGATCGGCGGCCCGAAACATGACCGGCATGGCGCGCATGCTGGAAGCCTTCGACAACGAGGATCAAGAAATTCTCAAGGAGTTTCTGAAAGGGCTCACGCCGGAGGCGGCTGGCGAGCTCATGGCGAAAATGGATCAATACCAAGGGGATGTCGCTGTGGGAGAACTGCATTCGCAATCCCCGGAGTTGCTCCAAGCAATGCTCCGGTTCCCGGCGCTGATCGAAGTGGCATTCCGAAGGAGCGGGGCAGCGGTAGAAATGCCGATTCGGACCGACGCGACGCCCGATCAGCTTGCGGGTCTGGAAAAACTTATTCAGGTCTATCGGGATTCGAGACCGTATTCGGACCGCCAGAAGCCTCCAGTTCCAGTTGTTCTCATGCGTGGCCAGGAACGACGCGAAATCTGAGGCGACACGCGTGATCATTCCCGACGTCGGAACTGCGTGGTGTCTTAATGAAGTGCCCTCGAGCGCGCAGACTTCTTGGTTACCGGACCGGCAGTCGTTTTCGAGCCGCTTCCAGCCACCGCATTACGTTCTGAGCGATGACAGGTCCAACGTCCGTCAGAGCATTCGCTCGTTCAACAAGAACCCCAATATCCACGAGCCCTGCTTCGAGGAGGGCGAGCGCGAATGCTTGGTCTTTCTCGCGCATGGCGACCAACTTCGAAATGACGAGGTCGTGTTTCTCAAGACACATCGCCCGCGCGGGGTCAGCAGACGCGGGCTGAAACGCAACCAGCCGGCTCTCCCAACCCGCGGGCAGTTTCGCAGTGTTCAAATCGACGCCCTGCGCGTAGTAGCTGTTGGTTTGATGGAATTGGGATAGCTCGCCAATTGCGCCATCGACCTCATCCGCCTTTCCAGCGCCCTTAACCCTGTCGAGAAACGCAATATCGGCTTCGACAGAGAGCCACGCGACTTCGGGAAGTTCCGCCGCATCGTGCGAACCCAAGATGGCCTGGCTTCCAATCACGAGAATCGCTGGGTCACCGGCAATCCTCGCTGCGGCACGAAGCACATGTGCGAGCTGTTCGCGGGTCAATGAGCAGACTCATGTGGGTGGGCCGCAGCAAAGCCCCGCAAGGCAGCTTGACGCTCTTCCGCACTCAACGCGCCCGCGAAAGGGGTGTTTTGCCGGAGCTCACGCGATCGAGGCGAACGAGACGTCAAGACGGCCAACACTTCTTCAATAGACCCATCGAGAAGCTTGGCCCATTCATCAAGCCACAGCTTTGCCGAGCCACGCGCGGCGTTTCGACGCAAGCGTTCAAGGTTGTCGCGCGCCTGGGCCATCACCCCGAAGGGGTCCTCGACAAGGCGAGCGGCTACAGCGTGACCGAGCCACAGACTCTTGAGTTGATCGCGCGTGAGTCGCGATGTGGCCGTTCGAAGCGCTTCGACATCCCGCCGGACGACGCGGCGATGCCGCCCGACCGTCACGCACGACAGGCTGCCCTCATTGCAGAGGTTCACGACGTGCTGGCGGGAGGTACCAAGCAGCAGTGCAGCTTCGCCGGTCGTCAGCAAAGCTTCGCTTTCGGCGTCGTTCAACAAGAGAGTGAACTGGTCGCGCATGACGGAAACAGTATCGACCATTAAACACAAAAAACGCAAAGCCTAGGGAGCATATTTGTGTTTTTTGGGGTTTAGGCGACAGCGATTTGCCAGCAGGGGCACAAGGGGGAGTGATTCCCTACTTCTTTGCTGCGCCACCGTCTGCGGCTGGGGTCGCCTTGATGACTTCGATGAGCTCAATCTCAAAGTCGAGCGTGGCGCCAGGCGGAATTTTGGGCGGCCGGCCTGCGTCGCCATAGGCGATGTCCGACGGGCAAACGAGACGTGCTTTGCCGCCGACCTTCATTTTCTGAACGCCTTCGGTCCAGCAGGGAATGACGCCGTTGAGCGGAAACTCTGCAGGCGCACCACGGGAGTGGGAGCTGTCGAACTCGGTGCCGTCGTAGAGTTTGCCTCGGTAGTGCACTTTCACGTTGTCCGTCGAAGCGGGGCTTTGGCCAGCGCCGTCCTTCAGCGAGGCGTAGACAAGGCCCGAGCCCAGTTTCTGAGCGCCGGGGGACTTGGCGGCCTTCTTAAGGAAGTCTTCGTTGACTGTCTTGAGGCGTGCGCGCATGAGCGAGTCGATTTTGGGGCCCTGAGTCTGCATGTCGACCGCGGCCTTCTTCTTGGCGGCGGCATCGCTGAGTCCTCGGCGGATGATTTCGAACTCGGCCTTCGAGGGCGTGAACAGGTTGACGCTCGAACCCAGCGAATACCCAATCGCGTAGAAGGTTTTGTCGTCGTCGGTGGCAAGCGTTTGGGCGTTTGCCCAAGCCGGGACGACGAGAACAAGCGAAACCACGGTCCAGAGAGCGGCTTTCATGGGTACCTTTCGTTGGGCGAGGCGGCGGATAACTTGCGAGTTCACGATCGCGTCCTACCCTTGGACACGTGCACACACACGTCTTTTCGTGCGCGCCCGCCAAGGAGGGTTGGAATGAAGGACAAACGCAAGTCGCGCCGAGCGCCTCTGGATGTTTACATGAACAAATACGTGTCTGGCGTGCCGTATTTGTCGCGCACCAGCGACATCAGTCCCGATGGCATTCGCATTGAGAAACTGATTGAACCCTCGCACGCGCAAAAGCGGGTCGGGCTTCAGTTTCAACTCCCGGGCACTGACGAAGTCATCTACGCCGAGGGCGAGTTGTTGCGCGGCTATGAGGCAGCGACGGGCCGCGATGCCTCGCCGGACCGCGTGCGCTTCACCCTGTTGACCGAGCGCCACAAGAAGCTGATTCGGTCGTACGTCGCGGAACAAGGCGAAACTCACTGAAGTTTCCTTGAGAAGTCTCCTTGACAGCGATGGAGTCACGTCGCTTGAATTCGCCGCGCCGCGAATCGTCACGTCGCTGTTGCGTCGTTCTAGGAGGCCGCCTTGAAGCGCTGGGTGCTTGTGGGGTTGTCGTTGTGGGTGTCTGTCGCCGTTGCCGCGGAAAAAGTTGCTGACAAGGCTGCGGCCAAAAGCGCCGGCAAGGTTTCCGACAAGGCTGCTGAAAAGGTTGCCGGAAAGGCCGCCGAAAAATCCGAAGCTGCGCCAGCATCTGGTGCCACCGTTGATTGGCGCGACCAGGTCATTCGCGCCACTGGGTCTGGCGCGCCAGATTTGCGGACACGCAATCCCGCACAGGCGCGGCTCGCCGCAGAGAAGGCTGCGCAGCTCGACGCGTTTCGAAATCTATTGGCCGAAGTGAAAGGCATTCACGTCACGACGGGCCGCCGCATTGGCGATACGCTGGAAGGCGATGAAGAAGTTCGCGCCAAAGTGGAAGGCGTTTTGCGCGGTTTCAAAGTCGTGAAGCGTCGCTACTTTTCCGACAGCGGAGTCGAGCTCGAAGTGGAGCTTCCGCTGTCTGCCCTGAGCGAATTGTTGCCGACGGAGAAAACAGCACCAACGCCGCAAGGCAAGCCTGCTGCAGCATCGCCACCGGCTCCCAAAGCGGCTGCAAACTCGGCCTCAACGCCTTCGATGAAGTACACCGGTGTGTTGGTGGATGCGCGAGGCCTGACGCTGACGCCTGCCTTGGCGCCGCGTTTGCTGGGACCCGATGCCAAGCCGCTTTTCGCGGCAGAGCAGCTTTCGGTGGCGGCACGAGAGCGTGGTGGCGGTGCGGCCTACTTCGCAACTTTGGCGGCTGCAACCGGAAACGCTCGCTTGGGTGACAAGCCGCTCATTGTGAAAGCGGTTCGCGCAGAAGGCGCAGATGTTGTCGTCGACGCCAGCGCAGCCCGGCAGTTGGCCGAGGCCAGCGAGCTGCTCGACGAAGGACGCATTGGAATCGTCACGCCGTAAGGCGAAACATGAGGCAAGACAGGGGAGCACGACATGGGTTTGGTGCAATGGGCGCTTGTGGCGCTGCTTTCGGGTGCGGCCCCCGAAGTCATTTCAAAAGAAGCTAGCGGCGAGGCTGCGATTGTGAACGGCAATAAGGAGCGTGCCGAAAAGGAGGCGCGCGATCTCGCTTTGCGCGAGGCCGTGGAACAGGTCGCCGGGGTGATTGTTTCCGCTTCGACGTTGACCTCGAACGCGCAGCTCATCAGCGACCAAGTTTTCTCGCGCTCCGAAGGCTACGTGCGCAGCTACGAAGTCCTGTCCAAAAAGGAAGAGCGTGGCGTGATGAAAGTCACGGTGCGTGCGCTCGTTGGCACGGCCAAGCTCGACAAAGACTTGCAGGCCGTGCGGGGCCTGGTGGAGCGCCTGCGAAACACCAAGGTTGTCATTTTGCTGCAAGAGCAAACCATCGACGACAAAGGTGTGACGACAACCAGCGGCGTGATGGCCTCGGCACTGACCAAGGCGTTCGCGAAAGACGGCTGGTCGCTCATTGATCCGCAGTTCGCGGCGGGCAAGGTGAAAGTGTCTTCGGCCGTGGCGCTGGGTGCGGTGGAGGCGAAGGAAATCGGCGACATGTCCAAGGCCGACTACATCCTCTACGGCACCTCGAGCTTTCGTGACGCGCCCAAGGACAGCTTTTTGGTTCCGGCGGGTGGCGAGCAGGGTGTGTTCGTCATCACGGGCGAATACGACTTAGGTGTTTTCGCCACTGACTCAGGCCAGCAAATCGCCAAGGTGTCTGGAAAGCTGATGCCGTCCTTGAAAGAGGTGAGCATCAATTCCAGACAGGAGAGTGCGTTCAACTTGGTGACGGCGCGAGAGGCCGAGATCGTGGGGCATGTGCGCAAGGCCGTTGTGGAATCGCTGCGCGACGCCGAAAGCAAAGGCAAGGAGCTCGCGGTGCGCGTGGTCGGCATTTCCGATTTTGCCGCGCTGCAGAATTTCAAGAAAGAGCTTCAGCGTTGGGCGGGGGGCGTTCGCGACATTCGCGGCGACTCCCTCGCGGGGGGTGAAGCGAAGATGAGCGTGCTCTACCTCGGCACGTCTGACCGCTTGGCCGATGATCTCGGCGGAAAGAAGTTTCGCGGGAAAAAAGTGAGCGTGACGGGCATCAGCGGAAACGCGCTTGTTCTGACGTTGGCCAAGTGAGCGGGTGGATTGCCTTGGCCCTGCTGGCCCCACTTCTGGTTGCGATCGCTTGCGGTCATGCCGCAGATCGAAGTCCCGTGCTGGAGCGGGCGTCGAAAGTTTTGGCGCAGCCTATCGCGCCATCAGGAGCGGGTTTGGCCCTGCAATGCGAACCTTCGGATGCAGAGGTCTCAGTGGATGGCGTGCTTCAGGGGCGTTGTGACGACTTTGGGGGTCGGCCAAGAGTATTGGGCATGGGTGTTGGCGATCACACCTTGGAGTTTCGCAAACCTGGCTACCGCCCCGAACGTCTTGTCTCAAGCCACGATGGCGCTCGCGCCACGCTTCACATTCGCCTGCAGCGAATCAATTCAGGAGAGTCATCATGACGCGAACATGGATTTTGGCCGTGGCGATGCTGGCCTTGCCGCGTTTGGCGCAGGCGCAAGCGGCGACGGTGTCTTTCATCGAAGGCAGCGCGCAGCGGATTCCGCAGGGCGGCGGTGCCGGCCCAGGCTCCGGCCCTGGCTCCAGATCGGCCGACGGCGGTGCTCCCCCGATCATGCTGGCGGTGGGGCAGGCGCTTTCAGTCGGTGACACCATTCAGACGTCTGTTGGCACGCACGTGAAGTTGGCGCTGCCGGACGGAAGCGTTCTGGTGGTGGCGCCCGAAAGCGAACTTGTCCTTGACGAAGTGCGTTTCGCCGACGGCAAACGTGAAGCGTTTTCGCTGAAGCTGCTGGTCGGCAAAGTGTTTGCAAAGGTGGCCAAAGCGGTCGGCGGCTCCGATGCACGCTTCCAGGTCTCCACGCAGCGTGCCGTCGCAGGCGTTCGGGGTACGATTTTCCGCGTGGATGCGATTCCAGCGCCGGGCGAGCGCACCCGTCAGGCACGAAGTTTTCCCCAAGCCACCACAAACGACTTGTCCCGCACCCTGGTGCGCGTGCGAGAAGGCAAAGTCGGCGTCGAGGCCGAGGTCCGCAAACGCAAAGGGAAGCCGGCGGTTCGGCCAACGGGCCCACGGCGCGAAGTCGCGGGGCCCAAAGAGGTTGATGTCGAGGAGTGGGAGAAACGCTTCGTTGAACTCCAGGCCAACCAACAAGTCGAAGTCGGCCCCAGCGGGCTTCGGCAGACGCGTTTCAATCCCACGAAGAAGGACGCTTTCGACCGCTTCGTTGACGAGCACCCTTGAGCTCAGGCTGGCTCACCGTCCCAAACGCGCTGACGCTGCTCAGGCTCGCGGCGATTCCGGTGTTTCTCGTATTGATGCTGACGGAAAGACCGCAGGCGGCACTGCTTTGCTTCGTTCTGGCGGCAGCGACCGATGGGCTCGATGGTTTCCTGGCGCGCCTGTTGAAACAACAGACCGAAGTCGGCGCGCTGCTGGACCCGCTGGCAGACAAGCTGCTCGCCTTCGTGGCGCTCACGGTATTGTCGTGGCAGGGCAATGTGGCGCTGTGGTTGTGGTGGCTTTTGGCGATTCGTGAGACGGGGTTGTTTGTCGGCGCGGTCTGGGCGAAGCGCCGGGCGCCGCATCATGCGTTGCCGCCCACCCGCGTAGGGAAATACGCCATGTTGACCTTGAGCCTCTTGGTGGCGACTGCACTTGTCGAACGCGCGCTGGTCCATGCACCGAGGCTTCACGGCTACGTTCAAGCGCTGACGGTGATCGCGGCCGTCGCCGTGGCGGTGAGTCTGGTTCAGTACCTCGCACGTTTGCCGGCGCTTCTGTCGGTTCGCGGCAGCGATGCGCGCCCTTCAAGTTCTTGACACCCCGTGATGCCGCACGATAGCTCCCGACCGTTGTTTAGCGCTGCAGGGGCCCTTAGCTCAGCGGTAGAGCACTACCTTGACACGGTAGGGGTCAGTGGTTCGAAACCACTAGGGCCCATTTGTTAGCGCCGCGCGTCCGATTCAACGCCTTTTGCCCGTGTCCCATTTGCTGCTGTCACTCATGTCAGACTGGGGTGGTAGACAGGCGGCATGACAACATTGGTGGCGGCGTCGCGGTGGAATGAAACTTTGCTTTCGTTGTGGGCTGAAGAGCGGCGTGCGTGCGCCGACTTCCTCTCTGCGCTGGCGGAATTCGACAAGAATGAGGCGTGGCGGCCGCTCGGGTATAGCGGGCTGTTTCGCTACCTCACTCGTGCGTTGGGCATGTCCGAAGGCTTGGCCTATTCGCGCCTTTCCGCGGTGAGGCTTTCGCATTGGTGCCCGGCGGTGTTCCCCGCGCTTTCAGCGGGGAAACTCTGCCTCACCACGCTGGGTGAAGTCGCGAAGGTAGTCACCCCCGAAAACTGGGAGGCCGTGCTTCCCCGCTTTTTCGGAAAGTCCAAGCGAGAGGCCCAGGCCCTTGCGGCAACACTTTTGCCAGGCAAAGCGCCCATGAGAGACGTCGTGGTGGCGCTGCCCTGCGCGTCCACGGCAGCGCCCGCACTTCACCCAGTGAGGGAAGTGGGTGAAGCAGCAGCCAGCGGCGAAGTCCAGCCAGTACTTCACCCAGAAGAAGCTGCACTGCGTCACAAAGGCCTATCTCGTCGACCTGAGCGTGCACCAACTGAGCGAGCCACGGAGATTCGCGTGGACAAGTCAGAGAGACGGATGACGCTGCTGCGCGACGGACGGGTCTTTCGCACCTACCGCATCCGGCTGGGCGATTCGCCTGAAGGCCACAAGCTGCAGCGCGGCGACGAAAAGACGCCGGAAGGCGACTACGTCATCAGCGGACGCAACCCGAAGATTGACGCTGGGATTCTTCTGTGCGACTTCGGTCCGAGAATCCATGAGCGAGCAAATCGACATCACGCTTCCCGACGGCACGCAGAAAAGCGTCGCGCGCGGAACATTGGTCGCTGACTTCGTGCGCGATCAAATTGGGCCTGGTTTGCTCAAGGCCGCCGTGTTTGCGCGACTCGACGGCGAAGACGTGGACCTTTCGCGACCACTGGACAAAAGCGCGAAGCTTCAAGTTTTCACGAACAAAGCGGCTGAGGCGTTGGAAGTCATTCGGCACGACGCGGCTCACGTCGTCGCCAGTGTCGTCCAAAAGCTTTTCCCGGGCACGCAAGTGACGTTGGGCCCGTCGATTGAAGACGGCTTCTATTACGACTTTTCGCGCGACAAGCCGTTTACCCCCGAAGATCTCGAGCGCATCGAAGTCGCGGCGAACGCTGAAATCGCGAAGAACGACGCGTTTGTGCGGTCTGAAGTGTCGGTGGACGACGCCATCGCGCTGTTTCAGGGCAAGGGTGAAACGTTCAAAGTCGAAATCGTCCAAGACATCGTCGCGCGCGGCGCGAAAACGCTAACGCTCTACCACCATGGCGATTGGGTGGACTTCTGCCTGGGGCCGCACAGTCCATCGACGGGGAAAATCGGCGTCATTAAACTTCTGAGTTCCAGCGGAGCGTATTGGCGTGGCGATCACACCAAGGCCGCGCTTCAGCGCATCTACGGCACAGCGTTCTTCGACAAGAAGTCGCTCGACGCCTACCTGACGCGTCTGGAAGAAGCGAAGAAGCGCGACCACCGCAAGCTGGGGAAAGAGCTCGACCTCTTTCACATTCACCCCTACGCGCCGGGCGCCGTGTTTTGGACGCCGAAGGGGACGACCGTTTACCAGGTGTTGTCGGACTGGATGCGACGCCTGACGCGAGAGGATGGCTACGTCGAAATCAAGACGCCTCTTCTGTTCAATAAAGCCCTTTGGGAGACGTCAGGCCATTGGGGCAAATACAAAGAGAACATGTTCTTGGTGCTCGACAATGAGACTCGGGCGCATGACTTTTCTTTGAAGCCGATGAACTGCCCGTCGCATCACTTGTACTTTGGCTTCAAGAAGCACAGCTACCGTGACTTGCCGTTGCGCCTGCACACACAAGATGTGCTTCACCGCAACGAAGCGTCCGGTACACTCGGCGGTCTGACGCGCGTGCGACAGTTTGCGCAGGACGACGCGCACATCTACTGCGCCGAGTCACAGATTAGTGACGAAGTCGCGCGCTTTGTTCGCCTGTTGGACCGCGCCTATCAGGCGGTAGGGCTGACCTACGAAGTGAAGTTCGCCACGCGCCCGCCCAACCGTCTGGGGGATGATGCCCAGTGGGATCGCGCGGAGGCGGCTTTGGAGTCGGCGCTGAAGGCGCTCAAGCTGCCCTACCAAGTCATGCCGGGTGACGGTGCGTTCTACGGCCCGAAAATCGACTTCGCGGTGTCCGACAGCATTGGGCGAACCTGGCAGCTGGGTACCATGCAGCTGGATTACGAAGCCCCAGAACGGTTCGACTTGACGTTTGTCGGCGAAGACAATCATCCGCACCGGCCTGTTGTTCTTCACCGGGCGGTATTCGGTTCATTTGAGCGCTTCATCGCGATTCTGATTGAGCACTTCGCCGGTGCGTTTCCCGCATGGCTGGCGCCGATTCAGGCGGTGCTGGTGACTGTGGCCGACCGGCATTTGCCGTACGCCAAGAAAGTCGGCGACTCACTGCGCGCAGAGGGGTTCCGGGTCGAGGTCGACGAACGCGGCCTCACGATGAATGCCAAAGTGCGTGAGTGGCAAATGCAGAAAGTGCCGTTCACACTCGTCGTCGGCGACAACGAAGTGCAGGAAGGCGCGGTTTCCCCCAGGCGCTATGGCGGGGAAGACTTGAAGAAGATGCCGCTTGGCCAATTTCGTGAACTGCTGACACGTGAAGTGACCATTCCCGACAAGGTTTTCTCGCCCGAGACGTCGCGCCAGGCCGGTGCGGCTTGACTCTGGGAGGCCGGTCGTTATTGTCCGCGCTCTTTTTTCGGGATGTAAATCATCCCTTGTTGGAGGGTGTTTCTTATCGCACGTGATCACAGAACAAACCGCCGCATCCGCGCGCGGGAAGTCCGCGTTGTAGGTCCTAACGCCGAACAGCTCGGCGTCCTCTTGATTGATCAAGCGCTCGAAGCCGCTCAGCAGGCGGGTCTCGATTTGGTCGAGATCAACCCCATGGCCAAGCCGCCTGTCTGCAAGATCATGGACTACGGCAAGTTCAAGTACGAGGAGAAGAAGCGCGCCTCCGAAGCCAAGAAGAAGCAGGTCGTGGTGCACCTCAAAGAAGTGAAGATGCGCCCGAAGACCGAAGAGCACGACTACGAGTTCAAAGTCCGAAACGTGCGCCGCTTTCTGGAAGAGGGCAACAAGGCACGGGTCACCATCATGTTCCGTGGGCGAGAAATCACCCACCGCGAACTGGGCCAGGCGCTCTTGGACGATGTCATCAAGGACATCAAAGACATCGGTGTCGTCGAGCAAACGCCGCGAATGGAAGGCCGGAACCTCTTCATCATCCTGGCGCCCAATCCAAAGGTCGCCGCGCGGGCTCGGGAACAGGCACGCCAGCAGGCTCTCGAACTCGAGCGCAAAAAGGCCAAGGAACACAAGGAACATAAGGGCGATGCACGGCATGCCGAGGAGCGTTCTGTTCCACGGCCTGAGTCACCGCCGGCCGAGATGGCGGCCAAGTCTCCGTAGCTGCGGGTGTTTGCCGCAGTTTTGGCGGCCGCCGGGGTTTGCAATCGGCGCAGGCTCATGTAGAGAGGCTGCCCGAAAGTCGATGAAAGGGTTCCTGTTGTGCCGAAGCTCAAGACGCGCAGTTCCGCCAAGAAGCGGTTGAAAGTGAAGAAGTCCGGCAAGGTGAAGCACGCGAGGGCTTTCGCGAAGCACCTGTTTACCCACGCGAAGACGGCGAAGCAGGGCCGCCGAAACCGTGGAACAGGTCACCTGCGCGACATGGACGCCAAGAAAGTCATCAAAGAGATGTTTCCCTACGGCTAAGCGCACGTCAGGGCAAAGGCCAAGCCGCTAGAAAGCAGTCAGAAAGCAGCCAGAAAGTAGAGAGTTGTCATGCGAGTCAAAAAAGGTGTCAAAGCACGTCGCCGCCGAAATCGAATTTTGGCGCTGTCCAAGGGTTACCGAGGGCGCCGCAAGAATTGCTACAAGCGCGCCAACCAGGCGGTCGAGCGTGCGCTCGACTACGCAAGCCGCGACCGTGCGCGAAAGAAGCGCGAATTCCGAAGCCTGTGGATTGTGCGCATCAACGCCGGCGCGCGCCTGTCTGGCGTGAGCTACTCGAAGCTGATCTCGGGCTTGGCGAAGGCCAAAGTGACGCTCAACCGGAAAATGCTTTCCGATTTGGCGATTGTCGATCCGACGGCCTTTAGCGCGATCGCCTCGTTGGTGAAGGCGGCCTAAAGCCCGAGCAACTCCGACTCCGGTCGCTTGGCCACAACGGCGGCGAGAACTAAACGACCGTTCGTGATTCTCGAAAGACATTTTTCGTGTCGCAGCATTCAGGGCCCGGCGAGGTAGTGCTTAACGCAGTGCGTCCCGCCCCGGGACGGGCCGCAGTGCGTCATTTCCTTAGACGCAGAGGAAGCGACTTCAAGAAGCTGGCTTCCCCTTTTCAAGTCTCCTTCGCTTCGCCACTCGGCGGGCGATCGAGAATCACGAACGGTCGCTTAGACCGGTTCCACGACAAGTCAATGGGCTGCCGATACGGATCCCCTCGCTGCGGACGCCGGCTTCGTCATTTGCGGTGGGCCCGCCTTCTTTGGGCGCGCGCCTCTTCTTGTTTCTGTAGGCTGGAGGAACCGTGGACAGCATCGACAAGATGAAGTTGGACGGAGAACTCCGCAAACTCGTCGACGAGGCTGAGACGCGCATCCAGCAGACGATGTCGCCCGGTGAAGTCGAGGCCGTGCGAGTTGCTTTCCTGGGCCAGCAGGGACGGTTGAAGGCGTACCTCAAGGGCATCGGTAGCGTGGCGCCGGAAGAGCGCAAGACGCGTGGTGCGGCCGCGAACGTCGCGAAGCAACACATTGAGTCGCTGCTTGAGGCGCAGAAACGCCTCGCCGAAGAACGCGCCCTAGACGCCGAATTGTCGGGCGAAAAGATCGACGTCACTTTGCCTGGGCGGATGCGGCGGCCAGGGCGGCGTCACCCGGTGTCGCAGACGATGGACGATGTCGTCCGAACGTTTCAGCGTCTGGGGTTCGAAGTCATCGAAGGCCCCGAAATTGAGCTCGACTATTTCAATTTCGAAGCGCTGGGGTTACCCAAAGACCACCCCGCGCGTGACATGCAGGACACGTTTTACATTGAGGCCAACTGGCTGAAGGCTGGCGCGCAAAGTCCTGTCTTGCTGCGCACGCACACGTCTCCGGTGCAGGTGCGGACGATGAAAACCCGAAAGCCGCCGATTCGCGCGGTCATGCCGGGCAAAGTGTACCGCTGCGATTCCGACCTCACGCACACGCCGATGTTTCATCAAATTGAGGGCTTGCTGGTCGACAAGCGCGTGTCGTTGGCGGAACTCAAAGGGACGTTAAGTGCCTTTGCGCGCGGCATGTTCGGGACCTCCACGAAGACCCGATTTCGCGCGTCGTATTTCCCGTTCACGGAGCCGTCGGCCGAAATGGACATTACCTGTCTGGTGTGTGGCGGGCAGGGCTGCCGCGTGTGCAAGCAAAGCGGGTGGTTGGAAATTCTGGGCAGCGGGTTGGTGCATCCCAACGTTTTTGCTGCATCGGGCTACGACTCTAGCCAAGTGACAGGGTTTGCTTTCGGCATGGGCATCGAACGCATCGCGATGTTGCGCCATCGTATCGATGACTTGCGGCGCATGTTCGAGAACGACGCGCGTTTCTTGGAGCAGTTCTCATGAAAGTCTCCACGCGATGGCTCTCAGAGTTTGTCGACCTGCCGCCCATTGAGAAGCTGGTCGAACGTCTGACTCTTGCAGGCCTTGAGGTCGAAGGCGTTTCGCGCCCAGGCGAAGGCTTGCGCGGCGTTGTCGTGGCGCAGGTGAAAGAGGCCAAGCCGCATCCGCAGGCCGACCGATTGAGCGTGACACAAGTCGATGCGGGCTCGGGGCTTTTGCAGGTCGTTTGCGGCGCCAAGAATTTCAAAGTGGGCGACAAAGTGGCGCTCGCGACGGTCGGAACGGTGTTGCCGGGCGGCAAGCGAATCGAAGAAGCGGCGCTTCGCGGTGTCACGAGTCACGGCATGTTGTGTTCGGGCGATGAATTGGGCCTCGGAAAGACCGACGGTCTGATTTTGCTCGATGCCGATGCACAGGTTGGGGCGCCCGTGGCTGCGGTGCTTGGCTTGGATGACGTGTTGCTGGAAATCAACGTCACGCCCAACCGTCCCGATGCGCTGTCGCACTTGGGCATCGCAAGAGACATTGCGACATTGTTCGGCTTGCCGCTGCGCATGCCGTCGGCAACGCCGGCGGAAGGCGGCGCCGAAGCCTCGCGCTTCGTGAAGATTCGCATCGAAGACAACGCCCGGTGTCTCAGGTTTGTGGGGCGCGTTGTTGAAGGCGTCAAGGTCGGGCCATCGCCGGCGTGGCTGGCGCGGCGGCTGGAGGCCTGCGGCATTCGCGCCATCAACAACGTCGTCGATGTCACCAACTACGTGCAGTTGGAACTTGGACATCCGATGCACGCGTTCGACCTCGACCGTGTCGCAGGACAAGAAATCGTTGTTCGCCGCGCGCGGGCTGGAGAGAAGCTGACCACCTTGGATGGCAAAGAGCGGGTGCTCGATGCGGACGACCTGGTCATTTCGGATGCACGCGCGGCGACAGGCCTGGCCGGCATCATGGGGGGCGGGGACAGCGAAGTTGGCGCCACGACAACGCGGCTTCTCTTGGAAGCGGCGTACTTCGAGCCGACCGGCGTGCGTCGCAGCGCCAAACGCCATGGGCTTCACACCGAGGCTTCGCATCGTTTTGAGCGCGGCGCAGACCCGTTTGCGCCACCCCGAACCTTGGCCCGTGCAGCAGAACTGATTGCCAAGCTTGCTGGTGGCGAAGTCCGAAAGGGGCAGGTCGATGTTTTTCCGGCACTGCCAAAAGGCCGTTCGGTTGGGCTTCGAGATGCGCGCGTCGCTGAGCTGCTGGGTGTCGTCGTGCCTCCGGAGCAAATTCGACAAACACTCAAGACGTTGGGTTTCGCGCTCGATGCCGACGCCGCCGGTCAGTCGCTTTGGAGCATTCCGGCGTTTCGTCCCGACGTTGAACGCGAAGAAGACTTGGTTGAAGAAGTCGCGCGCGTTTACGGCTACGAGCGCATTCCGGAAACATTGCCTTCGGGGGCGAGCGAAGCCGTGGGTGAAAGCCCAGCGGCCGACGCCGAACGGCGCGCGCGAGCGGCCTTGGCGGGGGCTGGCTTCGACGAAGTGGTGAACTACTCGTTTGTGTCGGAAGCGGCGCTTGTCGACACGACAGTCGTTGACGTCGGCGGCTCGCCGATTCGGCTGACCAATCCGCTCACGCAAGAGCAAGCCGTGATGCGCACGACGCTTTACGCGGGCCTCCTGGAGAACCTGGGACTCAGCGTTCGGCACCAAGTCGATTCGCTGCGTCTGTATGAGTTGGGGCGCATCTACCTGCCCAATGCGCAAGGCGGACAAGGGCTTGTGCCGGTGGCGCATGAGCCGAGGATTCTCGCGGGCCTGCTTTGGGGGCGTCGCGACGGGCGCACCTGGGCCGCGCCAGATGTCGAAGTCGATTTCTATGACGCCAAGGGTGCTCTCGAAGCGGTGATGGCGTCTTTGCGCATTCGCGGCGTGCGCTACGAGCCGTTCGAGAAGCCTCCCGCGCCGTACCAGCCGCCATACCACCCGCGGGCCTGCGCAAAGGTGCTTGGGCCATCGGGCGAACTGCTGGGCACCCTGGGCGAATTGCACCCCAAGCTGGCTCGTGCACGGGGATTGTTGGGGTCGGCTTTCTTATTTGAGCTTCGCGCCGACGTCGTCTTTGGTCTTGCGGAGCTGGTGCCAACCTTTACGCCCTTGCCGCGGCATCCGGCCGTCTTGCGTGACTTGGCGGTGGTGGTGTCGCGTGAAGTGCCCAGCGAAGCTGTGGGACACACCATTCGTGAGGTGGGTGGGGAATGGGTGGAGGATGTGCGCCTATTCGACCAGTACACGGGCGCTCAAATTCCCGAGGGGCGGAAAAATCTCGCATTTGCCATTCGTTACCGTGCACAGGACAAGACCCTGCAAGACGTTGAAGTCAACGTCGCACATCAGCGCATTGTCGACGCCGTGCATGCGCGTTTTGGCGCTGCGCTGCGCGCCTAAATTCCCGAGTCGTTGCGGTTATTTGACACCGCTTCCCAGGTCGGCTCTCATCATCGCGAATTCGCAGTCTTTTTGGAGGGTGCATGACCAAGGCTGACATCATCGAGGGCGTCTACGAGAAGGTTGGGTTTTCAAAGAAGGAAGCCGCCGAAATCGTGGAACTCGTCTTCGACACGCTCAAAGAAACGCTCGAGCGCGGTGACAAGGTCAAAATCTCTGGTTTCGGAAACTTCATCGTGCGCCACAAGAAGGCGCGCGTGGGGCGAAATCCGCAAACCGGTACGGAGATTGAGATTTCCGCTCGCCGCGTGCTGCAGTTCAAGCCCAGCCAAGTTTTGAAGAGCGCCCTCAACGGCGGCGAATCCGACGACGCGAGCGGGGCGTAGAAACACCCGCTGGCTCTGCTTGACCCCCGGCGTGCGATGGCGGCATAAGGGCGCACCCTTTTGCCTGTCATTCTCGGGGCGTAGCGCAGCCTGGTAGCGCACTTGCTTGGGGTGCAAGTGGTCGCAGGTTCAAATCCTGTCGCCCCGACCAACATGCCTAGCCCCAGAATCGCTAGCGGTTCTGGGGCTTTTTGTTTTTTTTGGAGACAAGTTGCCACCAAACAAGCGTTCCTGAAGGGGCACTACTTTCGGCGTCACATCGTTGGCCCCGCGCTTCTGATCCCGCAATCGAACGTATCGTTTATCGGGCTGACCTTCAGCATCCCGATGTGCGGCGTTGTTCAACGCAATGGCTGATGCGAAAGCGGCGACGGCGCTGTCTGCGGGAACACAGCCGGGCGAGCGCGTGCATCCCGAAGTCGTGACGGCGATGAAAGAGCTGGGCATCGACTTGTCCTTGGCCAAGCCGCAGCTATTGACCGATGAATTGGCGCGGGGTGCCACGCTGCTCATCACGATGGGTTGCGGCGAAGCGTGCCCAAACGTTCCTGGGCTCGTTCGAGAAGATTGGCCGCTTGCAGACCCCAAGGGCCAGTCTTTGGCGAGGGTGCGCGAGATTCGCGACGACATTCGCGCGCGCGTGCATGAGCTGCTATTCCGAGAGGGGTGGGGCGGTTGAATGACGAGCTGCGTTACACAACCTGAGCGCCGGTGAGACCGATAACGTCGTGATGGTCGGTATTTCACGCAGAGGTTTCATCAGGCTCGCCGGTGCAAGCCTCGCCGCCTTGCCCTTTTCTGGCGGCGCCGAGGCCCAGGAACGAGCTCGTGGAACGAAGCCGGTGAACCCAGTGAGGGCTGATCCCCGCGAAGAATCGCTCCGACTTCGACTGTTGACCGCGGCAAGGAATGTCGAGCGTCGCCAGCGTCCACCCTCTCGTTTCGTTGCGCCCCCCGACTACGGGCGTGCAGCGCGCCTGATGATCAAAAACCTCGAGGCGGGGACTCATCTGCGCTTTGGGAGTGGTACGTCCGTTTCGATGAAGGCCGAACCGTCCACGGGTGGGCTCGCGATGATTGACTTGGCGCTGCTCAGTTGGGACGACGACGAGCTCGAGGACGCGCTGGCACACGAGTTGTTTCACAACGCTGAACCGCAAAAAACGCACAGCGCGACCCTCGACGCGGAGATAGAGGAGTTCGACGCTCTTCGCACCAACCCACAACGGCTACCGCTTGATCAGGCAACGACAAGGATATCCACCCTCATCCAGCGGAACGCAGGGTACATCGCGGACATGGAGGTGAAAGCCTACCGGGGGGAGAGCGCATACCGCGCTGTTCACGCCGCGGAGTTGAAGGTGGATCCGATGGTCCGACTCAAGAAGCTTGAGCGCCGGCAGCTTCCGCAGTTCCGGCTGCTCAGTCGGATCGCGCAAGGCGTGGCGACCGACGATGAGATTCGACTGTGGGTCTATGACAATCAGATGCGCGACAACATTGGTAAGAATCTTGAAACCGTCGCACGGTGGCAGGGAGTCCCTCCGGATCAGTTCCGTCCGTGGGTGCTGCAGGTCATGCGCGAATTCGCACCCCGCTAAGCGCGCTGTTCCGATCTCCGGCTAACAACCGACCTCCGTTCGCACGTGCGTTGGCGTGGCAGAGGGCCTAGGTTCGCGGTCGATGCCCAGCGAAGAAACAAACGCGGACTGGTTTGATATTGGCGACGTTGCCGAGCTCTCGAAGCGAGAGCTGCAGACTGTCTTTGCGAAGAAGACGTCGATTGCGCTGAGCTTTCGGGGCGGGCAGTTTTTCGCGATTTCGGGTGCCTGCAACCATGTGGGCGGGCCGCTGGGTGACGGGCGCTTGGTCGGTGAATACGTCGAGTGCCCTTGGCACTACTGGAAGTTTCACCACGCGACGGGGCGAGGCGAGCCGGGTTTCGAGGCCGATGCCGTTCCGACTTATCCAACAAAGGTGGAGGGCGGTCGAGTGCTGGTCGATTTGGCGCACGCCACGCCAAGACACAAGAAGCCACATGCGCCACACCCCCTGGCGAGGCCACCCAAGCGAGAAGACGGCCCGATTCGCATCGTCGGCATTTCGGCCACGGTGATGACGGCCGGGCATGAGCGCTTCAGCACATCCGAAAGTCTGCTGGAGGAATCGCTCGTGCAGGGGAAAGCGTCGGGCTGTGAAACACGTTTGATTCGTTTGCGCGATTTGAAGTTTCGTTCGTGTGAAGGGTTCTATTCAAAGTCCGCGCGCGCCTGCACATGGCCCTGCAGCATCACGCAGATGGACGCCAGCGACCAGCTCGACCAAGTCTATGAGGCGCTCGTGCATTGGGCTGACGTGTACCTGATTGCCACGCCGATTCGCTGGGGCGCGGCGAGCAGTCTTTATTTCAAAATGGTTGAACGGATGAACTGCATCCAAAACCAAGAAACCATCGCCGGCCGGCATTTGCTCAAGAACAAAGCCGCCGGGTTCATCATTACCGGTGGCCAAGACAACGTTCAGGGCACCGCAGGGCAGATGCTTGGCTTCTTCGCTGAGCTGGGCGTGCAGTTTCCGCAGTTCCCGTACATTGCCCATTCGCGCGGGTGGAGCGCCGAAGACATGGAGAACAACGTGCGCCAAGTGGCGGAGAGCCAGGCGCTGCGCGAAGGCGCCCGGGCGCTGACCGACCGCTGCGTCGAGATGGCCAGCTTGATGGTCGGTGGCACCATCGCCGACCGGCCGCTCGTGCGGGGTGGTCGAAAGGCGTATTCGGCGCACCGGCGCTAACGCCGAATCATCATCGCGGCGAAGCGCACGCCGGCCAGGCGCTCTTTCGCCCCAAGCTGCATCCAGCGCATGAGGTCTGCGGTGGGCTTGGCTCGAGGTTCCAGAAGGTGCGCGCTGCGCCAACTTGCCGACGCGCGCAGCACTGCCGAAATCACGAACAAGACTTCGAGGCCGTAGAACCGCGCTCCGCCCAAAACGAGGCTCACCGGGAGCAAGTGCGCCAAAAGCCCGGCGACCGCGGCGCCAAGCGCAAGGGCCACACCGCCCACCGCACTGAAAGTCGCAACATAGAACGGTCGCTGGGCACGCGGTGAAAACGCGAGCGGAAGTGTCAGCATCGCAAGCCCGTGTCCGGCGAGGAGTGTGCCCGCAATCGCAGCATCGAATGGCAGAATCAACGCGCGCAAAGGCGCTGGCGCGAGCCAAAGCAGCGGGAGAGGCGTGAGTCCGATGGAACAGGCGACAAGGACGGGCTTGGTGCCGAACCGATCAACAGCTCCCCCCCAAACGCCCACGCTGAACATGCGCGTGGCGTGAAGTATGCCGTGGTAGAGCGCTACGAAAACAAACCCTAATCCCAGGTTGTCCACCAAGTGCAGCGCGAAAAACGCGCTCGAGAAGCCAATCGCGGAATGCCAGGCGGCTTGATAGTGGAGAACGGGACGGATGTTGGCGTCTCGTAGTACTGCGACGGTCGATGCCCACGTCGGTGGTGCCGCCGCAGGAGGTGCCGGACAGCCTTTTCGTGCAAGCATCAACGTGGTGAAGGCACCGACCGTGCAAGCCACAAGCCCGAGCAGTGAAAGAACCAATCCCGCCTGACCACGAGCTGCTGCAGCATCCAACAGTGCGCCTGCCAGGAGTGACGCCAAGGCGCCAGACAGGGCACCCACCGCTGTTCGCCTGGCGAAGTAGCGTCCCCGCAGACGCGTGGGAACGAGCTCACCCATCCAAGCGACCCAACCGTTGTTGCCGACAACGCCCAAAGTCGCCGCGGCGCCAGCGATGCACAGCAGCATCCAGCGCTGAGTCGAAACCGAAACATCAAGCCAGGGCAGGACCGCAAGACCCCAGTAGACCTGTCGCGCGGCACTCAATGAAACAAGCGTCGTTCGCCGGTAGCCCGACAGCGTGGTGATCCACGCAGCGGGAAACTGCAGCACCTGGGCCAAGTGGGGCGCGGCCGCAAGCGCTGCCAACGCGAGCGGACTTAAGCCCAAATGAATCGCCCAGGCGGTGAGCACGGTACTGCCGACGCAAGCGGTGAGGACTTCAGCGCCGACGGCTTCCCAAGTGGAGGCACGAAGAGAGACACGAAGAGGGATGGGAGAAGTTTTCTGGGTCACGAGAGGGCGCGGAGTGTTTCACGCGCGTTGCGCCGGCGAAATGTATGAAGTGGCGCGCATCTCGCCTTGCCAGCACACAGGCGCGGGCGCTATCCGAGAAGGTATGGATGCTCACTTCGACCAAGTCATGCGCGCGCGCGAGCAAGCGAAAGACGGCCCGGCATGCCTCTACTTTGCGTACTCCACCATTCTGGACCGCGAAGCATTTAACGAATGGAAAGCGCAACACGGCTATGAAACCTTCGCGTTGCCCGAGGGCGAGCTGGCGCAAGCGAGCGACGTCGAGCTGGTTTTTGATTTTCCATCGCGCTGGTGGGGTGGGCGAGTGGCGGGTTTGGCCGACGCGAAGGGCCAGAGCGTCTGGGGACGCGTTTTTCGAATTTCGCCGCGCGACTGGCCCATTATCCAGCACAAAGAAGGATTCATCACGCACATGTGTGTTGAGCGCGAGGTGTCGGTGATGGTGAAGGGCGAGCGGCAGACAGCGACCGCCTTCACGACGCGACCGGAGCGTCAAAGCCAAGACGGCGCCATCAGCGCGCGGTTTGTCGAAGCGTTGGTGCGCGGGGCAAAAGGCGCCGGGCTGCCTGCTGACTACGTGACTCGCTTGGGCACTTACGCCGGCTGAAGCCAGACCACTGCCAAGGGCGGAAGTCTGAGAAGCGCGGACGCAGGCTGGTGGTTCCAGGGCGAAACGGTCGCCATCACATCGCGTTCGTGGGCGACATTGGAGCCGCCAAACACACTGGCGTCGGTGTTCAACATTTCCCGCCAGGGGCCTGCCTGGGGAACGCCCACGCGGTAATCCGGACGGACTTCAGGAGAGAGGTTCGCAATACAAACGAGCGGCGAGCCATCTTTCGCACGGCGGACGAAGGCGTACACGTTCATGTCGGCCGAATCCGCCTGCAACCATTGAAAGCCATGGTGGGAGTCGTCGTGTTCGAACAGTGCCGGCGTGCTTCGGTAGAAGTGATTGAGCCGCGACACCAAGTGGGCCAAAGCCGCATGTCCTGGATCCCGCATCAGATGCCAATCCAGGCTTCGGTCGTGACCCCACTCGCCGTGTTGTCCGAACTCGCCGCCCATGAAAAGCAGCTTCTTGCCGGGGTGCGCCCACATCCAGGCGAAGAGCGCGCGGAGGTTCGCACGCTTCTGCCACCCATCGCCGGGCATGCGGCCATAGAGAGAGCCTTTCCCATGAACGACTTCGTCATGTGAAAGCGGGAGGATGAAGCGTTCACTAAACGCGTACAAGAGGCCGAACGTCAGCTCATTGTGGTGATGCCGTCGGTAGACGGGGTCCTTTGAGAAGTAGTTCAACGTGTCGTGCATCCAGCCCATGTTCCATTTGTAGTGAAAGCCCAGGCCGCCCTCATGTGTGGGCGCGGACACTTTGGGCCATGCGGTGGACTCCTCGGCAATCATCCAGACGCCGGGATAGCGAAGGCCGACGACGCTGTTGAGCTCTTGAAAAAAGCGAATCGCCTCTTCGTTTTCGCGCCCGCCCCATCGGTTGGGAACCCATTCGCCGGGTTTCCGGCTGTAGTCGCGATAGAGCATCGAAGCGACCGCGTCCACGCGCAGGCCGTCCACGTGGTACTCCTCCAGCCAAAACAGGGCGCTCGCCAAGAGGAAGTTTCGCACCTCGTGCCGACCCAGGTTGAACACCAGCGTGCCCCAATCGGGATGCTCGCCTTCACGTGGGTCTGCATGCTCATAGACCGCGCTGCCATCGAATCTGGCGAGGCCGTGCGCATCGCGCGGGAAGTGTGCCGGCACCCAATCGAGGATGAGACCGATGCCGTTTTGGTGCAGGTGGTCGACGAAGAAACGAAAATCGTCGGGCGTACCGTGACGGGCTGTTGGCGCGAAGTAGCCCGTCACTTGATAGCCCCAGCTGGGGCCGTAAGGGTGTTCGGTGATGGGCAGCAGCTCAACGTGTGTAAAACCGAGGGTTGTGCAGTGCTCGACGAGGAGCGGTGCGGCTTCGCGATAGGTCAGCGGCCGATGGCCTTCTTCAACAATGCGCCGCCACGATGGCAGGTGGACTTCGTAGATGCTGAGTGGACGATCGGGGTGCTGGTGCTTCCCTCGCGCTGCCATCCATTGCGCGTCATTCCAGGAATACCGCGAAAGTTCATGAACCACGGATGCGGTGTTCGGCGGGTGTTCGGCGCGAAAGGCGAGGGGGTCCGCCTTCAGCAGCGGCGGCCCGCCTGCGCTGGGCCGAATCTCAAATTTGTAGCGCGTGCCTTCTCGAACGCCCGGAACGAACAGCTCCCAAAAGCCGTTCCCCATGCAGCGCATCGTGTGAATCCGGCCATCCCAGCCGTTGAAGTCCCCGACGACAGAAACACTGCGGGCAGTGGGTGCCCAGACTGCGAACGCGACACCTGCGACGCCCCCGTGGGTTTTGGGGTGCGCCCCAAAGTGTTGCCAGAGGCGCTCGTCGCGACCCTCGCCGGCGAAATAGAGGTCTTGTTCGCCCAGCGTGGGGAGGTGCCGGTAGGGGTCGTCGAGCTCGACGAAAACCCCGTTCGGGTACGCCACGCACAGCGTGTAGGCCAGGGGCAACAGGCTTCCCGGGAGCTGCGCTTCGAAAAGCCCCGGCAAAGGTTGCTTTGCCGAAACGCGTTTGCCATCCGAAAGCCGAACGTCGATCGCTTTCGCGTTGGGGCGAAATGCGCGCACCACAACGCCAGAAGCGATGGGGTGCGCCCCCAGCACATGGTGAGGATCGGCGTGCCGAAGTTCGATGATCGCACGAAGTTCATCTTCAGCGACGCTGGCGCGGTGCAAGGTCATCTCGTGACGGGGTATGGGGGCGTGTTTCAGACGCTGGACTTGGCGTTCCGGTAGAAGAGCAGGAGCGAATAGCAGTGAAACTCGTTGTCGCTCGACTGGCGCACGACCTTGTCGACGATTTCCAAGTCAGGGTTGTTTCGAAGCCAGCGCGTCACGTTTTCGCCCAACTCCTCTCGCTCCCTTGCCTTTGTCGCACTGAACACTTTGACTCCCGTAAACACGTCGCCCCCTGACGCCGAACCGCGCGGGCATTCTACCGCTGGCGGGGCGTCGCAGAAAGCCTGCTGTGTTGCCCTGGCCTTTTGGGCGTCTCTTCGCATAGAGGAGTGCCCACATGTTGATTGACCTTCACGCGCACTCTCACTTGTCGATGGGATGCGACCTTTCACCGCGTGCGGTGCTGGATCGCGCCCAAAGTCATGGACTCGCTGGCGTCGCTTTCACCGAAACGAACACGCAGGATGGGTGCGACGAGCTCTTGGCGCTCGGTGAGAAGTCTGCCGTTCTCGTGTTTGTGGGACTTGAGCTCAATACCGACAAAGGCCAGTACCTCTGTTTCTTTCCGGACCCAGACAAGGTGGCTGATCCCGTGCAGCTTTGGGGCAGCAACCGTGAGCGGCCCTGGAGCGCCGAGGAATGCCTGCCCCGCGTCAAAGCGATGGGCGCGGCCATTGTCGCGGCGCGCCCCTACGACCGGGAGTTTTCGCACCCGATGCTCGACCATGTGCTGGCGCTCAAAGACACTGTCTGCGCCATCGAGGGCTACAACGCGCGCGCGCGGCAAGTGGCCAACGACCTGGCGCTGGAAGCGGCGAATACTCTGCGCGTTCGCTGTGTCGGCGGGAGTGATGCGCGGGAATCGGTCGACGAAGTCGGGCGTGGGGCCACGTTTTTCAAGGCGCCAGTGAAAACCCAAGACGATTTGGTGACGGCATTGAAGACCGCGGAGTATTGGCCCGTGATGGTGGGCGACATTCCGCGCCTCTCAAGGCCAGGCGAAGCGCGTGAAGCCGATCGCAGCCGGCCCAAGAAGCGAAACCGCTTCAGACCGCGCCCAGCCGGGTAGGGGCTAGCCTTCCCAACGCACAACGCGACCGTCGGCCACAAAGACGCTGCGCTTTCCGCCCGGGTACAGCCAAGTTTCTTCGCGAACACCTTCTTTGTAGCGAATGTCTTTTCGCTCAGGGTAACCCCAGGCCCTCTCGAGCGCATCGATGGGCATGTCGGACATCAGCCGTTTGCCCGCGATGGCTTCGCGCGTGCCCGCGCCATAGGCCTCAAGCTGCGTGCTGGGGCTTTCTGCCGACAAGTAGCGTTCCACTTCAGCCAAGACGTCATCGACCGACTTCAGCGAATCGCGAAGCACAAGCACCAACGCGGGTTCGGCGGGCTCTCCTTCAACATGGAGGGTGACCCACGTGCGCGTGCGCGGCGTGTACGGAACGCGCCGTTGAACAGCGAACCCGGTCGGGAATTCCACGTCGGCCACGCGAATTTTTGTTCCAGCCGGCAGAATTCGCTGAATGGGCGACGGAACAACTGCTGTGCCATTGGGGTGGTTAAGCAAACGCACCTCTTCGGGTGGCAGGGCCGAGAGCAAGCGCTTCGTCGCATCGCCGAAGAAGGGCATCACGTAATACGACAACCGCAAAAAGCGGGGCCCACGCGCGCCGGTGAGGAGTCGTTCAGCGTGACCGCGTTCCTCAGGCTGCAAACGCGTGTGAGAAGCGCAGCTCGAAGCCACCACGGCCGACGCCATCAGGAGCAAAAGAGAGCGGATCATTTGGAGGAAGGGGTGGGCTTGGGGGTGGACGGCGCCGCAGGGGTCGCGCTGGCGGACTTGGTTTCGGACTTGGTTTCAGATTTGGCTTCGGACTTCGCCCCGGGATTCGCGTCCGCCTTCGCCGCAGGCTTGCTCGCCGAGGAGGCTTCGGACTTTTCACCCGAGCCCTCTTTGGCGCTGCCGCCAGGTTTCTTGGAGCTGTACAAGTCCGAGTACCAGCCGCCACCTTTCAGCACGAAGCTGGCGCGACTCACGGCTTTGGACAGCGCGCCCTTCGCGCCGCAAAGCTCGCAGGCCTCCGGCGGCGGATCGTCCATCTTCTGAAGCACGTCAGTTGTTTTCCCGCAGCGTTCGCAGAGGTATTCGTAGATGGGCATAACCACCAAATTCCTGAAAAGCCTCGTATCGAATGGCGCTTGCTCCTATCGTTTGATTCGTTCACCTGTCAATGAAAGCTCACAACACCAAGACACCATCCGCAAACGGCGGCGAGGAAGCCCCCCCAGAATGGGGCGGCGTGCGCCTTGGGCCACGCGTCGTTGGGCTCTTGTATGGACTGCTGTTCGGCGCGTTCGCGCTTGCGCTTTGGGGGCGTGAATACCCTGGGGCATTGCCGGCAAGGGTGGAACAAATTGCGCCATGGGTGTTCTTGGTCTTCGTGGGCGTGTTTGCTTTCTATCGGCTGGGCTTGGCGCGAGCAGGCAAGTACCCTGTCTACAAGGCCTTCTTCCAAATCGCCGCCGCCGTGCTGATTTTCACACTGCTCTTGCCTGGGGTGCGTGCTCGGCACGTCGATCCGGTCGATGACGTGATGGCGCTCATGCACCATCGGGATGCGCGCGTCCGGGCAATGGCGGCGGAAGTGGCGCCACTGCGTCCAGAGTCTGGTCGCTATGCGCCGCACCTCGTCGCCGCGTTGGAGGACCGCGCCCCGCGTGTTCGGGAGCAAGCGCACCGTTCGTTGGTCCGCATTGCGGGACAAGACTTTGGCGCCCCGACGTCGGCGGAAGCGGTGAAAGCGTGGAAGGAGCGCTTTCCGTGAAGTGGAGCACAGACCCGGCGTTGCAAAAGTTCATGGTCGACCGCGGGCTAAAGAACACGCGGCAGCGGGCACTCATCATCGACACGTTTTTCGACGCGACAGGTCATTTGTCCGTGGAAGACGTTTGGAACAAGGCGCGCCAGCAGGATGCCAAGGTGTCCGTCGCGACCGTCTACCGGACGATGAAACTGCTCAGCGAAAGTGGGTTGGCAGCGGCGCGAAATTTCGGAGATGGGCAGACGCGCTACGAGTCCACCGCCGGCCGTCATCACCACGATCATCTGATTTGCACGCAGTGCGGCACCATCGTGGAATTCGAGAATGATCGCATCGAGCAATTGCAAGAAGTGGTCGCTCGAAAACACGGCTTTCGCGTGACGTCGCACAAGATGGAGCTGTACGGGCTCTGTTCCAAATGTCGGCAAGCCGACGCATGAAGGCGGCCGTCGTTGTGCTGGCGCTGCTCTTGGGGGCCTGCCAGCCTGGGCCTTGGGCCGGCCCACGGGCTGTGCCGACGCCCGACCGCCAACACCAGCCCACGTTGAGCGTCTACTTCGCTACGTGGTGCTTCCCGTGCTTGGCGCACCTCGAGGTCGTTCGGGCGTTGCATTCCGAGCGAAAAGACACCGTAGCGTTCGAGGCAGCTGGGGTTGATCTGGAGGGCGACATCGTTCTTGTGCCCTTTGCCGAGCATGCACGTTTGCCGTTCCCGGTGAGGGCTGCCCGCCCGGAGGAGCGTCCCAAATCGCTCCCGACGACAGTCTTGCGAGACCCGACGGGCAGGGTGCGGCTCGAGTTCTCTGGCGTGGTCAGCAAGGCCGACTTGCGGCAGGCGATGGACCGTGCGCTGAGTCCGTAACCCGTTACTTGCCGGATCGATTGCCGCTGGTACGGTATTTTTGTGCGAGTGAAGCGTCGTCTTTGGCGTTGGAGCGTGCTGCTGGTTGCGGCCGTCTTGGTGGGCGTCTCGCTCGCTGATGCCGATGGCTTTCGACGCTATGGAAAGCTTTCTGCCGAGGTGAGCGCGTTGGAGACGAAGAACGCAGACCTCGCTGTGCGCAATCGCGTGTTGGAACGCGAAGTTCGTGCACTTCGGGAAGATCTCGCTTCCATCGAACGCGCCGCCCGGGAAGAATTGGGGTTCGTTCGCCCTGGCGAGATTGTTTTGAACTTGGAGTAATCCCATGCAGCGACGATGGATGCGGATGCTCGCTCGAGGAATTCCCGGGGCGGCGGTCGCAACCTCTCTCGTGCTGTTGGCGCTGCGTCCTGTAGCGCCCAGTGACATTTTCGAATGGCGCACGGGCTTGGCGTTGCTGGTGCTCCTGGGAAGCGTCGGCGCCACGGTGTACCGGCGGGCGCGGCGACGCCTCACGCGCGCACCCGCGCGCGTTCGCGATGACTTGGAGTTGGGTGCGTCGCTCATTGCCGCAACGTTTTGGATTGTCGCGATCAGCGGGAATCTCCTGTTTCCCCTTGTCTATTTGTTGATGGCGTTTTCGGTGGGTTTTCTGCCTTGGTCGTCGGGCTGGATTTTGTTGGGCGTCGCGCTGGTGTTCGATGGCGTATTGACGCTGGCACCCCCCGTGTCGGATCCGGTGGCGTTCGCGACGCACGCGGCTTTCTTCCTCTTGTTCGCGGGACTGTATCGCTGGGTGTTGGCATCGCGCTTGGCGTTGGCGAAGAAGGCCGAGGGCGAAGCCGTCCAGAAACGGCTGCGCGAGGTCGAAGAACGCGCGCGCGCTTTTCGGCTGGCGAGTTCTGGCAGCCACGACAGCTTCCCGGGGATGGCCGCGCAGGAAAAGTGGCTCTTGGCGTCCGTGAGCGAAGTCGAAGGCGCTGTGGGTTCCGCGCTGGAAGTCATCGAGGCGGCACTCAAGCCCCACGCCTGCGCGGTCTTCTTGTTGAGTGCCGACGAACAGTCGCTGCGACTCTACGATTGCCGAAGCGAGGACGACGGGGTCTCGCGCGAGAGGTTTTCAGCAGGCGAAGGCGCCTTGGGCAGCGTGGTCAAGCGCGCCATCCCGGTCCGACTGTCGAACCCCACTGCGCTGCGGGGTGTGAGCTACTACGAGGCTGAGCGCGACATTCGAAGCCTGATGGCCGTTCCGATTTCAGAGCCCAGCGGCACTGTTCGCGGGGTGTTGGTAGTCGACCGGCTCGAGGAAACAGCTTTTACCGAAGACGACGAACACCTCGCCAAAGCCGTCGCGTCGCAAGTGTGGCGCGCGATGGAAGGCGAACGGGTCGTCACATACATCCGCAAGGCCCGCGACGAGAAAGACCGATTTTTTCGCGCGCTGGAAGAGCTCAACCGCGCGGGAAGCCCGGAGCAGGTGTTTGGGGCGGTGATGGAAAGCGCGCGGCAGCTTGCGCAAGTGGACTTCTGCGCCGTCACGATGGTGAGCGAAGAAAACGACCGGCGACAACATGTGATTGTGAGAATGACCGGGGTGGCCAATGCGGGCCAAGCGCTCGAGGGCCGAGCATTTGCGGACAACCATGGTCTGGTGGCCAACGTTGTTCGGTACGGCGCGCCCCTGCCCGGTCGAGACATTGGTGCGATGGACCGTCAGGTGATTTTCGACGACGAGATGCAAGTGCGCGGCCTCGCATCGCTCAAGATCTTCCCCATGCGCGCGGGCGAACGCATTTTGGGCACCTTGGTTGCGGGTTCGCGAAAGCGTGGCGTGCTCGACGACGATGCGCTGCGCATGCTCGAGGTGGTGGCATCGCAAGCGGCGCAGGCCCTTTTGCGCGCGCAGCTGTACGCACAGATGGAGAAGATGGCAACGACCGATGGCCTCACCGGCGTCATGAACCACCGCGCATTTCAAGCACGGGCCGAAGAGCTGTTGGCCCAGGCGCGTCGCTACGGCAGGCAATGTTCATTGCTGCTGACGGACATCGACCACTTCAAGTCGGTCAATGACACCTACGGACACCCCACAGGCGATGGGGTGCTTCGAGGGATTGCCGCCATCTTGCGCGAGCAAGCACGGGACACCGACAGCGTGGCGCGCTACGGCGGCGAAGAGTTCGCGCTGCTGATGCCCGAAACAGATGTCAAAGGGGCGCGGGTCATCGCCGAACGCATTCGCGAGGCGGTGCTGGGCCATGTTTTTCACAGTGAGCAGGGCCCCATCAAAGTGACACTGTCGATTGGTGTCGTGACATGCCCCGATCATGGCGACGACAAAGAGAAGCTCGTCGAATTGGCGGACCAGAGTCTGTATCGCGCCAAACATGGCGGACGAAACCGCGTGGTGGTCGCCCATGATCCGCGCAGCGCGCCTCGCGCAGCGGGGGCCTAAGTGCGCCTGGGGATCACGACCCGTCCTCAAGCCGCGCGCGAAGCGCGGGCCATTGCGCATGCAGCGGCGGCGCAGTGGCGCGTGCCCTACGTCGAGCGCGGAAGTGAACGTCTGGAGACGCTGCTGAAAAGTTGGGACGCGCTCTTGGTGTGGGAACCGCCGCAATGGAGTTTGGCAGATTCGCGCGGAACGCTTCGTTACTCGCCCGGGCTCGCGCAGCTGCGGCTCAAAGGGCTGGATGCCGGCGCGAACGACGATCGTTTTTTGCGCGCGGCACAGCTTTGGCCTGGCGATGAAGTGCTCGACTGCACCTTGGGTCT
>JBJXGM010000011.1:0-43739 GCA_046155985.1 Myxococcaceae bacterium | reverse complement strand
TGGAACAGCGCATCGCGGATTGGGTGCTGCTTTTGCCGGCCGCCGAGGCCGAAGTGCATTGGAACTTTCACAATCCGCTGTGTCCGCTGACTGCGAATCAATTCCGCCAAACGGCGCTTCGTTTGGGAAAAATGGCGGAAGGGGCCGATGCGCACTTGCCATGGAGACGATGCGTGCTGCGGTGGGGGTGCCTTCGAAACGATAGCGAGATTCGAAATACTTCATGAAATCATCCACGCGCGTGCTTGAAGGCGGAATGTGGCGGCCGACCGCGTTGTCGTGCTCTGGACGGCTCCGGAAATCGCCCGGTACCATCTTAACCGAGCGTCCGTCGCCCTCGACATGGAGGAATGCCTCCGGAGCGCCCTCGTAAAACGTGCGGTGCAACCATCGAATGAACTCGCGGGAGGCAGGCTCGGCGAGCGTTCCGGCCGCAAAGTGCAAGTCGACGTCGCGCTGCACGCGAATGTGCGCGACTGCTTCGTGTTGAAGGTTGCGTCGATCCGGGTCCGTATCGAAAGTCTTCGAAAGTGCTCGTTCGATGTCGCGGGGCCGCGTGGTGTGACCCTCGATGAGGTTGCTGTAGTAGCAATTCATCACGCGCACGAGCTCTGCGGCGCTCATCGCAGTAGTCGGATGAAGCTTCGAACCGAGGGTGTGGGCCCGTGAGGCGAGTTCGGCGACAACGCTGGTGAGTTCCTCGTCGTACGATTCGAGCAGGTTCGATGCGAGCGGGGGTTTCAAGAGTCATTCGCACTCCCTACGTTGCCGATGTTTTTGCCGATCGTCCCGAACAGATTCTTGCTGAAATGACAAGAAGTTCATAGCTCGACCGGCGCCGGTCTGCCGATGTTCTTGCCGTTCGTTGAAACTCACCGCGACGCCAATGCCGCGTCGATTCTCTCCAGCACCTGTTCACGCCCAATCAGCGCAAGCGTGTCCCCGATGCCCGGGCTGATGGTGCTTCCGGTGACGGCCACGCGAACCGGTTGCGCGACTTTGCCCATGCCAGTACCCAGCGACTCGGCGACCTTCTTGACGACATCCTCCAAAGGTTCCGGGCGCCAGTCCAAAACCGGCAACAAGGCTTCCCGCACAGCGGCCAGGTAATTCCGGCCATTGCCGACCAGGTGCTTCGCCGCTGCTTTTTCGTCCAGGGTGACACCCTTGGCAAAGAACACAGCAGCCATGTCGGCCATTTCGACCAATGTCTTTGTACGTTCCCGCGTGGCCACAACGATGGGAGCCAGGCGAGCGTCGCCATTGGCCGTAAAACCTTTGCGCTCCAAAAATGGCACCAGCCGCGCCGCGATGTCGTCCGCTGGCAAAGATTTCAAGTAATGCTGGTTGAGCCACATCAGCTTGTCGGGGTTCCACACACCGGAGGTCGTGCCGACATGGTCAAAGTCGAACCAAGAGACCATCTGCTCCCTCGAGATGACCTCTTCGTTGCCGTGTGACCAGCCCAGGCGCGCAATGAAATTGAGCAGTGCCTCAGGAAGAATGCCGTTCTTGGCATGCAGCATCACGTCGGCTTCGGGGTGCAGGCGTTTGGAAAGCTTCTCGCGGTCCTTGCCCAGAATCAGAGGTAGGTGCGCCATCTCGGGGGGTTCCCAGCCCAGCGCGCGGTAAAGCATCAGCTGCGGAAACGTGGAGTTGATGTGTTCCTGCCCGCGCACAACGAGCGTGATGTCCATCTCGTGGTCGTCGATGACGCAGCCAAAATTGTAGAGCGGGACGCCGTCGGCACGCAGCATGACGAAGTCGTCGAGGTCGGCGTATGCCTTGGTGATTTTCCCAATCACTTTGTCGACGAACGACAAGCTGCCTTCGCCCTCCTGCATCTTGAAACGCACGACCCCGGGCTTGCCGGCGCTGTCTGGGCGGTTTCGACAGGTGCCCTCGTATTTATACGGGCGCTTTTGACGCTCGAAAACGGAACGGCGTTCGTCGAGCTCTTCTTTGGTGCAGACGCAGGTGTAGGCGTGGCCTTGGGCAATCAGGGCGTCGGCGTGTGTGCGGTACCGCGCCAGGCGTTCGGTCTGAAAGTAGGGACCATGGGGGCCGCCGACGTCAGGGCCTTCGTCCCAGTCGATAGACATCCATTCCAGGCCATCCAAAATCGCTTTGACCGACTCAGGCGTCGACCTTTCGCGGTCCGTGTCTTCGATGCGCAACACGAATGTTCCGCCGAATCGCCGCGCATAAAGCCAGTTGAACAGGGCGGTTCGCGCTCCCCCAATGTGTAAGTACCCGGTAGGAGAGGGTGCGAATCGAACGCGGGGAGGGCGGTTCATGACGGCTGGCCGATAGCAGAGCGGCCGCAGGTTGGCTACCCTTTCGCCCGTGCACCGTGTTCTGGCTGGGCTGAGCCTTTTTCTGTGTGGAACGACTCTGGTTCAGGAGAGCGTGTACGATTTGACTCAGCGCTCAGAAGCCGTCGTGCGCGGGCGCGTGGTGCAAAAGAAAACCGTTTTCAGCGAAGACGGCGCCAGGCTTTTCACGCACGTGGATGTCGAAGTCGCCGAAGTCTGGCACGGCAAAGCGCAAAGCGTGGTTCGCATCGTCCAGCCAGGTGGTGTGCTGGAGGACTTCGCCCAGCGGGTCGACGGCGTGGCTGCTTTCACTGTAGGTGAGGACGTCGTTGTTTTTCTGGAGCGTGGCGCGCCCCAAAGCTACCGCGTGACCGGCATGGCGCAGGGCAAGTACCGCGTGGTGAAAGACGCGAAGGGGCTGAAAGTTTTGCCAGAGTCTCTGGGAGCGTCGACCCTTGTGTCGAAGTCACGTGTGCAGCCCGTCAAGCCGGTCGAGGAACAGTCGCTGGAGGCATTGCGTGCGCAGGTGCGCGCGGTGACATCGCGCCCATGAGGTCATCGCTTTTGGCCATCGCCGCGCTTCTTCTGGGACAAACGACCGATGCGCCCTACGTGAGGAGTCGTGTTGACCGACTCGATGTGACTTCGGCCTGCTTGGTTTGGACAGGTGATGTGCTGGTGCTGAAGCAGGCGGCCGCCGGTACTGCGGACATTCCGGGCGAAGGCGAGCTCGACGCCGTGAGCCGCTCGATTCGAAGCTGGGGGAGTGCACTGGACAGTTGCAGCGGCTTGACGCTTGCCGAAGGTGCCCGAACCGCTTCACGTACTGCGGGCTACATTCCGGGCAGCGTGGACAACGAAAACGTCGTTCTCTTTCGCGAGCGCATATGCGCTGCGGTGGTGCCGGTGGAGGATGGCTGCCGTGCGCGGGATACCTGTGCGAACGATTACGACTGCTGGGAACATGGCAGTTCCACCCTGGCCGTGACGACAACGAGCTATGACCCTCGCGATGGCCGGCTTTTCGACGCCGATGTCGAGGTGAACACTGCCGGGTTTCCGTTCAGCGCCAATGATGGCCCCCCGTGCGTCGGGCCCCCCCAGCCGGACTGCACTTCCTACGATCTGGAGAACACGATGACGCATGAAATTGGGCATGTGCTGGGGCTGGACCACACGTTGGCTGCTGGCTCGACCATGAACCCCGCGGCGCCCATTGGCGAAACACAGAAGCGCAGCCTGGATTCGGGTTCGCAGGCATTTGTTTGCGAAGCGTATCCCGAGAACGGCGTGCCCAATGGTTGCGAAGCCGCTGAAGCGCTTGCTGCGGGGAGCTCGTTCGCGGGTTGCGCTGCGGTGCCTCCGGTGGCGACGGTGGGGCTGCTACTGCCCTGGGTGTTGCGCCGCCGACGTGCACCCAAGGAGCGTGCGGCGTAATGCGAATCGCCTTTTTCGATTTCGATCGCACCTTGCTGGCGAAAAACTCGGCCGCGCTGTGGTTTCGGCAGGAGTTCCACGAAGGGCGCATCAGCCGCTGGCAGGCGTTTCGCGCGTCGCTCGGCCTGTTCGGCTACCACTTGGGTTTTTCGGCGTTGGAGGGGCAGCTTCGTTCCGCGATTGCCGGTCTTCGCGGCACACCGATGCAAACACTGCGCGAGCGAACGCGTGCGTTCTATGAGAGTCGGCTGCGGATGCTTTATCGACCAGGGGGGCAGGCGGCCCTTGCAGAACACCGTCGGCTTGGGGACAAGCTGGTTCTCTTGACCTCCTCGAGCGCTTACCTCGCCGAACAAGTGGCCCAGGAACTCGCGCTGGACCACGTGCTGTGCAACCGGTTTGAGGTCGACACGCGTGGGCAGCACACCGGTCGGTCAGAGGGTGAACTGTGTTTTGGTGAAGGCAAGCTGCGGGTGGCGCAAGCCTATGTCGAATCGCTTGGCGCGAGCCTTGTGGGCACCGTGTTCTACACGGATTCGTTTTCGGATTTGCCGGTGATGAACGCGGTGGGTCGGGCCGTGGCCGTGAACCCCGACAGGCGTCTGCGCGCGGAAGCCAAGCGCCGGGGGTGGGAAATCGCTGACTGGGGAGAGCCTCAAAATGAAGTAAGGACGGCTTCATGAGCGCGCGCGCCCTGATTGAACGGATTTCGAATCGTCAGGCGAAGGTGGGCGTCTTGGGGCTGGGGTACGTCGGCTTGCCGCTGGGCATCGCGTTTGCGCAGGCCGGTCTCAAAGTGCTGGGCATCGACGTCGATGGCCGCAAAGTGTCGAGTGTTGCGCAGGGCAAGAGCTACATCCGGCACATCCCCTCTGCGCCGCTGGCGGCGTTGGTGAAGGAAGGCACTTTTTCCGCGACGACCGACTTCGCGCAGGCAGGGACGTTGGATTGCGTCGTGATTTGCGTGCCCACACCGCTCACTGCGTCGCGCGAGCCTGACATGAGCTACATCATTCAAGCCGGCCAGGCGCTTGCGCCACACGTGAGGGCAGGTCAGCTCTTCGTTCTTGAATCGACGACGTACCCTGGCACCACCGACGAAGTTCTCAAGCCATTGCTCGAAAAGGGGGGCCTGCGGGCGGGCAAAGACTTCTTTTTGGCGTTTTCGCCGGAGCGCGAAGACCCCGGAAACGAAAAATTCAACACGCGGACAATTCCCAAAATTGTGGGCGGGCACTCACCGGCCTGCCTCGAAGCCGCAGAGGCGCTGTATGCGGCGGCCCTGGCCGACGTGGTGCCCGTCTCGAGCACCCGCGTGGCAGAGCTCTCGAAGCTTCTGGAAAACATCTTTCGCAGCGTCAACATCGCGCTGGTCAACGAGCTCAAGATGCTGTGCGACCGCATGGGCGTGGACGTCTGGGAAGTCATCGCCGCCGCAAGCACCAAGCCCTTTGGGTTTATGCCTTTCTACCCGGGCCCGGGACTTGGGGGGCACTGCATTCCCATCGACCCGTTTTACCTGACGTGGAAAGCGCGCGAGTTCGACTTTCAAACCAAGTTCATCGAGCTCGCCGGCGAAATCAACACGGGCATGCCGTACTACGTCGTTCAACGAACCATGGAGGCGCTCAACGCCCACCAAAAGCCACTCTCCGGAAGCCGCGTGTTGGTGCTGGGTGCCGCGTACAAGAAAGATGTCGACGATGCGCGTGAGAGTCCTGCCATTCGGGTGATGGGACTCTTGCTCAAGGCCGGCGCACGGGTGAGTTACCATGACCCGTTTATCCCGACACTCGAAGCGGGTCATGGCTTGCCTTCCGCAATGCAGTCTGTCGCGCTCACGGAGGCCGTGCTCGCGGAGAGCGACGCCGTCATGATTCTGACGAACCACTCGGCCGTGGACTACGCGTGGGTGGTGAAACATGCGCGTCTCATCGTGGATACGCGAAACGCCACACAACACGTTCCGGTCGGCCGAGAGCGAATCGTCAAAGCTTAGGGCCCTTAGCGTAAGGTCTGCATGTGATTCTTCCTTTTTCGTGCGTCGTGGTGGCGTTGGCGTCGTCCTTGGCCAGTGCCGATGGGCGGCTTGTTCTGTTGGACGCGATGGAGCGTGAACTCGCTCGAAGCGTTCAGAAACTGTCGCTGGGTGAGCATCGCCCGCCGTATTTCGTGAGCTATCAGCTCAAAGACGTTCGACACGTGGAACTGTCGAGTCGCTACGGTGCCCTGTTCGACGATGAGTCCTACCGCAACCGAAGTTTGTTTGTGGATGTGCGCGTGGGTGACTACAGCTTTGACAATTCGCAAGAAGATGAAGGCGAGTTTTCCTTTTCGCTCAAGCCCGTGAGCTACCAAGCCCGGAAAGAGGGGCCGCTCGACGACGATGCCATGGCGCTGCGAACGGCGCTCTGGCTCGCGACCGACGAACAATACAAAGGCGCGCTCGCGAACTACCTCAAGAAGAAGGGTGACGAGGTGTACAACGTCGCCGACCCCAAGCGGCCGTCGTCGTTTTCGCGCGAGAAGCCTGAACGTTTCGTGGAGCCGGCGCCCACGTTCAGTTACGACAAAGCGCGCTGGTCGCAAGTCGTTCGTGCGCTGTCGGCGCGCCTCAAGGGCATTCCGGAAATTTTCGACTCCGAAGTGCGCTTGGCCGCGACGCGTGAGACGCGGCTGTTTGTGTCCTCTGAAGGCGGACGCATTGTCACAGAGTCATTGCTTTACGGAATTCACATTGTCGCGCTGACCCGGTCAGACGACGGCCAGTTGTTGGAGGATTCTCGGGACTTCTATTCGCCAACTGAAGCGGGACTGCCGAGCGAAGCGGTTTTGCAGAATGCAGCCCAAGAACTGACACAGGCGCTGCTCGCGATTCGAAAAGCGCCAGCGATTGACCCCTACACGGGCCCAGCCATTTTGGAGGCACGCGCCGCTGGCGTACTTTTCCACGAAGCGGTTGGTCACAGGCTAGAAGGCAACCGCCAAGCCGGCGAACAAGAGGGCAAGACATTCAAAGGCCAAGTGGGGCAGCGTCTTTTGCCGGATTTCATCTCGTTGGTGGATGACCCGACATTGAAGTCGTGGGAGAGCACCCCGCTCAACGGTTTCTATCGCTTCGACGACGAAGGTGTCGCTGCCAACCGTGCGCAGCTGATTCGCAAGGGCGTGCTGCAGGGGTTTCTTTTGTCGCGGCGTCCGGTCGAAGGTTTTCGGCAGTCGAACGGACACGGGCGGGCCCAAGGCAATCGACGGCCGATCGCACGCATGGCCAACTTGCTTGTTTATTCTGAGAAACAGGTCGACGACACAACCCTGAAGAAGATGCTGGTGGCCGAGGCGAAGCGGCAGGGCAAACCGTTTGGGCTGATCATTCGAGACATCACGGGCGGCAACACGAACACCTCCAATTACGGCTATCAGGCTTTCAAGGGCATCCCGCGGCTCGTGTACCGGGTGGATGTGCGCGATGGCCAAGAGACGCTCGTTCGTGGCGTCGAGATTGTGGGCACGCCGCTGGCGTCGATGAATCGCATTTTGGCCACAGGCAAGACCTCGGGTGTTTTCAACGGCTACTGCGGCGCGGAAAGCGGCAACGTGCCGGTGTCCACCGTGGCGCCGGCGGTGTTGCTACAGGAAATTGAGCTTCAGCGTTCGGTGGAGGGGAAAGACCGTCCACCGATTTTGCCGAACCCCGGCCTTTCAGAAGCTGCGGCCGGATGAGTCTGCGCGGTGTCGCTCTCGCGGGCGCGTGGTTGGCCGTGGCCCTTGGGCCGCTGGGATGCCGCCGGCCTTGGCGTTGGCGCGGGTGGCAGAGCTGGCTCGCGCGTGGACATGCGTTCGCGCTCGCGCGTGGGCAGGGGCGACATGGGGACGAATGCCAAGCGGATTGAGTCGTTTCTTCGCTCGCTACGATGAAGAAGATCCTCAAGTGCTCTGTCCGATGTGTCAAAGCGCTCAGGGGCGGGCATAAGTCGTTGTTCATCAAGGACTTGTCTGAATAGGCCAGGTCTGGTGTTGCCGCCAAACGTGTACACGACATACTGTGTACACGATGGCCAAATCGAACACAAAACCTGCAGCCCTGTTGAGGGCCGCGATCCGTGATTTTCGAGCTGCGCCGACGAAGATTCTTCGACGTGCCGCCCGCACGAAAAAAAAGGTCCGGCTCGGCGATTTTGTTATCACGGTCCGCGAGGCTGAGGAGGAGTTCCCGACTCCTGCGCTTTACGGTTCGATGTCTACAACTGGGCGAGTGATTGGGCCGGCGTCGGGCCTGCTTTCCGCAGCCGACACGTGGAGCACAGATTCTCAGGCAAGTACCGATGACTGACGAGCCATTCCTGCTCGATACCTGCACTTTCCTGGACTGGGCGCTGGGTACCCGTGTTGGGACGTCGACACTCAAAAGCATCGAGGCGGGCGCGCGCGAGGGAAGGGTCTACCTGTCGCCATTGTCCGTTCAGGAGGTGATGCGCTTGGCCGAAAAGGGCCGGCTGGACCTGCGTCCAACCCCACTGTCTTGGACACAGCGAGCGCTTCGGCGCATGCGACTGGAAGAGCTCCCGTTTACTTGGGAGGGGGCGCGCGAAGCGGGGACTTTGATCGACGTCAATGGCGACCCAGTGGACCGCGGACTCCTGGGCACTGCGATTGCCGCGGGGATGACGCTGGTCACACGGGATGATGATCTTCTGGAAGCAGGAAGGCGGAAGGGCGTGGCTGTGCTTGACTCGCGACGTTGAAGACGAAGCCTGCGGCTCGTTTAAACAAGCCCTCTGGGTTTCACCGGGGCATGCGTGCTTGCGCTGGCAAACGTCATGCCAAGTCGGTTCAAGCGCTTGAACTCCCAATTGTAAATGGTCAAGAGCTCTGCTGCGTCGCCTCATTCACACCCAGCGTGGTGAGCAGCGTGTTGCCGAGTTCGGCGAGATTCTTTGGCGTAGCGCCCAAAGGCGCCCGTGCTGGCCCAAACCACAGCGCAGCGACGGTGTTCAAGGTGTGCGAGCGAGTCGACAAGTCCTCAACGTTTCCGTGGTCGCTCACAATCATCACGCCCGCGTCGGCCGGCCGATTCGCAACAACCCCCCGCGCGAATTCATCGAACGTCGACAGCGCCGCAAACGCGAGCGGCGCGTCTTGGGCATGGCCCGCTTCGTCGGCCAGGAAGTGCTCGAACAAAAGGAAGTCGGTCTGGGCCCCGAGCTGCCAGAAGATTTCAACGGCTTCGGCAGGCGTTCGATTCGGGAGCGAGAAGCCGTGCGCGCGGCCGCGGTGGCCGACGATGTCGTGCGTCAGCGCGGTGTCGCTTCGGATGTCGTCGAACGTTCGCAGGGCGACGTTGGCTGCGGCCATGGCAGCGGTGGTCGCAGAGGGTCGAAGCCGGCGGCGTGCATTGTCGGGAATGGTCACTTCGGCGGCGGCGCTCGGGCGGCGTGCAAGGCCCAGCGCGTCGAGATAGCCCGCTGGGTATCCGTTGGCAAAGTCGGCACGAAGGCCTGAGGCGACCATGCGCTTCGCGATGGACCGCGCATCCAGAAGCGCGCGCAGCGGAGCGTTGGGAAAGCCCAGAACGTGGCGGCCCATCAGCTGTGGGGCGGCTTCACCCGTCAGCAGCGCCGTCTGGTTCGATGCCGACTGTGGGCGTCCGGGCACACCAAACGTGGTGTCGAGGATGAATCGCTCGCCCCCGAGGGGAAGTGCGACGCCGGCACCGTCCGCAAATTGCGACAGCAGGAAGTCGCCCCGCGCCAGGGGATTCTTCGCCGCGTCGCGTTCGCCCATGCCGACGCCATCGATGAACAAGAGGGCAATCCGCATGCGTCAGGGCGTCCTGGCCCCGAGGATGACGGAAGCGCGAGCGCCTGTCGCAGAGGGGACGTTCGCAGGTGTTCCGGCGAGGTGCTCGCTGGCCAGCAGGGCAAACAGGGCGGCCTCTTTCGCGCGTTCGGGAAAGCCCAAGACATCGAGCGGATGAACGGGCGTTGGCGCCAGGCGTTGGACCAGCGCGCGCATCAAACCTGCGTGGCGCGTGCCCCCGCCCGAGACGTAGATGCCTTCGAGAACACGGCCGTGAAGCACATGGGTGTCGAACGCGCGGCCGATGGATTCGACAGTCAGTTCAAGGAGCGTGGCGATGAGGTCGAAGGGTGTCTTCTCAAAGCGCTGCCACAGCGACGTTGCCAGGCGCTCGCCGAACTCTTCCCAACCCGCACTTTTGGGCGGGGGCCTTTCGAAAAAGGGGTGGCGCAGGAGTTCTGCAAGCAGCGAGGGAATGATGACGCCCTGGCGCGAAAGCTGACCATCGAGGTCGCAGCGAAGCGTGCCTCTTGTGGCGCGTCGGGCGATGGCGTCCATCAATAGGTTTGCGGGGCCGGTGTCGAACGCGAGTGTTTTTGACAGCACGTCACCCACGACGCTCAGGTTCGCAATGCCGCCCAAATTCAGAAACGCGCGCCAACGCTTGGGCTTTCGAAAGGCCGCCCAGTCCAAGTAGGGGGCCAAGGGTGCGCCTTGTCCACCGACGGCGATGTCCGCCGACCGGAAATCAAACACGGTCGGGATGCCTGTGCGCTCCGCGATGATGGCCGGCGCTCCCAATTGGAGCGTTCCAGGGGGCTCGTGCGGCGGGGGCAGGTGAGCGACGGTTTGTCCGTGAGAGCCGATGGCATCGACGTCTGTGGGACGAACGCCGCAAGCGTGGAGCGCCGCGAGTGCGGCTTGCGCAAACCATTCGCCCATTTCGAACGACAGTGTGCACAGCGCTTGCGCTGAGTTGGCCCGGCGGACTTCCTCTGCCAGTGCAGATGGAAACGGGACGCTGACATGACCGAGCAACGAAAGCTTCAGGCGCGCGCCCGTTCCTTGGATGTGGCACACGGCGGCTTCGACGGCGTCCAAGCTTGTGCCCGACAGCACACCGACGCAGATGCGTCCGGAACTTGTTAGGCGCTTCGCCATCGGCGCAGCCTAAGGCAGAACTCACGCGAAGCAATCGTTGCTTTGTGTCACCGATGATCCAGCTTGCGTCACTCTGCGGCGTCTCGCCCTGCTGCGTCGAGCGACCAAGCCACGGTTCGTGCGGCGCCATAGAGCCTCGAATCATTGCTCGCGCTGGCTTTGAGCGCCAAGGCCAAGGCTTTTGCCTTCAACGCTTGTCTCTCCACTTTGGGCTTTTCCCCGGGTTTGTCTCCCCAGTCGGTGATAGCCCAGAGGGGCTCGAGCTGCCGGCTCTGAAAGAGCTGCGTGATGTTGTCCCGCATCCTCTCTGCCTCTGTTCGGGACTTTTGGGCAACGTTCACGTCTTGAAGCACCCTCTCGCAAGTCGCAAGGGCCGCGTGCACCTGCTTGCGGCTGAGGACGGAGAAATACTGGGTGCGCCCGTGCGTGTCTGTGACGCTGTCCCCGTAGCCGGTCATCGCATGAAAGTAGAGATCCCCACTGGCCCGGATGCTGGCGTGCAAGATGGGTATCTGCACGGATGGAGGCAAGGTTCGGATTCTCTCGCAAATCGCATCTGCGACTTGGGGAGAAATGAGTCCCGTCGGCGAGTCTCGCATCGACAATGCTGTGCGCTTCTTGAAAGACGTACGAGAACCCTTGCGGCTCTCTTCTGTGAGCCGCTGGAATCTGTCGTACCGAAGGTGGGCGGCTGCACCCAGCGCAACGCCGTAGTCGAACGCCTCACCGCGCGCGCTGGCTTTGAGGGCTTCGGCACCTAAGGCGACTTCCGCTTTGCGCGATGCTTCTTGGGACCGGTGGTCGACGTCCATTATCTTCCAAATGGGTGAGAGGTGTCTGCGAAGCTGCCGCAACTCCCGGATCGCCCCGCGCAGCTGACGTATGCTTTGTGGAGAACGCGTGCCGTCGGTCAGTGCCCGGTTGCATCGCTCAAGTGCGTCTTCGAATTCGGCTTGAGAAAGCGGGAAAAAAGACCCCATCGCTTCATCACCGGCCGCGACGTGATGGTTGTGCCATGTGTATGAATCGTCGTGAGCAAGTCGCCCGCTCACCACCATCGCCGCGCCGAGAATCGCTTTCTGAATGCCCAGCGGAAGCGAACCGATGCGCGCAGACAAACGCTCCGCCGCTTCGGGGGTCACAAGCCCCGTGGGAGACGACCGGTTGACCCCCACCAGCCGGCGAAATATGGCTCCTGCAGTTGACGCGGGTGACTTCGTTTGCACATTGCGTTATCGGCGCCGACCGCCGCGCGGTTTCGTCGCGCTTCTTTCGAGGCACCCCGCACTCTCGCCAGCGGAAGTGCATGATTTTGTAAAGAAGTGCCCAAGCTGGAAATGAAGCCGCGGGAAACGCTCTCCAGGGCAAGAGGCGTCTTGGCTAACGAGCGAGGTTGCGTTGTTTCGCACCAAGAAGAAGCCCAATCCGGCCGGCTTTCAGGGCCTGCCGGGCAGCGGATGCGCTGACCCCTGCGCGGTGCATGGCGATGGCGATGGCGGGGATACCGCCAGCCTTGGCCAACAAGCCTGAGGCGGCTTTTTCATCGAGTTTGGTGAGCTCGACCGTCATGCGAAGTGCGCGCTTTCGAAGTTTCTCATTGGTGGGGCGTAGCGCCACCATGCGTCCTTCATGCACGCGGTGAAGCTGTACAGCGGCGGAGGTGGTGAGCGCGTTGAGGGCCAGTTTGGTGGCCGTGCCCGCGGTGAGGCGGGTCGACCCTGAGACGAGCTCAGGCCCCGTGCGGAGCAAAACGAGGTGTGTGCTCTTTGGGGCGTTGCCTTCCCGTGGCGGCGCGCAAGCGACCAAGGCCGTGCGTACACCGAGTTCTGCGGCGCGCTTGAGCGCAGCCATCACAAACGGCGTGTTCCCGCTCGCGGCGATGCCAATGACGAGGTCTCTGGGGCGCACGCGTGCCTGGGAAATCGCCCGTGCGCCAGCTTGGGTGTTGTCCTCTGCGCCCTCGATTGCATGGCGCATCGCGCGCGGGCCGCCGGCGAGCAGCGCGCGCGCTTGGCGTTCGGGAATGCCGAAAGTCGGGGGGATTTCTGCGGCGTCAAGCGCACCCAAGCGGCCGCTGGTTCCTGCACCGACGTAGTAGAGCGTTCCGCCCTTCGCCCATGTCTGCGCGAGCTGGGCCGAAAGCGGCCCGAGAGATTTGGCGGCGCCCAAAACGGCGGCGACAGCCCGTTGTTCTTCTGAAGCGATGGCGCGTACGAGCGCTGTGGGGGACAGCGTGTCGAGCGTTCGGGCGCGGGGATGAAGCTGTTCGGTGGGAGGAAGCCGTGAACCGGTGCTCCGCCCACGGCGCGGTGCTCGCTGCGACGGCCGATCCTCTCGCTGCGGAACGCGGACTCGTCGCTTGCGCTGCTCGACGTGCCGATGGGCACGCTTGCGCTGCGCACTCCTCATGCGCGTTCCTCGCTTCGGTCTCTGCCGTCTCGCCATGATCACAGCGCTGTGGGCGGAGCACTCGTCGCCACGGATTACCTCAGGCGGCTTTCATCACCTTGCCCGCCTTGATGCAGCGCGTGCACGCCAAAACGCGACCGACGCGACCGTCTACCTTGGCGCGAAGCTTCTGGAGATTCGGCAGGCTGCGCGTTTTCGTCTTGTTGTTGGCGTGGCTGACGTTGTTTCCAACCAAGGGCCCTTTGCCACAGTAATCACACTTCCAAGCCATGACGACGACGCTCCTAACGCGCACACGAGTGGGCGACCCACGAAGGGCGCGCACCCTAACAGAATTTTCGCGGATGGGAAGCCCCCGGCGGACTCAGCCGAGGCTCAGGCAGCGGGCTTAGGCAAGAGGCTTTGTTCGTCCAGCTCAAACTACGCCGCCCGCCGGTGCACGGGACGTTTGTGCAGGGCTTCCATGACGAGCCGTGCGACACGTGAGCCGGTGATGAGTTCGCCTTCGAGCCCCAAGCCCGGAAGCACCTCGCGAGAGGCGTAAAAAAGGTTGGGGACGGCGGAGCGCGGTGCAAGTCCCGAGACTCCTTGGAACAAATTCTCTTCGGCCGCGTACAGGGGGTGCGGAAACAGACGGCTGCCACGGTTGCCTTTGGCATGTAGGTAGGGCGCTGAGGCGAGCACGCGCCTTCGGTCCACGAACGGGAGGATGCGGTCGAGCTCACGATTGAGCCGGTCCGACACCTGAGTCATGTACTTCTCGCCCAGTTCGCGCGCGGCGAGAGGCAGGAAAACACCGGCGCTGAGCGTGACGTGCGCCGGGTCTTCTTTGCCGCTCTCCAAACGTGCGGGCGACGCCTGAATCAAAATCGTGCCGAAGTCTGCTTCGGAGGTTTCGACCAGCAAAAGGTCGCTCATGCCGCGGGGCAGTGCGCTGGCCTCGACCACCCAATTGAGGGCGAACATGAAGCGTTCAATCGTCACGCGGTCGAGCTCTTCGGTGAGCTGCCGGTGCCGTCGCTTCTCCGGAAGCAGACGGCGCAAGACGCCAGAGTCTGTCGCCGCAACGATGCAGTGCGCGCGGTACACGGTGTCAGAACCCAGCACTTTCACGCCGCTGAGACGCCGCCCCTCGAAGGTGAACGCTTCAAGAATGCCGGGGTGGCCTTCGTCTCTGGCGATGTACGCCCCACCCAGTTCGGTGAGGCGCTTGGCCAACAACTCGCGCAAAGCCTCTCGACCGCCGGGAAAGCGTGCCGGTGCGTGCAAGACCTGCGAGAGCGCGCGAGACACGGCAAGTGGCGCCGCAGCAGCTTGGTACGTGGCGAAGGGAATCATCGCCAGAAGCAAACGCTCGACTTCCGAATCGCCTTGGAGGGGTGGATTCGCGTTCAGCGCGGGGGTGCGCCTTGCGCGCCGAGCAACGCGCCAACGCTCCAGCCAGCCGCGGGGAGGAAGGCTCTCTGACTCCAGGAAGAAAGGGTCGGTGCTGCGATGGGACTCTTGGGCGGCGAGCACCGACGAAATCAGCGGTTCGACATTCTGGCCGTATTCGCGCGTTAGTTCAGCGCGGGTACGTTTTTCGTCGCCGAGTTCCGGACGGTGGTCCGCGAGAATCAATTGCAACGTATGCGTGCGCGCGGCCCGCCGGATTTGCTCGGTCATTCCAAGCTCGGTGAGCGCCTGCTCTGCGACAGGCATTGCGCGAATCGACGGCAGCACAAAAGGTGCAAAGGGCAGCAGAAAGCCGTCGTGCACGTAACCTGGGCCAAGGCCGTCGTGCTCGACCCAAAGCACGCGGGCGCCGCGTTTCGCCAACAGCGCCGCACAAAGTGCTCCGCCCAACTGACTGCCGAAGACGACCACGTCGTAGACATGGCGCGTTGCCGCCGGAGCCACCTTGATGCGAGAGGGAAGCGTCGCCATGACGGTGCGTCACACTACAAGAAGTTGCTGGGTGGTGGGTTACGGATTCACCAGCGTTGGGGCAGAGCCGGGCGCGCTGTCGACTTCCACACGACGACCGAAGCGCCGCACCTTGCCTTCGGACAGCCAGCGGACGACGCGGGGGTAGAGCAAGTGTTCTTCACGAAGAATGCGCGCGCTCAATGAGGTTTCGTCGTCATTCGGTAAAACCGGAACGACCGCCTGCGCGATGATGGGGCCGGTGTCAGTTCCAGCATCGACGAAATGAACCGTGCAGCCCGCCACTTTGGTGCCGTAGGCCAACGCCTGGCGCGGGCCATGCAAGCCTGGGAAGGCAGGCAGCAGTGCGGGGTGGATGTTGATGACTCGGTCGGGGAAGGCATCCAGAAGGGTTGGCCCGACAAGCCGCATGAAACCCGCCAAACACACCAGTCCGACGGCAGATTCACGCAGCGCATCACGTAAGGCGGCATCGTAGGCGTCGCGCGTTTTGAAAGCGCCATGCGGCATCAGCCGGGTGGGGACGTTGGCCGCTTGCGCACGGGCGAGGGCACCGGCGCCCTTCACGTTGGAAAGCACCACCGCAATTTCGGCAGGGAAGTCCGGCGCCCGAAAGGCTTCCAAAAGTGCCCCAAGGTTGCTCCCAGTTCCGGACGCCAAAACACCCACGCGAAGACGCGCGGTCACGGCACCACAACCGCAGAGGCTTCACCTTCGCCCCGTTCGATGCGACCGACTTCCCATGCGGCGACGCCACGGGTTTTCAGGAGATTCAGCGCCGCTGCGGCGTCGGTTTTCGCCACGACAACGACGAAACCCAAGCCCATGTTGAAGGTGTTGTACATCTCGTCATTCTGGACGCTGCCCAGTTCGGCGATGAGCGAAAACACCGGAGGAAGCGGCCACCGGCTGGCTTCAAGCACCGCGCGGGTGCCGTCGGGCATGCAGCGCGGCACGTTGCCCGGAATCCCGCTGCCCGTGATGTGCGCCATGCCTTTGATGTCGACTGCGGCCAGCAGGGCCAGGATGTCTTTCACGTAGATGCGCGTGGGGGCCAAAAGGACATCGGCAAGCGTTTCACCCAGGCCGCGCGGGGTGTCGTCGAGCGACAACTTGCGGTCTTCAAGCAAGACTTTTCGGGCGAGCGAATAGCCGTTGGAATGCAGGCCCGAAGACCCCAGGCCGATGATGACATCGCCAGGCTGAATGCGTTTGCCATCGATGATGCGTTGGCGTTCCACGACGCCTACACAGAAGCCTGCCAAGTCGTATTCGCCGCGTGCGTAGAAACCGGGCAGCTCGGCGGTCTCGCCGCCGAGAAGCGCGCACCCCGCAAGCTCACCGCCCTTGGCCACGCCTTGGATAACCGCTGCAGCGTCATCGAGTTCAAGTCGGCTGGTGGCGAAGTAGTCGAGAAAGAACAACGGTTCCGCGCCGCACGTCAAAACATCGTTCACCGACATGGCGACCAGGTCGATTCCAATGGTGCTGTGGCGACGTGCCGTGAACGCGACTTTCAGTTTGGTGCCCACGCCATCGGTGCCGGCGACGAGGACGGGGTTTTGATAGCGGCCTGGCGGCAAGGCAAACAGGCCGCCGAAACCGCCGACGCCCGACATGACTTCAGGTCGGTTCGTTTTCGCAGCGAAAGGCTTGATGCGTTCGACGAGCGCGTCGCCCGCTTCGATGTCGACGCCAGCATCCTTATATGTGGTTCCCACGGTGAGGCTTCTAACCTTCTGGGAGGGCCAACGTCACGGACAGAAACTCGCGGCCTCTCTCCTCCCTGGTGAGGATGCGTGCCGTGGCTTCTTCGCGTCGATTCCAGGTGCTGGCGGTGGGTGTCGCCGCGCTCTTCGTTGGGCTCCAAAGCTGGATGGAGAAACGGGAAACTGGCGCTGGCGTGGGATGGGGCGCCGCTTTTCCGCAGTTGTTGCAAGAGGCCGAACATCGGGCTTCGGACATTCAGTTCCGGATTCGTGGGCATCGCGCGCCTCATCCGGATGTCGTGGTGGCCGTGGTCGACGAGGCCTCTGTCCAGCGTCATGGGCGATGGCCGTGGCCAAGAGCCAAGGTGGCACAAGCGCTCGCTGCGCTGCACGACTTGGGCGTGCGGGCCGTGGGTCTCGACATCATTTTTGCCGAGGACGCTCACGACCCCGCCGGCGATGCGGCCCTGGCCGAGGTTTTCCGGCGCGCGCCCGAAATCGTTCAAGGCGTCATCGCCTACCAGTCCGATGCAGCGCCAGAATCGGCGGCGCGGGTTGAGGCTCAACGCAAGCTTGCGCTGCCCCATGTCATCGGCACATTGCCAGGCAAGGCGCCGGGAAGCGTTTTTGAGGTGCCGTGGGCGTCGGTACTCTCGATGCCCTTCGCGGGGCTGCAGACACCTGTCGCAGAGATTGCGCAGTCGAGTGTCCGCTGGGGACATTTTCACGCCAAGCCGGACTTGGACGGCGCACTTCGGCGCATGCCGCCTTTTGTGAAGCTCAGCGACCCGCCGGGGTTGGTCCCCGCTTTGGCGTTGCAGATTTCTGCGGCGTACTTTGGGGGAGAGGTCCAGCCCGTGTGGAGGCCCGAGGACCCCATAGACCCCGACGACCCATGGAAGGGGAAACTGACCCACGCTCGCGTTTCAGGCCCTTCCGGGACGCGTGACGTGCCCATCTCTCTCAACGAACCTTACGTCTTGGTCGACTACCCGGGACCCCGGAGCGTTTTCCCGACGATTTCGCTCGGCGACCTTGTCGACGGCCGTGTCCCGAAAGAAGCTGTCACAGGCAAAGCCGTTGTCGTCGGGGTGGCGCTCTTGGGGCTCTACGACCAGGTGGTGACGCCGTTTGCCGCGCCTGAGGTCGGGGTGTTTACGCAAGCATCGCTTCTCTCGAACGTGCTGGAAGGACGGCACCTCGTCCGCCCGCACGGACTTCTGCTTCTGGAAATCGCCTTCACACTCGCGACGGCCCTGCTTTTGGCCTGGCGGCTGCCGCGGGCGTCGTTTCGCTGGAAAGTCGCGCTCGCGTTGCTGCCGATGGTCGCATGGGGTGTGCTCGATCAAATGCTGTTCTCGCGCGGCCTGCAGCTGGCGACGGTGCTGCCGCTCGCGCACGTCGTGACGAGCGCCGTGGCCTTGATGTTCTTGGCGTACCTGACGGTCGACAGAGAAAAGGGCCAGCTGCGTGTGGCGTTCTCGCGCTATTTGAGCCCGGCCGTGATGGACGAGATTCTGGCCCATCCTGAACGGCTCAAGCTGGGTGGTGAAAAGCGCGAGCTGACGGTTCTGTTTTCAGACATCCGCGGCTTCACCACGATTTCAGAGTCGATGGCACCAGAGGTCTTGGTGCGCTTCATCAACAGCTACCTCACGCCGATGACGGAAATCGTTCTCCAAGAGGGTGGGACGCTCGACAAGTACATCGGCGACGCCATCATGGCGTTTTGGAACGCGCCGGTGGAGCAGCCGGACCACGCGCTGCGTGCCTGCCGAACAGCGCTTCGGTTGCTGGAACGGCTGGAAACGCTGCGGGGGCAGTGGCGAGCGGAAGGGCTTCCGGAACTCGACATTGGCGTGGGCATCAGCAGCGGATCGATGGTCGTGGGGAACATGGGTTCGGACTTGCGGTTCGACTACACCGTCATGGGAGACGCGGTGAACCTGGGTTCACGGTTGGAAGGCGCGAACAAGGACTACGGAACGCGCGTTCTGATTTCGGAAGAAACGTATGCGCGCGTGTCGGGGCAGGTGGTTGCGCGTCGCCTCGGTGCCGTCCGGCTGAAGGGCAAGCAGAAGCGGGTGGGCATTTATGAGCTTCGGGCTGTGGGTCAACCCTCGGCCCAAGACACCGTACCGCTGGAGAAGTTTGAGCGTGCCCTGGGGCTTCATGAGTCGGGTCAGTTAGGCGAGGCGTTGGCCCTCTTCCAAGAGGTCCACACGCTCTGGCCCCATGATGGCCCCACGCAGCGCTACATCAACGACATCACTCAGCAAGACACCGCCTAGGCGCCAAGCGCCTCAAAAGCTTTGCGGATAGAGCGCCTGGCCTCAGAATGGGCAGCGCCATGGGTGCGGAGGAAGCGCTTTTCCAACGGTTCGGCAAGGAGTTCACGCGGGGAACCGTCTTGTTCCGCGAGGGCGACTCCGGCAAAGAGATGTTTGTCGTCCAATCCGGCAAGGTGGCGATCAGCAAGCGCGTGCGCGAAGTCGAAAAAGTGCTCGCGACCCTGGGGCCGGGTGAGTTTTTTGGCGAGATGGCACTGATTTCCAACAAGCCTCGAAACGCCACCGGCACCATCGCCGAAGATGCCAAGCTTTTGGTCATCGATCCCAAGACGTTTGAGGGGATGATTCGCGGCAACGCCGAAATCGCGGTGCGGATGATTAAGAAGCTCGCCGAGCGCCTGTCGGAGGCCGACGCGCAGATTGAAAATCTTCTTCTTTCCGACCCGACGAGCCGTGTGGTTCATCACATCTTGCAAGCCTGCCAAACGCGCGGCCGACCGATGGAAGAAGGCATTGAAGTCGAGGCCCCTATCAAGGATTTGCCCCGACTGGTCGGTGTGGGCGAGCCGGCGATTCGTTTTGCGCTGAACAGGCTGGAGCGCTCAGGCTTGATTGAAGTCGCGGGCGACCGCATGACGGTTCATGACACCGCGCGTCTGCGCGACTATTTGCAGTACCTCGAAATGAAGTGGAAGTTTGGAGAACTCTAGACCGTGAAACTTCGCGTCCTCGGGTGTCATGGGGGAGAACTCCCTGCTTGCAAGAGCACGTGTTTTCTTTTGGACGGCGTGCTCGCCCTCGACGCCGGTGCGCTCACGTCCACACTGACGCTGAAAGAACTGCAGCGCGTCGATGACATCGTGTTGACGCACAGTCACTTCGACCACGTGAAAGACTTGCCACTGCTCTCGGACTTGTTGGTCGGAGCGCGCAAGAAACCGGTCCGCGTGCACGGTTCGCGCGAATGCATCGAAGTGCTTCGCGAGAACATGTTCAACGAAACGCTGTGGCCCGACTTCACGCGCATTCCGTCGCGCAAACGACCCGTGTTTGAGCTCCACGCTTTTAGAGCGGGTGCCGCGTTTCAGGCGGGTCCGTTTCGAATTCAAAGCGTCCCCGTGTCTCACCCGGTGGAGTCATGTGGTTTCGTTGTGCGTCGGGGCGCATCGGCGCTGGGCATTAGCGGTGACACTGGTCCAACCCATGCCCTTTGGAAGCTGTTTAACAAGACGCCCGGTTTGAAGGCTGTCTTGCTGGAAACCAGCTTTCCAAGTCGCCTGCAAGCCTTGGCCGATGTGTCCGGCCACCTGACGCCCAAAACCCTAGAAAAAGAGCTTCGAAAGCTGAAGTCGGAAGCGCGCGTATTGCTCTACCACCTGAAACCGGCGTTTGTGAAAGAGCTCAAAAAAGAGCTGTCAAGACTGCCTGTTCGTGTCCTCGAGCTGGAGGACACTTTCCAGCTGTGATAGCCGGCCCATCCCATGGCCTGGTTTTCCAAGCGTCCTCGAATCGCCACTGCCCCTGACCCCGACCGAAATGCGCCCTCGCGAATGGAGGGCCGCTGGGCGAAGTGCGACGCCTGCGAAGAAATCATCTACCGCCAGGAGCTCGAGAAGAATTGGAACGTGTGCCCCCTGTGCGGGCATCACATGTACTGGCCGGCGCGGAGCAGACTCGCTGCGCTTTTGGACGACAACACCTTCGAGGAATTGGACGCCAAGCTGGAGGCGCAGGACCCACTGGGTTTTGCCGACCAAAAAAAGTACCGCGACCGACTCAAGGCGACCCGGAAGAATTCGGGCGAAGCAGATGCGTTCGTCAGTGGCCTTGGCCGACTGCATGGACAGCGCGTTTCTCTGGGGGCTTTTGTGTTCGAGTTCATGGGGGGGTCGATGGGCTCGGTGGTTGGCGAGAAGGTCGCCCGAGTCTTCGAACGTGCGACCGAACTTCGCTGCCCGGCGATTGTGTTTTCGGCGTCCGGCGGCGCGCGCATGCAAGAAGGTATTTTCTCGCTGATGCAGATGGCCAAGACGTCGGCTGCCATTGCTCGCTTTCGGGCGGTTCGAAAGCCATACATTTCCGTCATGCTTCACCCCACAACCGGCGGCGTCGCGGCGAGTTTCGCGTGGCTCGGTGATGTCATTTTGGCAGAACCCAAAGCGCTCATCGGTTTCGCCGGCCCGCGCGTCATCGAACAAACGATTCGTCAGAAGCTGCCCGAAGGTTTTCAGCGCTCCGAGTTCTTGCTTGAGCACGGCATGATTGATGCCATCGTTGCTCGGCGGGACTTGAGGTCGAAGTTGGGACAGCTCGTGACCCTGCTGAGCTAAGGGCCCTAACAGTCTAGAGGACGCTCGTGTCATCGTCGCGCTCACCGGCTGACGTCATTGCCGACTTTTTGGGGCGTTCACCGGCCACCGTGCGGCTTGGGCTTTCGCGCATGGAAGCGGCGGTGGAGCAGCTGGGCCACCCGGAGCGGCGTTTTCGCGTGCTCCATGTCGCGGGCACCAACGGCAAGGGAAGCACCTGCGCTTTTGCGATGGCGATTCTTAGAGCGCACGGCCTGCGCGTGGGGCTCTACACATCGCCCCATCTCATTTCGGTGAATGAACGCTTTGTGGTCGATGGACAGCCCATCGACGACGACGCTCTTGCGGCGCAGCTGAAGGAGGTGCGGCGCAGCATCGGGGAGGGCGCGGACACGTTGACGTTTTATGAGCTCGGAACACTGGTCGCGTTTTCGTACTTTGCTGCACAAAAGGTAGACGTCGGTGTCATCGAAGTGGGGCTCGGCGGACGACTCGATGCAACGAACGTTGTCCGGCCTCACGCCTGTGCGATTGCGTCCATCGGATTCGACCACACCGAATACTTGGGGACGTCATTGGGAGAAATCGCCGGCGAAAAGGCGGGCATTCTCAAGGCCGGCGTGCCGGCGGTGGTGTCACCGCAGCCCGAGGAAGCCCGCCGGGCGATCGCCGCCAAAGCCGAAGCGGTGGGTGCGAAGGTTCGATTCGCCGATGCGGGCGATTTTCGGATGACGCGTGTCGGTCGCGCATGGCGCTACGAAAGTCCGAGCCTCACGATTCCCGACATTCAGCTGGCGCTCGCTGGGCCTCACCAGGGGGACAATGCCGCGTTGGCCATTGCTGCCGTGGAGCATCTGGTGCCGTTGGAGCCCGCGCGGGTGCGAAGAGGCTGTGCAAACGCCGTGTGGCCTGGTCGCATGGAATTGTTTCTGGGGTCGCCCCCCTGGCTCTTGGACGGCGCGCACAATGGGGCGGGCGTCGCGGTGTTGTGTCGCGCGCTTCGCGAAGCATACCCAAGCCGGCGGCCGCAGCTTGTGTTTGCCGTGCTGGGTGACAAAGACATCCAGGCGATGTGTGAGCAACTGTTTCCCGTATGCGCTGCGGTGCATTTGCCGCGTTTGAACTACCACCGCGAAGCCGCGCCGGAAGTGACACTGCACAACGCCCAGCGCCTGGGCGTTCCGGCGTTTCAGTACGCATCGGTGGAGGCGGCGTTGAAAGCGGCGACAGCAGCAACGGGTCCCGATGGCCTTGTGCTGTGCGCGGGTTCATTGGTGCTGGTGGGTCAGGCGCGTGCTGTGGCATTGGCACGCCAGGCAGGAAGGCGATGAAAAGGCAGGCCAAGCGCCCCGCACGCTTCCTGCGAAAGTTGCTTTTCGTGGGCGTCCTTGCCGCCGTCTTTGCGGCGGTCGTCGAATACTTCGCGCTGCCATCGGCTGTACCCTTGGAGGCACAGAACCCCACAGAAACGGCGCTGATGCAGCGCCGCGCCGATGAGGCCCGCGCCAAGGGGCGAAAGCCGCGGCGACGGCAGGCCTGGGTGGCTCTCTCGGCAATGGCAAAGCCCGCAGTCGATGCGGTGATTGCTTCAGAAGATGCTTCTTTCTTCCAGCATGAGGGCGTCGACACGACCGAGCTGCGCAAGGCCCTGGAGCAAGCGGTGGCGCGGGGCGAGCTGGGCCGTGGCGCGTCGACGATTACCCAGCAGCTGGCGAAGAATCTGTGGCTGTCTTCGGAGCGCAGTCTTCTTCGCAAGGTCAAAGAACTCCTTCTCGCGCGGCGGCTGGAAAAGGCGCTGACGAAGTCTCGGATTCTGACGCTGTACCTGAACGTGGTGGAGTGGGGCGATGGTGTCTACGGCATCGAGGCGGCGGCACTGGAACATTTTGGCGTCTCCGCTCGAGAACTGACGCCGGCACAAGGTGTTGTTCTGGCCGCGATGCTGCCATCGCCTCGCAAGCGGCTGCCCAAACTCAAGTCTCAGGCGCACTACCGTCACGCGGCGCGGCTTCTCGAGGTGCTAACCGCCTCCGGCCGGATTTCGCCGACGGTCGGTGCATTGGCGCGTCAGGAACTCTTGGCGATTTTCGGGAAGGTGCCCGAGCCGCCGCCTGAGCTTTCGCCAGAGCCTTCGGGCGAAACAGAGCCGTCGCCAACCCCTGAAGAGGACACCCCAGAGGAAACTGAGGCTGGCGAGCCGCTATGATGTGATCGACATGACGCGCATCGCACATCAGAGTGAAGGGCACCCTTCTGTGGATGACGTCGACGTTCGGGCGCTCTATTCCAAGTCGACGTACCAGGCGTTGACGTCAGATGGCTGGGCGCTGGCGGTCACGCGCTATCAGCCCGTTCCTCAGGCATTCCCACAGCCACTGCTCGGCGAACCGGTACTCTTGGTGCACGGGTTCTCTCAGAATCGCCACACGTGGAGTTCGGGACAGTTGGTGAAGAACCTTCTGTACTTTGGCCTCGACCTGCACCTGCTCGAACTGCGTGGGCACGGCAAAAGCAGTGTGGAGGCACAACGCGCCCGGTCTCGAGCGCATCAGACCCGCCTTCCGGAAGACATCGACTTCGGCTGGGATATCGACAGCTACTTTCTTGAAGACGTCCCCGCTGGCGTGGCGGCGGTGAAAGCGACAACTCAGCGCGAGCGTATTTTCTACTGCGGGCATTCCATGGGCGGGATGCTTGGCTATGGCTACGCGGGGCAGCACACCGACCTCGCAGGACTGGTCACCATTGGTGCGGCGTCAGACTTGGGCCATGTCTCTCCGCTGTTGCGCACCGTGGCGTTCGGGGCGCCGTTGATTGGCGCAGGCGTCGACGGTTTTCTGAAAGCCCGGGGTGTCGCTGGACGCGTTTTGGCACGTTTCACAGGACGTGCGGCGAGTGCGCCCCAGCCTTTTCGGTCGCTCCCTTTGGATGTGGGTTTTCGGATGATGGAGCAGTGGCTTGCCCAGGCTGAAGCGTCGCAACTTTTGCAGGGTGTGGCCAAGCGCACGGCGTGGCTTTCCAATCCGGAGCGCGTGCACGCGCAAGACGTGCGCTGGCTTCTCCGGCAGGGGGGAGAGCCCGAACCTCGCAAGGTCGTGGAGCAGTTTGCCCGGTGGATTCGCCGAAACGAAATGAAGTGCTACCGGACCGGTTACGACTTCAAGGCAGGCTTTCAGAATATCTCCATACCGACCGCGATCATCTTCGGGGACATGGACCCGCTCGCGTCTGTGGACAGCACGCGAAGCGTCTATCGGGCAGCGAAAAGTCAGTATTTGTTGTGGCGGCCGGTGAAGGGCAACAGTCACTTGGAGCTCACGATGGGGCACGACATTCGACAGATTTGTTACGACATCAAGAACCTCATCGAGTACGCCAAAACGCACGGCACGAAAACGCCGGCCCTGCCCAGTTGAACCGACCGTCGGTCAGTTCCTTGGTGCTACAAACCTGAATGCTACAGTGTTGCTCCCGGGAGTGTTCATGCGAAGCGGTGGCGCGCTGCTCGTCTGCGTTTTGTCAGCGGCGACGGCCAGCGGGCAGGGCGCTGAGCTCAACAGCATTCGTCGGATCGACATCAAGGACGGCGTTGTCGAGGTCGAAGGCACGCGGGCGCCCAGTTTCACGACCATCACCCTGAACAACCCGCCGAGGCTTGTCATCGATTTTGCCGAGGCGGTGTTCACCAGTGTTCCGCCGGTTGTGCCCACGCGCGACCCCATCGTGACGCAACTGAAAACCGCGGCGTACGGTTCTGCGCAATCCTCCATCGCGCGCGTGGTGATTGGCTTCTCGCGCGATGTTGAAACCGATATTCGAACGGAAGGCCCCAAGCTGGTCGTTCGCGTCGTCGGCGCTGGTTTGCCAGGGCCCGTCGATGCGGGCGTTCCCGAAGCCGTTGCCAGTGCAGACGCCGGTGTTGCTCCAGCGGCTGCGGTTGCTGCAGTTGCAGCGGAAGCCAAAGCCCGCGCCGAAGCCGAGGCAAAGCTCGCCGCAGAACGCGAGGCCCGCGCCAAGGCAGAGGCGCTCGCCCAGCAGAAGGTGGAAGCAGAGGCCAAGGCGCGGGCGCAGGCAGAAGCTCTCGCAAAGGCCGAAGCGGAAGCCCGAGCGAAAGCGGAAGCAGAGGCCCGTGAGAAGGCCGCACTTGAGGCGCATCTCAAGGCGGAATCGGAAGCACGACTTCAAGCGGAGGCGCGCGCGAAGGCGGCTTTGGAGGCCGAGACGAAAGCCAAGGTTGAGGTGGCAGCCCGGGCCAAAGCCGAAGCGGAGGCCAAACGTCGCGCCGAACAAGAAGCACGCGCCAAAGCGGAAGCCCAAGCGCAGGCAGAAGCGCGAGCTCAAGTCGAGACACGCGCAAAAGCAGAAGCGGAAGCGGAATCACGTGCGAAGGCGGCGGCAGAGGCAAGACGTCGCGCGGAACAAGACGCGCGCCACAAGGCAGAAGCACAAGCGCGAGCTCAAGCCGAAGCGCGGGCCAAGGCTGAGGCACGTGCCAAAGCAGAAGCGCAAGCGAAGGCCCGTGCTCAAGCCGAAGCGCAAGTCCTGGCAAGCGCGGAGCCTGAGGAACCTTTGGTTCGTCCCACGCCGCAGCGCAACGGGATTGGCGGAAAGGGCCAGGGCCGACCCAACGCGCTCACCTTCTTAGGCTTTCGACGGCTCGCCCAGAGCACGCGGGTCTCAATTCGAACCGCCGGGCCGGCGGCATATGCAGTGCGTGAAGGAAGCCGTGGCGTTGTCGTTGACCTCGGCAACACGCGCTTGGCGGTGGGTAACGGCAGTCGGCCCCTCGACACGTCGTTCTTTGACACCGCTGTTCTCGGCGTCGTTCCGTATGCGTCGGGACGTGGGGCACGAATCGAAATTCGGCTGCGACGGAAGACAGACTACGAGGTGCGTCAGGAAGGCAACGAGCTCATCGTCGACTTCGCCGAATAGGCCACCCCTCGTGCTAGACCCCGCCTGTGGCGCCCTGCGTCGTTTGGCTCATCGCCATCGTGGCTTCGTCTTCCCCGCCCCAGGGCGAGGCCGACAGCCTTTCGCCAGAAGACAGCATCGCGCTGTCGGCGGATCGACTGCACTACGAGCCTGGCACAGGCATTCTCACCGCCGAGGGAAACGTTGCGGCGCGCACGCAGGGCATGACCGTGCGTGCGGATCGCCTTGTCTACGACCAGGATGCCCACCGCATCGCTGCTGACGGAAACGCGTCGTTCACCCGAGGCATGTCCGCAGCGCTCGCAGATCGAATTGGCGTGGACTTGGGCACGCTGCAGATTGACGTGGACGGCGCGCTTTTCCTGCAGAAGGAAGGCGTGGATGAAGAAACCCTGGCACGTGCTTCGCCGCAGGGGCTTCGGACAGTCGGAAAAAATCGCCTGGCGTTGACCGGGCGCCGCATCGAACGCACGGGGCCCGACAGTGTTCGCGTAGAAGGGCTGTCGCTCACACCGTGCGACTGCGACCCCCTGAATCCGAGCTGGCGGATTCAGGCCGCCAATGCACACGTCAAGGCCGGCGAGTACGCATGGCTCACTTGGCCCGTTGTCTACGTTGGCCCTGTTCCGATTTTCGCGTTTCCGATTCTGCAGATTCCGCTGAGCGACAGACGGACGGGGCTCTTGGTGACGCGTCCAAACAGCACATCGCAAAGTGGCTGGAGCGTGGAACAGCCCGTGTTTGTCACGCTGGGGCAGAGCTACGATTTGACGCTGACGCCCGGTTACTTTTTTGGCGCAGCAACGCGGACCGACGAAGCCACTGGCATCGTTCGGCCCGTCAGCGCATTGGGCGTCCGTGGGCCGAGGCTCATCACTGAGTTTCGATATGCGCCAAAGGCCGGCCTATCGGGTGCGGCGCGCCTCGGGTTGCTCTACGATCTTCTTCCCCCTCGCGACCCCGTAAACCCCGACCGCATGGTGACGCCGGGCCAGCGCGGGCTTCGGGGCGAGGCCTCGGTTCAACACAGGCAAGACTTCGGGGGCGGGGCGGGGCTGCGTGTGGACGGATCGTTCGTGTCAGACGGCTACTACTTGCGCGATCTGACGACGGATCTCTTCACGCAAGGCACGCCGTACCTTCGCTCCACGGCTGCCTTTGCCTGGGCAAAGGATGCTTGGTTTTTGGGCGCAGGTTTGGTGCTGCGACAGGACCTGCGCTTTGGCTTTCCGGCCCTTGTGGCTGCGCGCGGTCCGTCAGGCGAAGTCTGGCATGGGCCCAACACGCTTCAGCGCCTGCCGGTTGTCACCTTCGCTGTGCCCGAACAGCAGATTCTCTCTTGGCTGACAGGCAGCGTGCAGGTGGAGGTGACGCGCGATGCGCCGTTTTTGGGCGGCACCGGTGATGAAGGTCCCGACGGGACGTTTGTTTGTTTGCCGGGGGAGGACGCCGCGACCTGTTCCGGAGCGGGCAGTCAAGGGAACCGCGCATTCGAGACGGGAGAACGTGAAGGTCGTCTTCGCCTGTCGGTTCGACCGCAGCTGTCGGCACCGTTTGGCGCTGGCCCCGTGCGCATCATGCCGACGCTCGCACTTCGGGAGGAAGTCTATTGGGGCGAGGTGACCCAAAGGCTTGTCCACCGGGGATACGCCATGGCTTCGCTTGCCGCCGAGACGACGCTCACGGGGAAATTCGGCACTTCGAACGACGGTTGGGTGCATCAGCTGACGCCCAGGTTGGTGGCACGGTACGTCCCTGCGGTCTTCGGGGATGCGTTCGGCGCTTACGATGCCATCGACAACGCGCTCCCCGTGCTGCCGGTGGCGAAATCGTTTCGGGCGTGGACGCCGCCGATGGGGTCGCAGCTGGCCCAAAGCCAGCCCATCGGTCAGGGAACCTTTGAGCTCCGACAGCGTCTTCTTCGGCGGGTGGGCGGCGCATCGCAGGAGTGGCTGCGGCTGGACGTTGGGCAAGGCTTCGATTTTCTTGAAGGATACCCGCTGGCAGATACCTATGGACGCTTGGGTCTGCACCTGGGGCCCGTCAATGCCAGTGCGGGCATTCGCTTCGACACCCGGCGAATGCAGCTCGCCCAAATCTCTGCACAGGGGCGTTTGGAAGATGCGCGAGGAAACGCGCTCTATGCGCAATACGACCTTTTTGGGGCGGATGGCAGCGACCGCACGCGCCGCGGCATCGACGCCTTGGTTGGGGTGCCCACCCTGGACCCGTCCATCGAGGCGCAGCAGGTCCTCGTCGGCGGTCGATATGCGTTCAAATTTGGCCTGGGCGTGCGCTATGAAGCCCTTGTGGTACCGCAGGCACAAAAGCCGCTCGCCCAACAGACGGTCGGCTTGTCGTTTGCGCCTGCGTGCGATTGCTGGCAGCTCGAGTTCGGGGTGCAGTTGACTCCCGGACCCAAGCGTTTGGACTACACCTTCTCTGGGAATCTCACCATTGCCCGCTTCGGAAGCTTCGGAACTGGCGGCTAAGGCCGCCGCTGGTCAACATGCAGCGATAGATCTGAGCAAACGAATGGGACAACGCATTCGTGAGCTGCGCACCCAGCGGCCGGATCGCTGGACGCAAGAGGATCTCTCGCAGCGTGCGCGCATCAGCGTGTCTTTTCTCTCGATGATTGAACGGGGGGAGCGGGTGCCGCATTTGGAAACGCTCGTCGCCCTCACCCGCGCGCTGGGCGTTCGCCTCGTCGATGTTTTTGTCGAGTCCCCCGCCGATCCCGAAGGCTTGGACAACGTCGTTCAACCCCTTGTCGATTTCGTGCGCGTTCGACGGTTGGGCGCGAGAGATATCGAAAAGTTGCTCGGCGTTGCGCGTGCGTTGTTTGACGGCCCGGAGACGCCTTAGGGCCTTCGTCGAAATAGCCTATGCATCCTGAGCTTCGGATTGATGTCCCAACGAAGCCTGGGCTAAACCCACATGCTGACGTCTTCGCCAAGTGAGGCTCGCATGTCGTTTCCGGGTGGGTTTACTGGTCTTCTCTTCGCTCTGGGTTTGGCCCTTGCAGGGTGCCTGGACGCGCAAGGTACGGAAGTTGGTGTCGTCAGCGAAGGCGCCTTTTTCGTGCGCACGTTGGACGAAGACAAGTTTCCATTTTTCATCCGCGGCCCGGAAGGCCTTGTCGAACAGTGTCAGATTCTGACGGGACAAGCGTCCCAGGACGTCACCTGCTACTTGGAAATGATGGAAGGTGACGTTCACTTCCAGCCATTGACGCTGCGCTACAACGTGCCGTCACAGATGTGCGAGTACTTCGAGTTTCGGAACTACCACTATTACAATTTTGAAGTCGGACACGGTGCGTCGAGCATCGTCATTCTCAAAGACGTGAACCTGCTCGGCGATGTCGTTTCGGCAACCTGCACCGCAGATGGCGTGGATTGCAGCATGTCGCGCGAAGCGTTTGTGAATGTGCAGACGGAAACAGCGACGTGCGCTTTCGACTATTCTCCTGACCTGCCCAACTGCTGCTTCGGTCGCTATGCGATGTCGGTGACGACGCGCGCGGATACCGACGGAAACCCGGGCACACCGCCAGTCGTGACGACGTCGAGCTCATTGCGCGACTGGGGCGGGGCGCTGGAGGCTTGCTTGTCAGGGCCTGCCGCGACGGACGCGGCCTGGCCTCGTACGGTACTGGGTCGACCTATCGCGAAGCTTTGGGACGTGAATGACAAAGGCATTAACGGGGGCTACCGCATTGAGGCGCCCATCAACATCTCGGGTTATCCGGGGACTTTTCATACCGCGAACTTTTTCACGGACGGCTTGCACAACCACAGCGGGTTGGTGACCCCGGGGCGCATTTCCCGGCTTCCCTACGCGCTCGACCCCATCGACGACAGGAGCGGCACCGACATCAGCGGCACCTACTTTGGTGCGCCGACGCAGGATGCGTACGAGTTTCGATGCCTCGACAAAGCCTACGAAGTCATCAACCGGATTCGCGTGTATGTCCGCGAATGGAACACCAAGGCGGAGTTTGAAGCCTTCGGCGCAAGTGCGGGGGCTGCGGGCAATCCGGATGTTGTCGGCCGCGAAAGCGTCGACTGCGAATACGAGCTCGATCTCAGCGGATGCAATGACGGCGCGGACTGGGACGATCTCGTGCCTGTTGGCGGCTACAGCCTGGGTGGTGTTGCAGGACGCCCCGGGTACTTCCCCAGCGAGCCGCGGCGCGCGGGTTCCGGGGCAGGCGGCGGTTAGCTAACGTTTCGGAAAAGTAATCCGAAGCAGCACCGCCGGGTCAACGTAGAGCCCGCCGATGCGAACGCCCCAGTGCAGATGTGGCCCGGTCACGCGCCCCGTTTTCCCAACGTCGCCCAGACGCTGTCGTTGCGCGACCTGTTCACCCATCTTCACGCGTATCTTCGACAGGTGAAAGTAAGCCGTAAAGACGTCGGCGCCGTGGTGCACGAGGACTGTCTTGCCCGACGCGTAGCAGTCCCGCGCCAGAACCACTGTTCCGCGGTGTGCTGCGAGAACGGGGTCACCCACACGTCCATCGAGGTCCATTCCGTAGTGTTGGCTTTGTTGAGCACCATTGAACAAGCGTCGGTCGCCGTAGGGGGCGGTGACGCTCGAGTGGCGAGGGCGCACAAAAGGTCCAACGAAGGCACGGGGTGAAAAGGGCTGCGCGTACGCTTCGTCGAACGCCTTTTGATCTTCGGCGATGCGCTGACGAACTTCCTCAGGGGGTTCGATGAACTCCTGAGCCACCTTGAGTTCGCGAGCAGGGTATTTCGCATCCAAAACAGTCAAGGTGGTGTGCGCGGAAGGCTTCTCGCCAGGGCCGGAGCTTATCCGGAGTTCGAGCTTCCCTGGCTCGGTCTCGATGGGCAGCGCCGCAAGAGCTTCGTAGCCCGTCCTGGTCGCATGAAAACGCAACGGGCGGGGGCCCAAGGTGCCGAATGGCAGCCTTTCTGGTGTGCCCGCGGCGCCCGCAAGCAGCTCGATTCGCAGCGGATCTCCAGGCTTCAGTGACGAGGGTTGTATGCGAACTTCGAACGGCGACGCGCCGAAGGTCGCAAGAAGAAGGACGCTTGGGATCAAGGGCAGTGCCACAGGTGTCTTGGTCTAACGCATCTTCACGACGATGTGGTTGCAACAACCGCCGGTGCCGAGGCGACTTCCACGAAAAAGGTGCGCTACACTGGGGGCGTTTTCCTTCCCAATGACTCGCATCCAGCGCTTGGACAGCCCGACGATCTCGGCCCATGGCTCGGCCGATGGCTCGGCCGATGGCTCGGCCGATGGCCTCGCCGAAGGGTCTAACGAGTCGCTCGCCCGTCTGACGACGGCGCAGACGCTCGAGCAAATTTACGCCGCTTGGCACAGCGTCCAGCAGGCCTTTCGTCGCGACCGCGCTGCCTTCGACGCGGAAGAAGCGCGGCTGCTTCGAGAGGGGCAATTCGTTCTTGGCGCGGTGCGAGCTGCAGGTGGCGCGCCGATGCGCGGCGACGCGGACGAAACGTCGTCGGGTCTCGCCAACGTCGAAGGTTTTGGAAAGGACGTTGAAGTCCGGCTGGCAGAGGCCGTGTCGGACCTTCGGCAGCGCAAGGCCATTTTTGCAGAGCACGAACGACAAGGATTGAGCAGCGCCCAGGCGCAGGTGAACGCATGGGTCTCGCGCTATGCAACCCACGCGCGGCCCACACTGCAAGCGACTTTGCGCTCGGTCCACAGCGGCCGGTGCGTATTGCACGTCAAGCACCCAGGGGACGATGCAGCCGCGGTTCTGTTGTGGCTCAGCACCGGCAAAATCGCCTCACGTTACGGGTTCTTGTCGGACGATAGCGTGGATGTTGTGGGTGGTGACCCGCCGACCCTCTATGCGGATGAAGGACTGACCCCAGAACAAACGTCGCCTGTTCCAGCAGAGTGGCCTGCCCTCTGGGGAACTTTCGGGGATGTTTTGCCGATAAAAGGGTTTTTGCCCTTTCGAATCGGTGAAACAACGCTCTACAGGCTGGTCTTGCGCGGAAGGGTGCTGGAGGCCGAATACCTGGAAAATGGAGCCTTTCGGTCGGTCTTGCAGCAAGCCGAAGCAGAAAGATTGGCGGGCATGTGGTTGCGCTGGAAATTCGCGGGTCGCGTCGACGTGGAACTGACGACGGAGTGAAGTCTTGGTGAGTTTGCTTCCCAGCGCTGGCCGTCGATTCTCGCGCGCTTTTGCCGTCGCGTTGATTTGGTCGCTCGTGATTGGCGGCATCCTGGCACTTCTCACGCTGGCCCGACCCCCCCCAACGGACGCCGAAGGCGATGGCACGTTGGCAGCCCGTCTGCCCAGGTGGCTGGAAACTTGGGAGCTGCGAACGTTTGACTGGCGTGCGCGTTCGCTGGGGCGCATTTCTCAACCGACCGAGCGTGTTGTTCTGGTTCCTGTGGATGCGGAAACGTTGGCGCAAGCACGGGCTTCACCCCATGACGACGTCGCTGTTCGGCCCTGGCCCCGTGACTTGCTGGCGCGCCTGATGCTGCGGCTGGGTGCGGAAGGCGCCACAGCCATTGTTGTCGACGCGCTGATGCCCGACGCGAGTCAGCGCCAGGGGCCCGGCGGCGAGCCTTCTGCCGATCTCAAACTCAAACGTGCGCTCGAAGCGACACCCGCCGCAACGGTTCTTGGTTTTTCGTGGGCGTCGGCGCCACCTTTGGCTGTTGGTGTCCCGCTTCGCCCCTACGGCCTGCGCATTTCTGGCCACCCCTCTGACGCTGCGGCGCGCGGGGACTTGGCGCGCGTCCTTGCCCAGCGGCGCCCGCCCTACCTGATTCCAGCGAGCGACCAAGCCGAGGTGTGGGCGGGTGTCGAAGACGATGTCGACGCCAGAGCGTTGAGTGAAAAGTTGAGCCTTCCGGCGCCCATGGTGTTTCGTGAGCTGACTGCTGCGGAACGCTCAAGGCAGGTCGACGCGCAGCACCTTCTTGCCGAGTTTGCTGAAGTGCACGTGGATGGCCTGGAGGTCTCGCGTGTCAGCAGTGTGCGGTCTTTGGCGCCACCGGTCGCCTCGTTGTTGGGCGGGCGCGGGGGCCTGGGTGCGCTGACCCTTGTGCCTGACGCCGACGGCCGCGTGCGATCAGTCCCGCTTTTGGTGAACTGGTCTCGCGAAGAAGGCGACGTGCACCTGATTCCGTCGGCCGTCTTGACGGCAGCCATGGAAATCTCGGGCGAGCGGCATCTGCGTTACGCGCAGGGAAGGCTCTATCTCGGTGACAAACTTTCGATGCCGATGGAACCCACCGGACATGCCTACCTCGCCTGGGACAGTGCAGAGGGCGGCACCGAGGGACAGGGCGCGCTGGCGCGTTCAGTTTCGGCATGGCGCATCGTCACGAACTTGTTGGACGCCGAAGTGGGTCTGCCGGCGCACTACCGCAACGACTTGCAGGGACGCGTGACTGTATTCACCGACGCTGTGGAGGGTGCGCTGCCGCGGTTCGATACCCCCATTGGCGGTGGCGTCATTCGCGGCGCGGTGTTGGGACAAGGCATTGCCAATCTCTTGGAGTCGCGCGGCGTCCACCGCGTGTCCACACGCGTCGATGCATGGGTGACTTTGGCGCTCGCCGTGTTGGGAGGCCTCACCGCGCTGCTGCTGAAGAACTGGGTGCGAACGACCTCGGGTGCATTGGCCTACATCGGCGTCGCTGCGGCCATGGCAGGGCTCTACGCCGCGTTTGCGCATGGCGCATTCATCGCACGGCTTCAGTGGATAGCGTTATTTTCGCCGGTCGCCGCGTTGGGCCTGAGCTTCGCCGCAAGCGCCGCCTATGCGTTGCGCGCTGATTCCGAAGCCCGCGAACTGATTTCGAGCGCGCTGGGGCGATACATCCGGCCGGACATCGAGCGGCGCGTGCTGCGCGACGTCGCACTCATGCGCCCTGAACGTCGCGAGGTGTCTGTGGCGCACATGGACATCGAGGGTTTTGGCGCCATGAGCCGGCGGTTGCCGCCAGAGAAATTGGCTGCGCTTTTGAACGAAATTTTGACCGAATTGACCGCACTCGCGCGCGAGCAGGGCGGGCAGGTCGAGTATGCGGGCGATGCGATGCGCGCGTTTTGGGGCGCGCCGGTGCCGCAGCCGGACCACGCGGAGCGTGCGTGCGAATTTGCCCTGGCCTCCTTGACTGCGGTCGCCAGGCGCTCGAAAGAATGGAAGGACCGCTACAAAGAGAACGTTGCACTTCGCATTGGCGTGGCCACCGGTGAAGTGTTGGCAGGTGACTTTGGGTCTTCGCTGAAGTCTCACTACACTGTAATGGGCGAAGCTGTGGCGCTCGCAGCGCGTTTGGAGCGCGCGAACGTCATTTTTCACAGCCGCGTGTTGGCCAGCGAGCGAGCTGCCGGCGGCGCCGGTCGTCGGTTTGCTCTGCGAGAGCTCGACCGCATTCAGTATGGCGAAGAGGCACCGCATCGTGTCTTCGAGCTCTTGGCGGACCGCAAGACGTTTGGCCGGGAAGAGTGGGAACGGCTGGGTCAGTACGAGCGCGCGTTGGCGCTGTTTCGCGCGCGCTGCTTCTCGGAGGCGCTGCCTTTGTTTGAGGCCTCCGCGGCAAAAGGTGATGCCGTCGCCCAGGTGTACGCCAAGCGCGCTGCTGCGTTGTTGCAGACACCGCCCACCGCAGATTGGGACACCGTGGGCGATTTGCATCGTGTCGGCGAGCGCAAAGCACACGCCCCGCCGGCGGAATTTCCGAGCTAGGTCGGCGGCGCGAGCGATGGCCTTTCTGGCCCTTGCCTACGCCGGGATGCATTCGGGAAGTGTCGCGCACCACGGTCGTCCTAGCGACCACAGTGCGCGACGGTTCTCGTTGCCGTGTTCTAGACCCGTCTAGGACACCCCGGGACCAGGTGTCGGGAGGTCAGCCAGGTTGATTCCCAGCGCCGCGGTGAGGGTCCGGGCTCATTCGAGTGCGGCCGTATCCGCGCGGGACAACTCGACGCGAATACTCCGATTCACTGCGGCGGCTCGCTCACATCGCCACTGGAAAGTCTGTGGGATGGTGGCGCCCAGCATTTCTGGAGAGGCGGTAAGGTTCCTGTGGCGACGCGTGAGCTGTATCGCCGCATCTCGGCATTCGGCTGGTAGGGCGTTGTCTGTCTGAATCATTCCTCCCAGCCCTCGGAGTGCGGCGGAGAGAAGCACGCGGTTGATGCTATCGGCGCTCGATTGGGCCTTGATTCGAAGCTGCGGGCTCCGGGTGGAGATCTGATCCGGCCTGAGCGTGAGGCTGAGAAGTTGGTGCAGCCAACGGGTGGCGCGAAGGGTTTCACAGCTCCCCCGGTTGCCCTTGGACTGAGCGTAAAGGTCGACGAGAACGTTGCTGAGCTCCCTGAACACCTCGAGGGGAGGCGCGTTGAGAGGAAAGCGCAGGGCGATGAGCTGACTTGCAAGGCCTTGCGCTTTGTTCGCGTCTGGGCCCGACGCCTTACACGCATCGAGCGCGTCGAGCGCGCACTGTCCAGTGAGCTGGGTGAGTTGCTCAAGAACCCGCTGAGTTGTGCGGCCGGTTTGTAGTTCAGGGATACTTGGGAGGAGTGTCTCCTCTACTGCGCGCGTGATTTCATGCGCCATTCGCATCAACGTTACGTTCGGCACCTGGCGGTCGGCGCGCAGCCTCAACGAGGGAAGTGATGGCGCCGGGAGAGCGCTTGGCCCAGAAAGTACAGGGGTCCCAGGACCCGTTCCGCCACCTGTGGGGGTCGTGCGCATGCCACAATTGTCTGTTTTCATTGCGACAAGTTGTGCGCATGGCGCTGAGAAAAAGCCGCGTCAAAACAGAGTCTTCGGACGCCATCACCCTCGACCCCACGTGCTCAGGAACCGCCATCTGGCGGGGCACGAAACGCTTCGACGGGGCGGTCTTCGCCGATGTGTTCGCGCACGACTTGTTCCATGCGGGTCGGCGACATGTCGGGGTAGTGCACTTCGCTGGGCCAGCCCATCAACTGAAACATTTCCCGCGACAGCGGGTCGGGCTTGGGCGACACGCCTTCACGAATGACGACGTTGGGGCCGATTTCACAAAGCCCGTAGCAGCCGCCGCGGACAATTTGGCAGCGGGCCTCCAGTCCTTCCGTCGCGATGGCGTGCGTGGCCGCGCGGTACACACCATCGGCGCCACCCGCACGACAATCCGGGCCTCGGCAAACACTCAGTTGGTAACGAGCGGGCACGCCACCCCAAAGCTAGCCTACTGCCGCGGCCGTTAGAACTTCACAACAGGAACGAGGCGCGACTGGGTTTCGCCTTCGCCTGCGCGAAAGGCCGGCGTCTGCAATTGGACAAGTCCGTCGCCGATGCGCGCATGCGCTTCTTTGTGCACATGTGCAGGTGTTTCGGAGCCTTCGCGGCGGTTCCAGGGGTCAGACGGGTGCGACGCAGCCGGGCCCTTGAGCAGTTTGGGAATGTCGTAGATAAAACCCGCGCGCGTGTATTCCGACGGCGTGTGTGTGTAGGTGTCCATCCGGATGGCGTCTTTGGGGCATGCCTCGACGCACAACCCACAGACGATGCAGCGCAACTCGTCGATGACAAACTGTGTGGGGTACTTTTCGATGACGCGTGACTGCGTTGCTTCGTCTTCACGCGTGTACTCACCGGCTTCAATGTAGATGCACTGGGCCGGGCAGGCCGTGGCGCACATGTAACAGGCCACGCAGCGGGGCCGGCCGTCGTCACGGGGCACGAGCCGATGAAGGCCACGGTAACCTTCGGGGTAGGGCACCTTCTCTTCGGGGTACTGCACGGTCGTGACCAGACTGTCGCCCGTCCGGTCGAGGACAAGCGGGTTCTTGTCGCGTGTCCCAAACAGGTTCTTCCAAAAATGCCGGGCACTGACGGCAAGCCCCCGAATCAGCTCGGGCAGGTACATCCGCTCGCGCAAACCTTCGGGGGGGCTTTGAACAACTCTGTAAGCCATGGGTAACCCTAGTGCGTGCCGCCCGCATGCGCGGCGCCGTGAGAATGTGAATCAGAATGTGAATCGTGCCCTGAAACCATCGACGGCGCAGCTTCACCGCCACGCCAAGACGTCAGAATGACAATCAGCGCAATTTCAGCGAGCCCAGCCAATGCCAGGGGACGAAGCGGTGTTGCTTCCACGGTCAACACGTTCATCGCGAAAGGCCTTGGTCCAGCGCCCCAAAGCAAAAGCGCGCCGGTGACGAACACGTTGACCAGCCCCGCGGGAAGCAAAATCTTCCAACCGAGCGTTTGGATTTGGTCGTAGCGGAAGCGAGGAAATGTCCAACGAATGGCAAGCTGCAGCCAGCACAGCAGAATCACTTTGGTCCAAAACACCAAGCCCAAGAAGGTTCCCCAAATCCAAGGGTTGTCTTGGAAGAGGGGGAGTCTCGAAGCCCAGGCCTCACCAAAGGGCAGATGCCAACCGCCAAAGAAGAGGGCAGTGAGAATCGCCGCCAGCACAACGACTTCGACAAACTCGGAAATCATGAACAAGCCGAACTTCATGCCGGAGTACTCGACGAAGTAGCCGATGATTTCAGACTCGCCCTCGGGCACGTCAAAGGGGGCCCGCTTGGTTTCGGCGAACGACGCTGCAAAAAACAGCACGAAGCCCACGGGCTGCAGAATGAATCCCCACGCCGGAATGCCGACGTCGAGTGCGCCCCATTGGCCAAGCTGCACGTTGGCCAGGTGCCACAAGTAAGGCGCCTGCCCGTCGACGATGGGTGAAATTTGCACCGTCGCAAACGTCATCATGAGGCCGACCAACGAGAGCCCCAACGCCACTTCGTAGCTGATCATCTGCGAAGAGGCGCGCACGCCGCCGAGCAGCGCGAATTTGTTGTTCGACGCCCACCCGGCGAGTGACGTGCCGAACACGGCCAAAGACGCAATCGCGAACACGTAAAGCAACCCAAAGTCGGGCTCGGACACTGCCAGCGAAACACGAACGCCCGCCTCATAAATCGCTGGCCCAGCGGGCACGACGGCAAAGAGCGCAAAGGCTGGCGCGAACGACAGAATCGGCCCGAGCTGAAAGAGGAAGCGATTTGCCGCTTGCGGGCGAAAGTCTTCCTTGAAAATCATTTTCACCGCGTCGGCGGCAATGTGGAACAAACCGACGAACTGAAATCCGGCGATTTTTGCGCGGTTGGGGCCGATGCGGTCTTGCATCAGCGCGCTCCATTTTCGCTCGGCGACGGTCAACAAAGTGGCGATGACCATCACGAAGACCAACATGAAAATAGCGATGTTCACGAGCCGCGCGTCGTGCGCAAAGCGCAGCAGCGCATCCAAGGCGCTTTGTCCCGGGGTTGCAACATGTTGCGCCAGCGCGATGTTCAGGCGGTAGGCCAAGGCCAATCCGCCCGACAACAGGCCCGCGACCAGTCCCAGCGAGCTCAAGACGAAGAAGAGTCGTTTCATGGTGGTCTAGATCCCCCGCACCCGCGGTACGCCCACTTCACGGTAACCCGGCACCCGACCATCTGCGGCGGCGGTCATGGTCGAAATCCCCTTCTTCGGAATTGCGGGCGCTGACGCATCCCAGGCGAAGGCCGCGAGCTCAGACACAGCCGGCGCGTGTGCGCGAAAGACATCGCGCGCGCTGGAGAAGCCCTGCGCGCCCAACATTCGGCGCGACAACTCCGACGCCCACCGCCAGTGGGGGGCGCTGTCTCCGCGCACGGGGTAGGCGCGGCGGAATCGCTGCGTGAGGCCATCCAGGTTGGTGAAGCTGCCGTCGTCTTCCACATGCGTGGAAGCGGGCAACACCACATCGGCGTGTGCCAGCAACGGGGAGTCATTCGTTGCTTGAATCGCCAACAGTTCAAGCGACGCCAGGTGGTTCGCCAAAGCAGCTGCGTCGGCCGGCACCTCGGCGCCCACCATGTACAGCGCGCCAAACGAATTGGCGCGGAGCGCCTTGTCCAGCTCATCGAACGTCCGGAGAGCCAGCCCCATCGCCTTGGCAATCCACTCCAGGCCTTTTCGGTTGGGGTTCTTGTCAGCGGTCATCAAGAAATGATCCGCCTGACCGGCGGTGCGGCCAGTGACGTACACCTCGCTGACGCGCAAGCCCTGCTTGGCGAACGACAGTGCTGCGAGAAGGTCTTCGTTGGACGCCAACGGCGAGACAGCGACGGCAACTTTTTTGGCCTCCTTGAGTTTGGGCATCAGCCAATCCAACGCCTCGGCGCCCGTCGCTTCGTGTGCCTCGGCGCCGCGACCGATGCGCGCATTCAAGATGCGCCCGGTGTTCAAGGATTTGTAAGAAGCACGACCCTGGTCGCACATCCAACCTTTGTTGACGGCGTCGTTCTCACGTGGTCGGTAACGGTAGGTGTCCTGGCCCATGAAGTCGGCGAATATGCTGCAGCCGCGCGAGCAACCCGTGCAGACGCTCGGGGCGGCGGACAAAAACCACGAGCGCGCGCGGAATCGAAAGTCGCGATTCAGCAGGGCGCCCACAGGGCAAATGTCGACCGTGTTTCCAGCGTAGTTCGACGACAACGCCTGGCCCGGAAACGTGTCGATGACTTCATGCGACCCACGACCAAACACACCCAGCTGCGGCTCCTTGGCGACTTCATCCATGAAGCGAACGCAGCGCGTGCACAGGATGCAACGCTCTTGGTCCAGCACGACCGTGGGGCCAAGGACTTTGCGTTTGTCCTTTTGCACCTTGCGACCTTCGAGCCGTGAGGGACGGTGGTCGTAGCGCATGTAATAGTCTTGCAGCTTGCACTCACCCGCTTGGTCGCAAATCGCGCAGTCGACCGGGTGATTCAGCAACAAGAACTCCATCACCGCGCGCTGGCTTTCGCGCACTTTCGTGTTCTGCGTCTGAACAGCGATGCCTTCGGCAATGGGGGTTTGGCACGCGGGTACCAGTTTGGGCGCGTTGGAGGCTTCGACCAAACACATGCGGCAGTTGGCGGCGATCGAAAGGCGGGGGTGGTAGCAATAAAACGGAATGTCCAAGCCGTTCTCGCGCGCGGCTTCAATCATGTTGGTGCCGGGCTTCGCGACGATTTCTTTCCCGTCCATGCTGAACGTGACGAACCCAGGATTCTTCGGCGCCGGCTTCGCTGGAGCTGCGGGGGCGGGTGCCGCGGCTGCGGCTGCGGCTGCGGAGGCTGGGGTGGACTTGGGGTCTTGGGTGCTCACTGCTCAACCTCTCCGCCAATCATGTTGATGGTGTCGAACGTGGGAATCATGTCGGCCAATAGCTTGCCGGTAATCATCTTCCGGATGCCCGCCAAAATTGGGAACCCGGGCGCACGCACGTGTACTTTGTACGGCCTTCCGCTGCCGTCACTGACCAGGTACCAACCGAGCTCGCCGTTGGCGGCTTCGGTGCAGTGGTAAACTTCGCCTGCAGGCACTTGGACGCCTTCCATCACGAGCTTGAAGTGTCCCATGACGCCTTCGATGCTGCCGTAAACTTCGGACTTGGGTGGCAGCGCGATTCGGCTGTCGTCCACCATCACCGGCCCTTCGGGCATCTGCGCGAAAGCCTGGCGAATCAGACTGTCGGACTGCTTCAGCTCTTCCACCCGCACCAGGTAGCGGTCGTAGTTGTCGCCGGTGGTGCCAACGGGAACTTCGAATTTCAAACGGTCGTAGACCCAATAGGGCTCGGCCTTGCGCACGTCGTATTCCACGCCGCACGCGCGCAGGCAGGGACCGGTAAATCCAAAATCCAGAGCGTCGTCGGCGCTAATGACGCCGGTGCCTTTCATGCGGTCGGTGAAAATGCGGTTCTTCGTGAGCAGCGCATCGATTTCGACACAAAGGCCCCGAGTCTTGTCGAGCGTCTTGATGACTTTCTCAATCCAACCGGGCGGCAAGTCGCGGTTGAGCCCACCGATGCGGCCATATGACGTCGTAAGGCGTGCTCCGGTGAGCTCGGTCACGCGGTCCATGATGAGCTCGCGGCCTTCGATGGCGTACAAGAACGCGCCGAAACCGCCGAGCTCAAGCGACAACGCGCCGGTGCAGGTCAAATGGTCGTGCATCCGGTGCAACTCAGAGCCGATGACCCGGATGTATTGCGCGCGCTCTGGAATCTCGACGCCCATCAACTTTTCGACGGCGGCGAGAAACCCAAAGTTGTTCATCAGGGCCGATACGTAATTGAGGCGGTCGGTGTAGGGCAGGCACTGGGTCCACGTGACGTTTTCGCAGCTCTTCTGAAACCCGCGGTGCAGAAATCCGATTTCAGGTTCCGCGCGGACGATGGTTTCGCCTTCGAGCTCCACCAACATGCGCACCGTGCCGTGCATGGCAGGGTGCGAAGGGCCAAGGTTAATGACCAAGTTCTTGGTCTTGAGATGCGCTTCGAGCTCAGACTCGCTCGGGTTGGGGTCAAAGTCGTCGGACATGGGTTTCGCGTTGCTCCGTTAGGCCGTGCCGCTGGTGCCAGGACCTCTGAAAATGTCTTGAATCGGACGCTCAGGAATCAACGGCTGGCGGTCCCGCAGCGCGTAGTCCTTGCGCAAAGGGTGTCCGCGAAATTCTTCGTAGAGCAGAATGCGCTTGAGGTCGGGGTGTCCGACAAAACGCACGCCATAGAAGTCCCACACAAAGCGCTCCCACCAATTGGCACCCTGGAAGATGGAGGCGATGGACGGCAGTGTCGGGTCGTCCTCCGGCACCCGGACTTTGAGCCGAACGTGCTCATTTCGTTTGAGCGACTTGAGCAGGTAGACGACTTCGAAACGGGGTTCCGACTTGGGAAGGTGCAAACGGTCCACAGCATCCATCGAGCCGAACAATCGAAACGCCAGCTCCGGGTCGCGCTTGAGCAGCATCACGATATCGCGAATAGCGTCGCGTTTGATGACGCCCCAAGCTGCACCGGCGCGGTCTACGTAACGGTCTTCGATTGCCCCAGGGAAGGCCGCCGCCACGCGGTCCAATGCGAATGTGCTCACTGTGGAATGACTCCTCAAAGGACGAAAAAGAGCAGCCCGTGTGTAAGAGAGCGGGGGCCCTGCGTCAACCTTCAAATCCGTGAATTCTTGGGCGCTTACGCGCGTGTCGTCACGGCCGGTTTCGCGTATAGGAGGCTGCCCGATGTCCGACGCCTATCCACCCGCCGTTGAACGGTTTCACCGCGCCCTTGAACGCATCCCCGGGGTGTTCGACGTGGCCAGCGGCAGTGTCAGCCTGGGTGAGATTTCACGCGAAGCCTTGTCCACGCCGGACTGGGCCCACCTGCCGTTGGGCGCTTTCGCCCGTACAGGGGGGCCGCGGGCGGGCGAAGCGTTCATCCAGTTTGAACTTTCGATTGAGCCGAGCGCGCGAGGGTGGCACGCGCTGGAGTTCTTGGGCTGGTTTGTTCGAGACTTGGGTCGGGCCGGAGAAGCGATTCAGCTTCGCGCTTTCGGGCTTGCGCCGCTGGTGAACGGACAAGTGCAGCTCGGCAAAACGTTGGGCTTCTACATTGATTTGTTCTTCGCCGAGCCACCGTCGATGAATGCGGCGATGGAGAAGGTCGAAAGCCTTGCTGCGAAGCTTGAACGCGCGCTGGCGCTTTACGCGCCGGCATTGGGCGTGGAGGCCAGCGCATGAGCAACGCGCTATCGGTTCAAGAGCAATACGCCCCCAAGAGCGTTTGCTTCGGCTGCGGCCCCGCGAACCCCAAGGGCCTTCGCATTCGAAGTTTCGCCGAGGGTGACAAGTTGGTGGCCACCTGGCGGGCGTCGCCAGAGCATCACGCTTTCCCGGGTGTCTTGAATGGCGGCATCATCGGCGCGCTCTTGGACTGCCACGGCAACTGGATGGCGGCGACACACCTCATGAAGCAGGCGGGCGCAGACACCGTCCCCTCGACCGTCACTGCGGACTACACGATTCGTCTCAAGCGCCCGACGCCCATCGACGCCGACATTCACCTGACCGCGTGGGTCGTGGAGTCTTCAGAGGACCGTGCCACCATCGAAGCCAGCCTCGAAGCCGGCGGGAAAGTGTGTGCAACGTGCCGCGGCACTTTCGTTGCGGTGAAGCCCGGCCACCCGGCGTTTCATCGGTGGTGAGCTAGCCGTGGTACACGCGGCTCGCTCGAATCAGGCCGTCTTCAATATCAAAGGCTTCGGCGACTCTCATGTCTGACTCGCCTGGAACGCGCCGGATGTACTCCAGGAAGACACGGCAGCCATTCGCCGTCACGCTCTGCTCAATGTAGCGAAGTTGCGGCAGTCGCCGAAATGCGTCCGCCCACCACTCACGCAGCGCGGTCCGGCCCACGATGCAGCCATCGGTTTGGGGCATCAACACCCGAAGCTTGGGTGATGTGTGACGCGCGTTTTCGGCGTACAGCGAAACCAGCGCGTCGACGTCGTGAGTCTCAAAACACGCGAGCCATTGTCGGGCGATGGCGATCAAGCTTTCCGGGGCGTCTGTTTTCATTCGCCCATGAAACGCGGAGCGCGGGAATGCGTCAAACCCATTTCGC
>JBJXGM010000157.1:0-6410 GCA_046155985.1 Myxococcaceae bacterium | reverse complement strand
GCGACGACAACATTGGGCCGATGTCAAAGGTAGCGCCGCACGCGCGACATGTACTCGCGGTAGGGCTCACCAAACTTCGCGGTCAGGTAGGCCTCTTCGGGTCGAACGGCGATGACATGCACCACCGCTAAAGCGAATGGCGTCAAAGCCAACACCCACGGATTCGACAGAAACAGCCGGGAAAACGTACTCGGGCTCCGCCCTGTGGACTCTCAACGGTCGAACTCAAGAGGTGCTCCCTTCATTCGGCGCGACGGTGACCCTTGGTCAGCAGCACATTCCTAGTGGTACAGTCGAGGCCGTGGCGACTCCGTCGGCCGTGGGCTTTTCGTGCGTGAAATGTGGCGGGCGGTTCCTGATGAGCGAGGGCAACCTTCTCCTCTCAGGGCTCGCGTGCGGCGAGTGCACCCCAAAAAATCAAACCACAGAGCCGGAACGCAACGCTGCGCACGAGCCCGCAGATTCGGCAAGACAACGCATGAACCGCGCCCTTGGAGTCGCCGCGCTACTCGCGCTCTTCCAAAGCTGATTGTGAACAAGGAGGCTGCGGGCATGAATGCGCTGCCGGTTGGTCACTTTCGTTGTCCTCGCTGCGCGCAGGCGTTCCCTATGTCACACGGTAACGCCACGGCTGGGGGACTTGTGTGCCGCACCTGCATCGACACGATGACGCCAAGCGGCTCCGACCCAATCGACACGATGACTGCCGTTGTTGAAAGCCGACATTGGCGCAGAGCCTTCCTCGTTCTCTTACTCACGGGCGCCACCATCGCGTTTGGGTGGCGCTTCTGGCTCTGGATGCTCCGCGTTGCCCTCTGAGACGCCCATGCATCAGCCTTGAGAAACGCCCCCGTTTGCGGTTGGGTGCCCCTCGTGACATCGCGTGCGCTGGCCGACAAAGCCGAAGTCATTTCGTTCGCGCCAGCGCTGCGCGAGCACTTCTATCGAATCAATGTCGCGTGGTTGCGCCAATACTTTCGCGTGGAGCCCATCGATGAACGCGTGCTGTCGAACCCTGAGCGCGAAATTCTCGAACCCGGTGGGGCGATTTTGTTCGCGCGATTAGGTGATGAAATTCTGGGCACCTGCGCGTTAATGCTGGATAGGCCGGGCTGCTACGAGGCCAACGCCGAACAGGTTCGAGCGGTTTGTCAAAGAGCGCTGCGATGTCGATGTCGCTGTCCGCGCGAGTTTCTTCTCGCTCCCAGGAACCAAACACGTAGATGCACTTCGTGCCGGGCACCTCGGCAACGACAATGGGGGTGACGACCTCCGCCAAATCCTTCACCTGACCAGCATGCCGTGGCTTGGGGCTTGCGCCAAAAACGGTGCGCAAAGTTCGGTCATTCCTCGACATCACTGTGCGCCACTTGGCTTCGTTCCCAAGATGGCAAGCGCGTATCTGTTTCACTTGGTGAAGAATCACCCTTTTGTCGATGGCAACAAACGCACGGGCCTTGCTTCCGCCCTGGCGTTTCTCGGCCTGAACGGCTTTCGGCTCGCCGCCACGGAAGACGAAGTTGTAGAAATCGTCCTCGCTGTCGCTGCCGGGAGCGCGAGCAGCCCGAACTCGCTGTCTTCTTTAAGGCGCATCTTCTTGCGGAGTGACGTGAGATCTGGGCGTCAAGCGCCACCATCAACGCTGACAGCAGCTCGCTGTCGATGTCGGGTGACGTGGCGAACTGCTCCTTGACCAAGTCTTTCAGTCTTTCTCCTTTGATTTCCGCGTCTTTCGACGCGGCTGGTCCAACTCACCGCCGTCCCACTAGCATCAGTCCCTCTGCGCTACCCTTTGCGCGACCAGAGGTTTGCATGTTCATCGCCCCCGCTACTCGCCTCTGCTCCCGGTTGACGTTGGCAATCATCGCCGGCCTGCTTGGGATGACCGGCGTCGCGAGCGCGCAGGTCGAGGTGACCGCCAATGTGCAGGCGTACGCCAACAGCGGCGCGAACGGCCCGGCCAACTTGGTCAGCAACGCCGTTCCCTTCGCGCCCGGCGTCGTCACCAACCCCGCTTTGGTGCGTGTCCTAGACGGCGGAACCGAAGTGCCCGTCGCAGCCCGCGTCCTCGCGACCTGGCCCAGCGATGGCTCAGTCCGCTCACTGCTGCTGCAGTTCGAAGCGCCGACGCCACGCAGCTACACCATCGCCGTCGGCATTGCCCGAGGCACCTCCGACCGCGCGTTCATCCCAGTCACCTGGGACGTCCCTACGCGGGTCTTCACCCTTCCGGCGAGCCACCTCAGCAGTTCGCTGGTGTTTTGGGAGCAGCTGCCGCTGGGACAGACCGGCTTCCCCGACTGGGACACCAAGCAGCTCAACGCCTTTAGCCGCATCGCCACCGTGGGCACCGCCGCGTGCGCGCGTGAAGACCAGTACTACGACGCCATCACCACCAGCTATCAACTGTACGCGCGCACGGGGAACATCACGTACCTGACGACAGCCCGTCGTTGGGCGCTGCACCACCGTCGAGACCAGATCGTGCTCTCGGGCACGTACGCCGGTCATGGGAATTGCACGGGCGGCTACCTCAACAACACCCGCTATACGTTTTTGCAGGGCCTCTCGCAGGACTACCTGATGTTCGGCGACGAGGAGGCGAAGAACGTCTCGGCGCTCGTGGCCGACAACTTCTACCGCTCATCGACCTTCAGTTGGTGGTGGTACAAGGCACCCAACTCGCGCGGCTTCTGGACGGAGCGCGAGCCGGCGTTCGCGCTCAACGGCATCCTCGCGCACTACGAAATCACCGGGGACGTCAGCTACCTCAACTTCGCCCGAGACCGCGTCGCGCAGCTGCGCCAGATGCAAGTCGACAACGGCAACCGTGCGTGGGTGCACAACCTTTACGATCATGACCCCTCGGAGGGCTGCGCGCAGACCGACTGGGGCAGCTCTCCCTGGATGTCCGGCCTGCTCCTGGAGGGCATCATCAAGTACCACAAGCTGACGGGTGACAACGTGGCGCGCGAGTCGATCCTGATGGCGGTCGATGATCTCCGAGCCCGCTATCTGGCAACCGGGAGTAACGCAGGGGTGTCCTTTATCTACTTGGGCTGCTCCGCCTATCGAGACGGCGCTCCCGACCTGGACAACCTCATCTCGCACGCATTCGGCTATGCCTACCGCCTGACCGGCAACGCCGTGTACCGCACCGTCGGGACGAACCTCTTCAACACGGCCGTGCGCGATGGCGTCACGGCGTCGGCGAAACACTACGACCAGCAGTTTCGCAACAGCGGCCACTTCCCTGCATACCTGGCCGACCCCACGCCTCCCACGGCACGACCGAGAGCCCCCACCCGTTTGCGCGCGGTGCAGTAGCTCGCTCGTCAGGCGGGGCGAGGCTGGACGAAGCCGCCGGGTCGTTTCGCGCTGTCGTAGCGCGTCAGGGGCTCGGCCACGAAGCGCTTCAAGGCGGCAAGCCCCGCGGCGCGTCCGCCTCGTACCCCGACGACGGGAGCGACCTCATGGTCGATGTCAAACGTGCGCAGCGCTTCGCGCGCCCGCTCGGCGGAAGACCCGCTAGCCCTCGGCTCTCATGATTGATCACATTTCCTTGGACGCTCGGGCGCTCCAGCCGCGTTCGAGCAGCATGAGGTCATGAAAGCCTCGGCCGAGTACGAGCCAGCAGCGCGTCCCGTACCGATGGGTTCTTGGGGAGAGGGATCTTGGAGATCGCCAAGAGAACAGCGATCTGGGTTGGTGTGAGGGCATGGCGCGCTGGTCGATCGGGCTCGTGACGTGAGAGGTGCCGCAGGAGCAGGAGCCGCCACGCAACGGGCGCCAGCACGGCGAGCGCATTCAACAGTCGCTTGGCCGTCGTGAGCTGGCGCTTCTCGACCTGACAGCCGGTCTTCAGCGCCTTGAAGTACTCCTCGATGATCCACCTCGCTCGGTAGCAATCGACGACGTACGCGATCTGTTCGGGGGTCTCGATCGGCAATGACGTGAGCAGGAACAGCTCGACCGGGTCTTCGCCTGAGGGTGGATCCGGTTCGTAGACGTGGACCACGTTGACGGAGATCGTGCTCGCTGCTCCGGCCTTCGCATTCGCCGTCCGGGGCAGGCTCACTGTCGTGGCAGCAAACGTGAGGAATGCGACGCGTGCATCACGTGCTGGATGGCGGAGCCCCTTCGGCCCGGGGATCACCGGTCGATACGAGAGAGACACTTCTCGCTCGAGTACCGGTTCGGTGCCTCGTGCAGCAACACGCAGGTTTGTCCTCTCAGCGACCCCGGCCAGGACGCGGTCATGGTTCGAGCGGACGACGAACTCGCGGCCGTTCTCGACCATCGCAGCCAGCAGCGCGAACGAATCGCCCTCTCGATCCATGACGTGGATCGCGCGGACCGAGTCCGGCAGCCTCTGCTGCGCCGCCTCGACGGCTCTCGCCCATCGAGCGGATTCTCCGAGGTAGTGCTTCTTCTTCAGCTTCTTCCGCGGAACGGCCGCCTTGTGACGAAAGATCGACTCGAAGGCCAACAGGCCGAGCGGCTCGTGAACGGGGGCCTCATCAACGGCCAGCGAAAAGTGACCGAAGAACCCTTGTCCTTTTCGCAGAAGCCGGCCCAAGCCCTCTCGCTTCGCCTCTCCGCTGAACTCGAATTCGCTTGTGTCGTGAAGCACCAGGATGCTCGACCGCGCAGCGGCCCTCGCAGCCGAGCCAACGTAGTGGGGCTCGAGGATGGCCGCCGGCGTCACCCGGTCGTTACCGGGCCCAGGACTCGCCACAACTCGAACTCTACGCCTGACTCACCCCAACACCAGCGCCCAGGCCTCGGACCTCGCTGCCGAGGACGGCCAAGCCATGCGCCCGCTCGCCTTTTCGAACGCCAACCACCCTCGTGTCGACGGCTTCCAACCCATACAGAACACCGCTGACGCTTCCGACTGCTTTCTGCAATTCACGAAAAGGCCGTTTGTGCTTCCTTGATCCGCGACGCCGCGCATTTCGCCAATCCGTCAGCGTTGACGAAAACAAACCTTCTCGCCGAAGCAGAGCCCCAATCTCCCCAGGCAATGTGGCCTTGTCTGCTTCTTCAAGAATCCTGCGTTTGTACTCCGCCGAAAAACGACGGCGCGTTGCTTTCTCTTTCACCTCGGTCTCCGAAACCTGAGGCAATGCGTTCAATGAATTCACCGGCTCCTGCCTTGGTCGCCCTACTCACTAAACTACGCGTTGCAGCATGTCTCACTCATATTGGCAGAGAGGGAGCTCTTGAAGGAGGCTCTCCCGAGTCTCTCCGTCGGATCGTTCACGACGGGCCTGATGCGCCCCGGACGCATCGGGTTTGGCTGAACTTACGGGAGGCGGCCCAGTCCGATGACCGCCGACCCGAGTATGGCGAACGAGCCAAAGAGGACAAGGTTCCAGACGAGCGCGGAAACATAGACGACGCGGCGGAGCGTCTTCGTGTGCCGCCCTAGCGGTAACAGCGCAATAGCGAGCGGCGCTATGAACCCGAGTGCCGCTGCAGTGACGAACTTCCCTGGTGTGTCGATGACGAACAAGACGAGCACTGCGCAGGCGAACCAGAACCCTTCGAGCTTCGAACGCAAGCTCGGCACAACGAAAGGGACGACCACCACGGCGGCAATCGTCAGAATGCCCAAGACGAGCGCGATACGCTGGGCGACCCTCGCACGGCGCGGCGGCGGAAGTTGAAACCAGAGGTAGCCACCCACGAGCGACGCCGCGGTCGCAAGGATGACGGCGATTGAAGACATGGCGGGAATTTGGCCGAGTGGGGACTTTTTCGGAAGCAACTCATCGAACAGCTTTGATGACGGGGGGGTTAAGCAGGCCTGCCTCCGTCCTGCGCCGGATTGAACGACTCGGCAGGGCCAGCAGAGCTCAGCCAAGCGACGGTAGCGCCGAACACCCCCGTAGGGGGCTTGGCACCTTCGGCCTGGGACGTCCGCAAACGCGTCGTCCCAAAGCCCACGACGAAAGACGACATGCCAGCCGTCGAATGTCATGCCTCAGGCGAAGTCGCGGAACCGATGGGCCACACCCCAACCCGCCCAAAACGGACCTCGCGAATCCCCTGGGCTGAACTCCTCAAACGCACTTTCGCCAAAGACGTCTTGGTCTGTGACAAGTGTGGTGGCGAAAGGCGCATCGTCGCCTACGTCACGGCCCAGGCCACCGTCCGAGAGATTCTTCGGCATCTGGGCCTCCCCTCACAGCCGCTGCCTCAAGCCCGCGCACAGGACTCGCCACAACTCGAGCTCTACGCCTGACTCACCCCAACACCTGCGCCCGGGCGTCGAACCTCGATGACGAGGACGGCCGAGCCTCGCCCTCGCTCGACTTTTCGAATACCAGCTACCCTCGTGTCGACGGCTTCCAACCCATACAGAACACCGCTGACGCTTCCGACTGCTTCTGCAATTCACGAAA
>JBJXGM010000097.1:0-2836 GCA_046155985.1 Myxococcaceae bacterium | reverse complement strand
ATATAAACAGTCCGTTCGATGTCGTGCGCAGCGGCGCCTCATTGATTGCGGACGCGGCGACGCGCTCGCTCATCGAAGGCTCCGACTTCGGCGATAACATCATGGCTGCGCTGCCCAACGTGATCGGGCAAACTATCGGGGAGGCGATAGCTGGCGGGATAGCGAGGGCTGGCGATCGCCATGCGACGACCAGCGGTTCGGGACAAAAGAGCGATGTCAGCAAGGCGGAGGGAGTCTGCCAGACGCCTTCAACAGATGATGAATTGTCTCCGCGTGAGAGGTACTTGCAGCGGGTAGAAGAATTGCAGGGAAGGTTGGAGGTTCTCGATGAGATGACTTCGGCAGAGTTGGGGGCGGACGCGGACGCTAGGCGCTTGGCGGCGTCAGCAGAAGCCGAGGCGCTATACGATGAGGTGAAAGAATTTGCGTGGGAAACGGACGGTTGGGCAGGCGTTGCTGAGTCATATATTGGCGGTGGGGCTGGGACGGTTGTCGGGCTGCCCCAAGGTTTTCTCGATTCAGTCGTGGGATTGTGGAACGCAGTCACCCACCCGGTGGAAACTCTCCAGGGCTTGTGGGCTCTCGGAGAGCGGGCGTCTGACTATGTCGGACGTAATGTGAGGGGTGAGGCGAATGCGCTGAGTGACGCAAATGTGCGAGCGCGAATGTTCGATGCCGCAGTCGATCTCGAACAGACAAGAATCTACCTGGAAGAAGGGAATGCGGCCGCTGGGTATTTTGTCGGAAACCAAGCGGGCCGGATCGTTGGGAGTGTTGCTGGGCCGGCGAAACTTGCTGAGGTTATGCTGGCTTCACGCGCGGCCCGTGCCGGGGAGATAGCTCGGACGGCTTTGAGGGCCCAAGTGCGAGCCCTTCGGAGCTTGGGTGTCGATCGGGCTGGACGCCGGGCATTCATGAATGGAGAAACCGTGCCATTTCAGTTTGCCACTTCGAGCGGCGAGGCGGTCTATGGGTTCGTGCAAAACTCCGATGGCAGGTTAGTTTCGCAACTTTTCTCCATATCAGAAAGCAACCCCACCGCGGCGCTTGGTGCTTTTCTAAAATTCAGGAACGACTCTACGCGCCTAGCTAGGGCATCGGGAGCCAATACGCTTGAATTGCAGGGTGGGTCTGTGATCAATCCTAGAGTGGAGCAGTTCCTGTTGAATCAGGGCTTTCAGCCGAGGACGGTTGCCGTGCCCAGCCAACTGGGGGGCGGCACCCAGCAGGTTCTCTCCAGGGAGTTTAGTGTGCGCCGATGAATGACGATTTTTCTTCCTTTGAGCGTCTCAAGCAAGCTGGATCGGATGCTGAGCGAGCGTGCCAGGCGGCTGCCAACGAAGGAAAGGACTTCTTCTTTCAAATACGGATGCTGCGCGCCGTGTACGGACTAGAACTCGGTCAGGCGCGAGATGTGGCTGCTCAATCGAACCGCAAGAACTAGGACGATGACTGGGCGTTGTGCCATCTAAAGGAAGAAGCAGGGTGTAGGGCTGGCGTAATCGGCCGGCCGAGCGAAACGCCCGCGTGCAGTGCGCGCGGCTCAACTTCTCCACCGAAAAAGAAACGCGCCTCAAACGCGCCGGCGGCGGTGGCGGTGGCTGTCCCCCACAATGACGTCGTTCAAAGCGAGCCGCTGCCGCGGCCTGCACGTCATCGACGGAGGACAGCCATGGAGTATTTTGCCGGATTAGATGTCGCCATGAAAGAGACCGCGATCTGCGTGGTCGACGCCGAGGGTAAGACCGTCATCGAGGGCAAGGCGCTAAGCGAGCCCGACGCGATCGCCGATTTTCTTCATCCTTTCCGCGACAAGTTGAGACGGGTTGGGCACGAAGCCGGCGCGCTGTCGCCTTGGCTGCAGCGCGGCTTGATTGAACGTGATCTAAAAGTGGTGTGCCTGGAGACGATCCATGTGCGCTCGGTCTTGAAGGCCCAGAGGAACAAAACCGACAAGAACGACGCTCGTGGACTGGCGCAGATGTTGCGCACGGGCTGGTTCCGCGAAGTCCACGTCAAGAGCGACGAGAGCTACCGCCTACGCCTGCTGCTGACGCACCGGCGCAACCTGAAGCGCAAGTTCCTCGATCTCGAGAACGCCATCCGCCATTCGCTGAAAGTGTTCGGCATCAAGCTGCACCTGACGGGACGCGCTCATTTCGAAGACGCGGTGCGCGAACAGGTCGCCCACGACCCGCTGCTGGCCGGTTTGTGCGACGCCATGCTTCGTGCGCGAGCGGCGCTCTGGGTCGAATATCTCAAGCTCCATAAGCTGTTGGTGCAGTTCGCCAGCCGCGATCCCGTCTGCCTGCGCTTCATGGGCATACCAGGTGTTGGACCGGTCACGGCGCTCGCCTTCAAGACCGCGATCGACGACCCGACGAGGTTCAAACGCGCCCGCATCGTCGGCGCCCATTTCGGGCTGACGCCGAAGCGTTACCAATCCGGCGACAGTATCGACAGGCCAGGCGCCATCTCAAAACGTGGCGACAAGGAGGTGCGCTCGGTGCTCTACGAGGCCGCCAAAAGCATGCTGACGCGATACAAAGGCTGGTCCAGCCTCAAGGCGTGGGGGATGAGAATCGCGCAGCGCAGCGGGCACAAAAAGGCCGTCGCCGCGGTCGCGCGAAAGCTCGCCGTGATCATGTACGCGATGTGGCGCGACGACACCTCGTACCAGTTTTCCACTTCAGCGGCGACAGCCTGAGACCGCGTCGCGTGCAGCGGCGAGGCGCGCGCCGAGGGCCTTGAAGAAGGCGTCGTCTTTGAAATCCATGGCCGTCGCCGAAACCTGATCCAGTCCGGCCATCCATTTACTCCATGTCCCGCGCAGCTC
>JBJXGM010000096.1:0-4624 GCA_046155985.1 Myxococcaceae bacterium | reverse complement strand
ATCTGAAGCAGCACATGAATAACCCAGACCCTGGGGCGCTGAAGGAGGCGTTCCAACGGTTGGAAGGCTCGGCGTACCGGATAGCGGACGCCATCTACGCCGACCAACAGAAGTCTGGAACGTGAGGGATGCGTCGTGCAGGTGGGTGGGTCACCAGGACAAGGAGCAGCGGGCGGAGCGACGGGTGCGTCGCGCGCCAACTGGCAGCTGAAGAATCCGGCGCGGGCGCTGGGTGGCGCAGCTGTGCTCGCAGCACTTGTGGGTGGGTGGGCATTCTTTCGCAGTCGCCGTGAACCTTCGATGGCTGAAGAATTTGTCGAAAACGCGAGCGAGGCCTCGTCTCCACCGCCTCAATCGGCTGATGTGCCGCCGTCTCCAGGAGGGACACCAGCCGCAGGTGCCGAAAATTCAGGCGCCGCCGCGCAGAGCTCACCCAACGGAACAGCTTCACCCTACCCGCAGTACACAGATTGGGTGCGGCACGGCAGTCCGCCTCCTCCCAAGATGCCTATCTTTCCGGGCGAAGGCATCAGGTCTCCAAAGGTGCTTCGTAACGCGACCACCAAAGGCACGTGGCACGTTTTGCCGGAAAAAGACCCCAAGACCGGTAAGAAATGGGCAGCCTTGAGGAATCGGCTTGTCTACTTGCTTTGGTCCGAAGAAAAGGCCGACGTTCTTCTAAACGCTCTGAGCGAAAGCCAGAAATCCTACCTCTGCAAACACATCGACATGATTCGTCAGCTTGCCGAAGGCGGCGGCGAAAACCAGATGGACGATTTTGCAGCAGCGGTGTTGGGCACGAAGCCACCCGGCGACATCCTCTCGCGGCGCCGATTTTGGCTCGATGCCATGCTGATGTCGCAGTATTTGCGCGAAGCGTTGCCCAAAGACGCCCAGCATCTCGGCTTGGAGGCGCTCGGCCTCTCGTGGCGGCCTGAAGTCGGTGAAGTGAAAGACGGCCTGAAGCACATGCAAGCACAAGCGGCAAAAGCGCGAGCTGCTTTTGACGAGCTGGCTGCTCATGGACGGAGCTGGCCCTCGCGGATGGTCACGCGACTGCACGAAGCGTTTGGCGGCGAGGTCCCAAACTACCGCTTGCTCGAGCCAAAATCGCGCGCTGGAGTTGTCGAAGACTACGCCAAGCGCGCAGAGAATCAGATTATGGCAAAATATTTTGGGACCCCAAAAGTGCGTCGCATGGCCGCTTTGGAAGAGGCGCGGCGCGATGGGGGCGTCAACGCATCCTCCGAAGGCGAACGTCCGACGCATGTGCTGGGCACCGTGCGCTATGCTGCGCTTGGCGCAGGCCTGTTGCTTGCGTACAACCTTTGGCGGCGTTCGCCCTCGCTCATCCCCGAAGGTCGATTTTGGCAGCACTTTTTTGGGCAGTCCCCTCAAGCAGCCGCTGCTTGACCGATTGCCCTCTGGGTCTTAAGGACGTCGTGAGCCGCCTTCGTGAGAGGTTGTCGATGCGCGGGACCCTGTTCGCAGTATTCGCCGCGCTTGCGATCTTATCGGCTGTGGCATGTGAGCGCGGTACTGGCGGCACCGCTGTCTCCGCGGCGAAAGACGCCGCAGTCAACTGGACCCCTGAAGCGACGCCGCTGGTGATGGGTGCTGTCGTGTCGTTGACAGGGCCTGAATCGTCGTTTGGGATTTCAACGAAGCAAGGCATTGAGCTCGCGGTCAGCCAGGCGAATGCATCAGGCGGGGTGAAAGGCCAACCGGTCTCCCTCAAGATTCACGATGACCGAAGTGTGCCCTCCGAAGCCGCCGCCGCGACACGTCAGCTTATCGATGAGGACAACGTTCGCGTGGTGCTCGGTGAAATTCTCTCCGCAAGTTCGTTGGCGATGGCCAACGTGGCACAGGCAGCCAAAGTGCCGATGATTACGCCCTCGAGTACAAACCCCAAGGTGACCGCTGGGAGAGACTGGGTTTCACGGGTCTGTTTTATCGATTCTTTTCAGGGCTACGCGATGGCACGGTTTGCGCGCGAGCATCTCAAAGTCACCCGCGCGGCGATTCTGCACGGAATGAGTGACTACTCCGTGGGATTGGCCAACGTGTTCACCAAGCAATTCACAGAGCGCGGCGGAAACATCGTTCAGGTGCGGTCCTACACCAAAGGGGACAGCGGTTTTCATGCGCAGCTCACGGCGATTCGCAACGCAAAGCCCGAAGTCGTGTACGTGCCGGGCTACTACACCGACGTCGGGAACATCTCACGGCAAGCCCGCGAAGTCGGGCTCGTCGTGCCGCTGCTCGGGGCCGATGGCTGGGACGCTGCGAAGCTTTACGAGCTGGGTGGGGGCGCCGTCGAAGGACACTACTTCTCCACGCACTATTCACCCCAAGACCCCAGCCCCAAAACGCAGAGGTTCATTGCGGAGTACAAGGCCCGTTTCGGCACAATTCCAGATGCGATTGCGGCGCTCGGATACGATGCTGCGCTTGTGGCACTGGATGCGATGAAGCGTGCGAACAGCTTGGAACGAGCTGCGATTCGCGATGCCATCGCTCAAACGCGTGACTTAAGCGGTGCAACTGGCAACATCACGTTGGATGAAGAGCGAAACGCGGTAAAACCGGCGGTCATCGTGCAGGTGACGCAAGGCGCTTCTCGATACGTGACGGCCATTGCGCCTCCATGACCCAAACGCCAACAGGTGAAAAACGTCTCGGTCTGTTGGACGCCACGACTTTGGTCATGGGGTCCATGATTGGGTCGGGCATCTTCATCGTCTCAGCGGACATCGCCAGGCAAGTCCAGTCGCCGGGCCTTCTCTTGCTGGTGTGGGGCGCGGCCACCCTGCTCACCCTGATTGCCGCCCTAAGCTACGGCGAACTCGCAGCGGCGATGCCGATGGCAGGTGGCCAATATGTCTATTTGCGCGAAGCGTTTGGGCCACTCAGCGGGTTTTTGTACGGTTGGACATCATTTTTGGTGATTCAGACTGGGACGATTGCCGCCGTCGCAGTGGCGTGCGCCAAATTCTCAGGCGTTTTCGTTCCGTGGATTTCCACGAAAAACGTGGTTGTCCCAGGTGTGCATACCCAGCAACTGGTTGCCATCGCGGTCATCGTATTTCTGACATGGCTCAATGGGCGAGGCGTCCGTGCCGGGGCTTGGGTGCAGAATATTTTCACCTTCGCGAAAACCGCAGCGCTGATTGCGCTGGTGGTGTTGGGCTTCGCCTTGGGCCGGGATGCCGAGGCAAGCCGCCGGAATTTCGAGCATCTGTGGGATGGACTTCAGTGGAATTGGGATACCTTGCGCCTCGCCGGTGTGGCCATGGTGGGTGCGCTGTTTTCAGCTGACGCCTGGAACAATGTGACGTTCATTGCCGGTGAAGTGAGAAACCCAAAGCGCAACTTGCCCTTGGCGCTTGGGTTGGGCGTGGGGGCGGTTTGCGTTCTCTATGGCATCACGAACTGGGTCTACCTAAGCGTTCTGCCGTTGGAGGCGATTCAATCCGCCCCAGAAGACCGTGTGGCGACAGCGGTTGTCGCCAAGATGTTCGGCCCGATGGCGACCTATGCGATGGCCGCGGCCATCGTTGTTTCGACGTTCGGTTGCGTGAACGGACTCGTCTTGGCGGGCGCGCGCGTCTACTACGCGATGTCCCTCGACGGCCTGTTTTTCAAAAAGGCCGCCGAACTTCACCCAAGCCGGCAAACACCTACGTTTGCGCTCTGGGCCCAAGCGTTGTGGGCGGTGCTGCTGACGCTCAGCGGTTCGTACGGAAACCTTTTGGACTACGTGATTTTCGCGGTGCTCCTCTTTTACATCGCAACCGTCATTGGACTTTTCGTACTGCGCCGCAAAAGGCCCGAACTCGAACGCCCTTACCGCGCTTTCGGATACCCGGTGCTGCCCGTGCTTTATGTGGCGATGGCAGGTTTGATTGAAGTGCTGCTGCTTCTCTACAAGCCGAGCTACACGTGGCCAGGGTTGGGCATCGTTTTCGCGGGCGTGCCAGCGTACTTCTTGTGGCGCAAGACGAGCAGACCGCGGGCAGCAGCTTAGAGGGTGCCACCCGCGGCCTTCATTTGCGGTCCATTTCTTAGCTAGCGACTCTGACTTGAATCGACTTGGGCTTGGCTTCTGCGCGCTTGGGAATCTGGACACGCAGCACGCCGTTTTTTTGCTCAGCGCGAATTTTGTCGAAGTCGTAGGTCATCGGGAGTGAAAACGACCTCGTGAACGCCCCATAAGCACGCTCGACGCGATGGTATTGGTCCTTCTTGTCCTCGCGTTCCATCCGTCGCTCGCCACGCACGGTCAAAACGCCGTTCTCGACGTGGACTTGCACGTCTTTCGCGTCGATTTCGGGCAAATCGAACTTGAACGTCACGCCTTCGGTGTCTTCATAAATATCGACCGCTGGTGTCCATCCGAACGACTCGCCGCTCTTGCCAAAAGCCAGTCGATTGTCGAACCAACGACTGACCTCGTCTTGAAGTTGTTCCATCTGGGACCAAGGGTCTCGTCTCGCTAGTCCCCTGGATCTTTGATTACTCGAAGAAGTTCGCTCATTGGCCGTGGGCCTGCTGGGTGCGGATGCCGAAGCGACGCATTTTCTCGAGAATCTGGTCGGCGGTCTTGGTCCATCTGAAGGGT
>JBJXGM010000132.1:0-4465 GCA_046155985.1 Myxococcaceae bacterium | reverse complement strand
AGTGCAGCCGCCCACCTCGCGTCGGGCACGCGATGTCCATCGTTTTGAACGAACGCCCTCACGCGTAAGCTCGTCGCGTAGCTGGAGTACGCCTTGAACCCCGAGATATCGGGTGAAGATCTCACGCACGGTCAGCGCTTCGGCTTCGTTGATGTGCAGACTGCGATCTCGGACGTCATACCCAAGCGGAGGATTGCCTCCCATCCACATGCCTTTGGCTTTTGAGGCGGCGATCTTGTCTCGGATGCGTTCACCGGTCACTTCGCGTTCAAACTGCGCGAAGGATAGGAGCACATTGAGAGTCAAGCGCCCCATGGAAGTCGTCGTGTTAAACGCTTGGGTGATCGAGACGAACGATGCGCCAGTGCGATCGAGCACCTCCACGATCCGCGCGAAGTCGGCAAGTGAGCGGGTGAGGCGATCGACTTTGTAAACAACGATCACATCAATGCGCTTGGCCTCGACTTCGGCCATGAGCCGTTTCAGTGCGGGTCGCTCCATCGAACCGCCGGAAAAGCCGCCGTCGTCATAGATGTCTTTGAGCCCGACCCAGCCTTCGCCGGCTTGAGACCGAATGTAGGCGGCGCATGCTTCCCGCTGTGCGTCGAGGGAGTTGAAGCTTTGCTCAAGGCCCTCTTCGCTCGATTTGCGTGTGTAGATGGCGCAGCGCAGCTTCTTCATGGGCGCGGCTCGCGTCCCGCTTTGCCGACCAACCCAAAGAAGCGGGGGCCGCTTTGATGCTTGCCCGTAATTGTTCGCGCGACATGAGTGAGAGACGGATAGATAGTTTCGCCATATTGGAAGCCACTCGGCACGACGAGAATGACGTGGCGGACGCCATTCCAGTCACGCACCAAAGCGCTGCCCAGCATCGCGGCCTTCCGTGGTGCGGGGTCGAATTGATCGTCAGCATCGAAGCTTTGCGCCAACTCGGTCAGGCGACGTTTCAGCGTCGGCTTAAGATCGCCGTGGGCGGCGACTTCAAGCTCATAGAGAAAAGCTCGCAAGAGCAGGTCGCGGGACCGAAAGGCGGGCGGCTCGCATCCCAGCTTCGAGCGCCAAGCTTGACGCAGGTCTTTCGGCTTCAGGCCTTTGAAGTTTTCAGCGTCCCTCATCGCTGCGTGCTCCGGATGACGGCGGCAGCGCGAGCCAGAGCGGCTAAGTCGGTCGCCGCGACTTCGATCCTCTTGGCGGCCGCGCTGCGTGCACCGCGTTGTCCCAGCACAATGGCGGCGTTCAGCGCTTCGGCGCGTTCGACCATCGATAGCCACAGGACATCGCGCGCTGCTCGTGTGGCGGTCATTAGCGTCCCTCGATGCGATAGACGCGCTCGCCATCGCGTTTGATGGAAGCGACGGTGAGCCTGCGCTTGCGCTTCAGCGTGCCTGCAATGGCGCCGCGGACTGAATGCATCTGCCAGCCGGTGAGCGTCACAAGATCGGTGATGCTGGCACCAGTCGGCGTACGCAGTGCGGCTACAACGGCATCGATTTTGGTGACACCAGGCGCGCGTTTGTGGGTCTTGGCTTGTGGGCGGCGGCTGGGTGTTTGGGCTGACGCGCTGGCTTTCGGGCGTGCTTTGCGGACTTTGCGCTTGGGTTTGGCAGTCATCTTCTTGCCTCCTCGCCGGCCCTGCGCCGGCAGGACCGAAAGCCCCGAAAGCTACGGGGCGAGGCGGGAAGGAGGCAGACTGGGCGCTAGGCTATTGATGAACTCCGGGGACTTTGGCCCACGTCCATGGATGCTCGGTTGGCGGCACTAGTCCAGTCGAATTCGAGCCGACTCCCCCAAATCGCGAATGTCGCCTGTTGAGGCGCATTCCTGTCTGTCAGACAAGACGTTACGAACTCACGTGATTGGCCCAATTACGCCGCTGACCGTCGCGCAACCGACGCCGTAAGATCGGTCAAGAGGCGAGGCAGCAGCAGGTTTGTGCGGACACCCGTTCGCGCGGCCAATATTGACCGAGCGCAATGTTGCCCGCTGGGAAAGCGCAAGTATGTCGCTTGAGCAATGAGGTCTGGCATGATCAGATTGTTGTTAGTCGTTACCGCAGTGGGTTGTTTGTTCGTATCTCGACCCGCCCTTGCCCAGGTTCCCGAACTTGCGCCGCAACAAGCGGTTTCGGCGCAAACCTCTCAACAACGTTGGGAGTACAAAATTATTAGGGCTGTCGATCACGTCGACTTCTTTGGTGTGACAACGACTTGGTTCGAGGATCGTCAAGCGGTCGAAGCGCTTCCGGCTGGTTGGATGGACGTGCGCGGCGCGCAAGGGTGGGAACTCGTAACCGTTGCCAACTTCTATCAACAGATCAACGCCAGCGTCTATGAGCGCACCTACATTTGGTACTTCAAGCGGCCAGCGAGCAACTGAGTGTGCGTGCAATGAACGGTCGTGTCCTGGTTGGGCTTCTGCTAGCGGCGCTGCTCTGTGGCGGCCCACATGTCGCAAACGCGCAAAGCGGCGCGAGTTATTTGTCGCCTGTGACTTTTGCGCCGGTTCCGGATAGCAACGAGACATTGCGCCTGCGAGCGGCGCGTTTCGCCGCGTGGCAGCAGACGAATGCAGACGCCGAGGAACAAGCTCAGTCGTTCGCGGCGGCGTCAAATGCGCGGCTTGAAACGTACCGCGCCGACCTTGACCGGCAACGTCAGGAGATTCGCGCGAACGGCCCCTATGGCGATCTAATAGCGCGCCACAACGCGCTGGACGAAGCACAGCGCGCCCGCGCCTCGTCCCTCTCCGCGGCAGGAGTGACAAGTTGGCAGGCGCAGCAATACGAGGCCGCGACGACGTTGTTCGTGCAGAGTCTCGAAATCGATCCGGCCAATCCGTCAGCCAGTTATTATCTTGGCGAAGTATTCCGCAGGCGCGGCCAATTGAACGAAGCACGCGACATGATGGCGCGCGCCATCGCGCTCGGCGGTCCGGACACGCAAGAGGTTGCGCTCGCCCGCGCGGCGCTGCAATCGCTTCCAGCTGTGCCCGGAGAGCCCGAAGCGTTGCGACGTCTGCCCACGGCTGTTTTTGACACGCCAGGCCGCCAGCCCATGATTTGGGACTGCGAGATGTGCCCTGAAATGGTCGTTATACCGGCGGGCAATTTCAACTACTCGTACATCCGCCGCGTCAACATTCGGGCCTTTGCCGTGAGCCGGTTCGAAGTGACTTATGATGAGTGGCGGGCATGCGCCCGAGACGGCGGCTGCCGTTCGAATCGTTCGCCTGAGCACCAAGATGCGCGTGGACGCAGCCCCGTTCGAAATGTGAGTTGGACCGAGGCACGCGAATATGTTGCGTGGTTATCGCGTACAACCGGCAAAACCTATCGCCTGCTCACGGATCCAGAATGGGAATACGTCGCGCGCGCAGGCACGACAACGCCATTTTGGTGGGGTTGGGATGCTAGCCACGAATATGCAAACTACGGTCAGGAATACCCAAGGGACATTTCTCCTCAGGGCAGCCAATTGCTCGGCTTGACGGCGGGCAGAGACCGCTGGGGGCCGACAGTGGCGCCAGTCGGCCAGTTTCCACCCAACGCCTTTGGACTCTACGATACTGCGGGCAACGTCTATGAGTGGCTCGCCAGCTGCGAAGATTACTCGGTGAGGGAAGATTGCCAGCGGGCGACCTTTCACGGTGGCAGTTTCCTGTCTCCAAGTTGGGCGTTAGGAAACGATCAGACTTTTTCGAATCTAACCGACAGGCGCTTCCGCGACGTAGGCTTGCGCGTCGCTCGCGATGTCATTGCGCCAGGGAGGCAGGAGAGGCCCTATCAGGACGAAATCTCCGATGACCTGCATCAACGCCTCATTTCCCTGGTGCGCGGCTATATTGATGGGTCGCAAACGCGGAACGGCGAGGGCATGAGCGCGCTTTCCGGTCCAAGCGAGCAAATTGTCCCGATGCAGCCAAATGGCGACTACCGTTGGCAGGTCAACTTGGAAGCGGGTGTAGCATATCGCCTGATCGGTGCGTGCGACAATGATTGCTCCAACCTGGATATGGAACTGATCGACACGCACGGCTCACGTGTCGTGGCCAGTGACGCCCAGCCGGACGATTTTCCAGTGGTGAATTTCACGCCCGACAGGACCGGTTCATTCGAGATACGGCTCATCATGCGGGCGTGCTCAGCGGCGCCATGCTATGCGGGCGGTAGATTATTGGAGCGCCGCCAATAGCCTAACCTTGTGTGCGGACACCTGGAGCACTTGGCGGCGAGCTGCCTTAGAAATCGCAGCACGGACTGGTATCTAACGCTGGCGATCTTCGCGGGTCCGAGCGCATCGCCAATCCTCCTGCACACGGAATCTCAGAATGACCGGCTTCGGGCTGTGAGTTCAACTGATCGACGCAACACGTACCTTGAATCGAGGTCGTGGAGCGAAGCCCGTGATGAGACGTTATCGCCGCCTGTCCCCAGCTCAGAGCAATGAGTTGTGGGAGCGATGGAAAC
>JBJXGM010000131.1:0-25522 GCA_046155985.1 Myxococcaceae bacterium | reverse complement strand
CGCGTCCCATCTGCGGCGTTGCGGGCCCCTCCTTTCGTCCTCACGTACAGAGAGCACGCTGCGGCGAAAGGGCCTCCCGCGCCTGGCATCTCGGCCTGCTCGCGACGTTTTTCAGCAGCCTGCTAGGTTTGCAAACGCGCTTTGGCGTTTTGAATCAAGCGCACAAACCCGGCCGCGGCGCTGGACGCCAGAAGCACAAGATCGGCGACGACGGGGTCCGGAATGACGCCGCCGTCGGGGAGATGCGCATAGAGCAACGCCACCACGCGGTCCTTGATGACAATCGGCGCAACGACGACTTCACGCGGCGCACTCGATTTGAGGAGTTTCCAAATACGGTGATGCAGCGTCGCGCCTTCTGAGGGCGGCGCACCTCGAAACAAGACGCGGCGTTCGTAGGTCGTCTTGAAAACCGAGGCACTGTTCAAAGGTAGCGCGAGGGTTTCAAACAGCGACGCCTCCACACTGGGTGCAAAACCCTGCCAACCGAGCGCCATTTCTTCGCGAACTGTCAGCAAGAGACCATGGCTGAAAGATGACCGAAGCGCGTCAACGAGCGCTTCGCCAATCGCATCTCGGCGGTCCGCCCGCGCAATCCGGGCAACAGCTTCGGCGACGCTCACCGCTGGTCGCGGCGACACCGCTGGTGCGGGAACTGTTGGTGCTTGCTTGGGAAGGGGCCGTACAGACGCACCCTCTTCGAGCACATCGGCCAATTCAAGGACAACGTCGGATTCCTGCGTGCCACTGATGGGCGGCCACGGCTCGCTTTCGGGACCACTCAGCCATTCTGAATCGTCCACCTTCCCCATGGGCTTGGGTGCAGCCACGCGGCTCTCGCTGGGGTCCAAGTATTTTCGCCTCGGCGCAGCAGTGGGCTGTGAGGTTGGCGGCGCCGAAGGCTCAGTCTTCAGTGTCACAATACGCAAGTAACGCGTTTTGCGCGGCACGGAATAGTGTTGTTCGAGCGCAGCGACAATGCGCAGCTCGGGCGCAACCAAGGGGTACACACGCATACCCGCCGCGAACGCGACTTCGTCGACCGCTGCCGGGTTAGCGGGGTCGGCAAATGCGACCACCAACATGCGCGATGGCTTGGTGACGAATCCGAGCGGAATGGCCATGCTTTTCTCAGCCATCTTCGCCGGAACTTTCGCCAACGCCTCGGGTGGAATGCGCCGAAAGTAAGGCGCCTTGGCTTCCGGAACACCAAAAGCCTGGGCGAGCGCTTCTCCCAGTGTCTCCAAGTCCAGAACACCCGCTTCGACCAAGTTGGTCCCCAACCGTCCACCCCAAATGGCCTGGGCGCGGAGCCCGGCCTCGAGCTGCTCGCGCGTCACACGGCCGCTGCGCACCAACACTTCACCGAGGCTCGTGCGCTTGGGTGGCATCGCTCGCCGGAATCTATCACCGCCCCTGTGTCGCGAGGCGCACGAAGTCACGGATAGATTCGGGCTCAGGACAGTCTGAACACCAACGCCAACGAAGCGCCCCAAGACTGGTCGAGACCACTTTCGCCCGAAAACCGGTCTCCCGCTTCTGCGTGGGTCCACAGAAAGATGTGGCTGAAGTTCACAGCGCCTCGTAGCCACCAGCCCGGAAGAAGCCCCACGAAGAGTCCCACCTGCGCGTCGACCAGATTGCCCTTCAGTCTTGGAAAAAACGCCGAAGAGCCAAGCTCACCTGCGACGGGAATCGCTTGGAAGCCACCGCCGACACGCACGGCGAAACGCTCGACCAGTACCCAGTGAAAATCGAGCGTCGCCCGTGGGCCCCGATAGGCGACGTCGGGCACCGGCGCCGGTTCGAAACGGTTGAGGCTCGGTAAGAAGTTGAACGAACGCGTGGCGTAGACGAACGCTGGAAGTATTTGAACCGACCCAAGGGGAATACGACCTTTGACGCCCACATGAAAGGCTTGCGCGTCGGTGGGGTAGACGGTTTCGCCGACAGTCGAACGCAACGCGAACCCGGTTTCAATTCCGAGCGTCAGACCCAGGTGAGCCACCCAACCCTGCGAGAAGTGCGCGCCAGGAAACCAGTCGACTTCAGCGACAACCGACGGCCCTAGGCCCAAACGGTACCTGGGAAACGGCTGCGTCGGGACATCTGCCACAGCAAGGCGACGAGAAAACCCTCGAACACCGACAGAGACTTCAAGTGGACTTGGGCTGGCCGACGTTTCGGTTTCGGGCTCATCGAGCGACACGCCCAAATCGGGCGGTGCCGATTCTTCGGCGGACTCGGCGGCGGAAGGTGTTCCTTCTGCTTCCAGGGGCGCCTGAGCCACCGCCGTCGGAGGCGAAGCCTCTGTTGCAGCGACGGGTGGCGTTTCGGTCGCACCTTCGCGCGGCGATTCGGGTACGACCGGTAGAGGCAAGCGGACTGGGGGAAGCGCGACCGGTGCGCGCGGGCCAGGCAGCGTTCGCAAGAACTCTGCGATGCGTGCAAGGCGGCGCTCGGGGACTTTTCGCAACGCCCGAGTGCCCTCGGCACTCCACTTCGTCTCGGCGGGCTTGGAAAAGTGGCCCTTGCCGTACACGCGCAACATCACGAAGCGGCCCGTGCGCTTGTCGACACTGGCCATCATGAGCGCGACAGCGCTCCGTCTCCGAATCAAGCGTGCGACGCCTTTCGGTGTGACCTTCTTCTTGAGCGCACCCGCGCGCGAATAACCGACCTCAAATCCCGAGCGGCTGAGCGCGCGGCCAAGCGTTTTTCGCAGCAATGCTGCGTGGGGTCCCTGGACGTCGAGGACAACTTTCTTCGGGCCCTCCGCTGGTTTGGGGAGGGTCTGCCCCCAAGATGGGGTTGCGCCAACGACGCTGAGTGCCAAGACACACGCTGTCCAGAAACGGGCCTTCACGAACACGCCCCGTGCGCGCCACGCCGCCGCCGAAGCAGCACGAACGGGGCCAGCATAACGAGTTCGCCATTGCCGAGCCCGCAGCCGAAGAAGGGCTCGGGAGGTCCGGGCACGTTTTCGTTGGGATCCTGTCCGGCAGCGAGCTCATCGACATCCAGCGTCCCATCACCATCACTGTCGATTTGATCCACCCGCATCGCGTCGAGGGCACTGGTCAAGGTCGCCACGCTGTATGCCTGGAGACCTCGGTCCTGCATCGCGATGGCAAACGCGGTCGTCGCCGTATCCGACTTGGGCGTGCCTCGGTGGCAGAGGGTACAGGCCGGCGCTCGGGACAATCCGAACGTCTCTGCAATCGCTGGCGGGAAGTTCGCTGTCGCCCACGCCGGTGTCGAGCGCAGCATGCCCAACGCGATGACGAAAGCGCGCGTGTTCATATCGACAGGTGTACCTGCGCGAAGAGTGAAAAGACGGACGTCCGCCCGGTGCTTTCTTGTAACGAGCGGAGCGTCGCATCGAGCCTCAGCTCGATTTGGGGCATCACAAAGTACGCGACGGCAAGCCAACCCCCAAAATCCGATTGGCCACCGCGATGAAGCCCCTCCCCGGTGACGAAAAGATGAACCCCTTGGAGAATTTCCCAGTCGAGTTGAACCATTTCGGTCACGCCAAGATTGAGCGGTTCCCCGAGCGAAGCGGCCAAAAGAACATCGGCCTCGGCCATGAACACCAAAGGTGGAACGACCGACCAACGCCCAAACAATCCGTGCGCCTGGCGCAAGTAAGAACTCGAGCGCGTTTCAAGGTCGTAGTGTGCGTAAAGCACCAAGCTGCTCAAGCCCAGGGCAAAACGTTCACGTGGCGCCCACTCCACGTAACCGGCGTAGCCCCGCTCTCGATATTCCGCCGGATTGAGTTGAAGGTTTCCCAAAACAGCCATGACTTCGCTGCGGACCTGCTCGCTCGCGTACGAGACGGCAACACCGTGTTGCTGATGTTCGTTCGTGTTGGTCCGCGTTGTTTCTCGTACCCAGAGCGTGTGCTCGGGAACGCGCAGGCCGAACGGCAACGTGAGCCGACCCGCTCGCACGCGAAGCGATTCGTCTTCAGATGCCAATCCCACCCAGTGTTCGCGTGACACCAGGTTGTTGCCGGGTGCGCCGGTCAGCGCCGCTTGCAACGCGCCGCGGATGGCATAGCCAAAAGTCACCGCCGCCTGGAAACCGGCGTAATCGACCATCGCGCGGATGTCCGTCACCATTTGAACGGGTCGAATACTCGAGAGGTCGCCCGCGCGTGTGTACAGCCCGCCGGCGCGTATCGAAATCCCCGTGTTGAACCAGTCGGGCAATTTCAGAAGCCCAAACATGAAGCCGCCACGTTCGGCTTCCTTTTCTTCGCCTTCTTCGCCTTCGGAATCCTCCAGCGCGTCTGTGCCGCGCGGTGGCAAAAGGAGTGACGACTGCGCACGGCCATAGGGCGTGAGGATGCCGCCACCGGACGGGTCCGCATGGCACGAGGTGCAACCCGTCTGCCCGTGCCGAATCATCCAGACATAGGCGTGCGCCGCCTGGGGGACGAGCAAGAGGAGTGCGACGAAGCCACTCGTCAAAATTCGCCACATGGGGGCGCTATTGTCGTGTGAAGTTGAGGCTTGCTGCCACTTCCATGTCGGGCTTTACCGTCACGCCCAAATAGCTTGGAATCGAAATCCCATGCTTTCGGATATCAATCGGAAAAGTGCCCTGCCCGCCGTAGCGTCCGTTGGAATTCGTGACACGAAAGCGCACCTGGACGCTCTGTGTTTGGCCATGCACCGTGAACGAACCGGTCGCAGTCCCCTCGCTGGACTTTCCTGCTTCGGGAAGGGTCAGCGCAGACTTGGGCAGCCTGAGCTCCGCGTTGGGATACTTGGAAGTTTCCAGAAACTTCTCGCGCATGTGACGGTCGCGCAAGCCGATCCCAGTCTTCACCGTCTCCAAAGACACGGAAAACACGAAAGCGTCTGCAGTTTCCGAAATATCGATTTGCGAGGTTTTTCCCTCTAGCCGAAACCCGGCGGGACCTTTGCCTTTGAAGACAACGTTGGCATCGCCTTCTCGCTGAACGGCCGCAAAAGCGATGGCGGAACCTAAGAGCAGAACTGCGGTGAGATGTCGTGTCACTTACACACTCCGAGGAACGGTAGCGGTGGGTACCCCTCGGTCAGGTTAAACTGATTCAAGTGCAAAAGCGCCAGCCCCAGTTTGTGTCCCCAAGAAAAATGCATGTTGTGCTCTCCCGTGCCCGTGAGAAGGCGCGAGAACACATTCGCGGCTCAAGGAAGAACTTGTGCGTGGCATGCCCCCACGATTGAGGAGCTGACGCAAAAAAGGTAACGGTGGCGTGCAAAGGCCTGTTAACACGCGGGCCAGAAACGTCAGGGCGAAACGTCTCTTCTCAGGTAGGTCGCGTGACACGCCACGCAGGTCTCGATGAGGCGCCCGAAGCCCGCCGCCATCGCAGCGTCATCGCTCGCCGCGGCGGCGACAGCCAGCGCTCTCGCGCGCGACTGCAGTTGGTCTTGGAGATCGAAAAACTTCGGCGGGAGCGAGCGATTGAGTTCGTCTATCGCCCCGGGCGTAGGCCGCGTGATGCGCGGTTCCGTGGCGATGCGCGTGGCCAAGTCTGCAACCGTGTGATGCAAGAGCAGCGTCACGGACACAAACAAATCACTCATGTCTCTGGCGTGCCGGATCATCCGCTTGCGCAAGAGCCCACGCGCCACTTCGGACAAGTACGCGGGGGGCTCCAACTTTCGCTCACTGTTTGCCCCTTGAGGTGGCGCCGCCGAAACTTCGGAACCCAGGACCAGCATGGCCATCAAGAATACTGAGACTAATTTCGCTTGCATCGCAGCTCCTCCACCGAGTTCAGGCTCGATAGCACAAAACCCTGTCCACGACTGCGAGAACGCTTAGCTTGAACGGCTAAGGGCACGCCCCAAGCGTCGCAGCCCACGATTCAAGCAATGAAACTCCGGCAGCGTCGGGAACTCTCACGCCCTTGGGCATGCGGAACACGGGGTCTGTGGATGCGATGCGAGCTAAGAATGGGTGCGTCCCACAGAGGCCTGTGCTTGTTAACGACACATCAAAGTGCAGATTCGGCAACTCGCCCCCGGCGCGGTGACAACTCGCGCAGTTGGAATGCAAATAGGTTCGCGCCCGACTTTCGACACTGGCGGACCCAAAAGGGTCCACGAACGGTGTGACGGCCTGTCGGTCTAGCGCGGTGGTGAACAACCCAATGTGATTCAGCGTGCGGAGTTGATCCGCCCCTCGCCCGTTGGGGTAGTCCATCGCCCGCGCGAGTTGCCGTGTTTCAAGGCCAATCGTCCCCCCCGCCGGGGCGGTGTGACAGCCGAGGCATTCCGCACGCGAGGGGTAGTGCCAAACCTGGCCTCCGACGACGCGGTCCTCGCCTTGCGCGTTGGCTTTCCTCGCATTCGTTTGCGCGTCGTCCCAAACGTACGAGTACCCTGCCCAACCCCCATCCGAGTGACGTACAAACAAGCGCGTTTCGATTCGCTGACCACCCAGTCGAAATTCCTTCACCAGCACAGCGCCCGTCGGAAAGGAGAAATCGCCGTCGGCTTCAAGCTGAATACGCGCCCCCTCGGGGAGGGCCATCCATCGATATTTCTCTGCGCCGTCAGACCAAAACGGCGCGTTGAGCGCGTACGGAATCAGTCCCGACGCCGGCTGCGTCGGGTTGTTGTCGGCCACGCATCCGGTCTGTGAGAGGAACGCGGGGACCGTGTCTACGGGTGGGGCACTTTGCGAAGTCAGCCTGAAAATCGCCTGGCCCACGGTGCCGGAAAAAGTGACAACGTACAGCTCACCATTTTCGTCTTCTGCAAACGACACCAGAAACGGAGCGGACAATCCGGCGACCTGAGTGAATCGCGGCAGGATGGCAAACCCAGACTCGGAAGGATGTTCGTAGGTGTTGGTGACACGAAAAGGCCCGGTGGAAACAAACTGCTGCGGTTGCAGGATGCGCAGGATGTCCCCGGCATAGACTTCAGAGAACACGTAGTTGCCCTGATAGCCGGTCCCCAGTTCAGCGCCGCGATAGACGTAGCCCCCCGTGACAGACACGGTCGAGCCCTGCCGAAATTGTGCAATTGGCGCAATAAAGGCGGTCCCTGCCTGCGTGGGCGGGCAGGCGTTTGTGGGGAGCACGCCGTCACAGTTTGGCCAACCGTAGTTTTCGCCGCTCCGAACCAAGTTCACTTCTTCGCGCTGTGTACCGACGTCACCGACCCAAAGGTCTCCCGTTTGCCGGTCGAAACTAAAGCGCCAGGGGTTGCGAAAACCGTAGGACCACACTTCGGGACAAGGGTCGGCGCGCGACGTGAGGTCGATGGCGCCGTTGCACAAGCTGTACGGGGTGCCACTGCCGTTCGCCCGATACGGATTTGTCGCCGGAATCGCGTAGGGACTGCCACCGCGTGGGTCAAAGCGCAGAATTTTCCCGCGCGTTCGTCCCAAACTCTGGGCACCCGCAGCAGCCATGCCGTTGCCGCCGTCACCCAGCGCCAGGTACAAGTACCCATCGGGGCCGAATTTCATGTCCCCGCCCCAATGGTTGCTCCCACCCGAAAGCGTCACGAAAATTTCAGTCGCATCCGAAGCGACAAAGCCCCCGTTACCGTCAGGCATGACCCGAAACCGCCAGACGTTGTTTTGAGGAAAAGTCGTGTAGTGCAAGTAGATATAGTTTCGGTCGTCGCGCAGATGGAATTCCGGGTCGAACGCGACCGCAAGCAGTCCGGCTTCACCGCCAATGCTCACGTTGACCGGAAGGTCGAAAAACAACCGTGCCTGCTCCACGGCCGTGGTGCCGTCGACGGCAAGGCCCGTTTTTGAGGCATTCGCATCGACAAAAGTCCAAATGTCGCCGTCGCGTTCAACGACGAACCAACGCCAAGGAGAATTGGGACCTAGCCTCGAACGAATCAGTCCAATGGCCACGCCCTGACCGCCGTTTTCGAATTGCATGTTGGGAAACGCTGGAGCGAGCGTCACACCTCCACCCGTCGCGCTGGGCGGCCGTGCGAAGGCCGTGCACGTGAGATTCGTGGGCCGGACATCGAGACCCACGGCGTCTGGGTCGACCTCGCCGTTGCCTGGCGTGAGGATGCCCTCACACGCCACGAGCGCGGCCAGGGGAATGACCCATCTGGCAAACGCGAGTCGGCGAAAACACCTCATCCGGGCGAGGCTAGGTCAAGTCCCGAGGCGTTCTCAAACCTGCGCGTCTAGACCGGTTCCAGGTCGATTCGAGCTTCGCTGGAACCGGTCTACAGCGCCCGAACTCGATTGTTTCGCGGGCCGTGCTCAAGTTCCACCAGCCCGAGCAATTCCAAGACCGGGGGCACGTAGTTGGCGAAGCGGCCACGATAACCTTTGCGAATACCGTAGTAGCCGCGCACAGGGTTCTTCTCTGAGCGCGCCCAAGCTTCCACGCTGCCTTCTGGCGTTGGCTTACCCTCGTCGGCGTTTCCCAAAAGCACCCAGCTGCCCTTCGACTTGAGCATGGCCACCAAGTCGTCGATGCACCGCAGCTGGTAAGAAAGGCGCGTACTTCCCACCTGAACCACCAGCAGGGGCGGTTTGGCGGTTTCATCCCGCCACGCCTGGTACTCAGAAGTCTGCGGCGGCGTTTTGAGAATCCAGGGGTCATCTGGTGTGCCGGTACCGTAGGTGACAGTCCCCTTCTTGGCTGATGCCGCCTTGCTTCCTTTCGCCATGTCTTATTCCTTTTGAGCGAGGTTGGAGAGACCTGCCGCGAATCGCTCGAAGGATGGCGTGAGGTCTGGAATGGACTTGGAAATCAGGGGCGCCATCAGCCCAGAAAACTGTTCGGTCATGTCGAATTGCACGCCCCCATTCTTGGGCGTGAGTTTGAATCGGCGTACGCCGCGAAATAGGCCCAGCGGCATGCCACCCTCCCACACCATCTCGCGGGGCGAGTCCATTTGAGACACCCGCAACGAAAACGCCCGCGCCCCCGTGGCTTCGGTCCAGAGTTTCAATTTTTCGCCCAGGCGAATTGAACCGTCGATGCGGGTGATGCCCAACGCGCCGCTTGCGAGCCTTTGCGCGTCGGTGAGAACGGCCCAAACGCGTTCAGCTGAGACTGGAATTTGTCGAGAAACATGGAAGCTTTTCATGGCACCCCTCGAGTGAGTCTGTGGTTATGAACCCCTAAATATGACATCTTATGTCATGTTTATTCGAGGGCTTCGATGCGCGCTTCTCGCCTGCTTCAAATGCTGCTCTTGCTTCAGAATCGAGGCCGTCTGAACAGTGCCCAGCTTGCCGCTGAGCTCGAAGTCGCGCCCCGTACTGTGTTGCGAGACTTCGATGCCCTCACCGAGGCAGGACTGCCCATCGTCGTTCATCGCGGAACACGAGGGGGAATAGAACTCGGCTTCAACTACCGCAGTCGACTCACCGGTTTGTCCAAGGCTGAAGCGGAAGCACTCGGCGTCTTGCTTGCCGCGCCCGTGAGGGCGCTGGGTGCCCTGGGTTTGGCGGACGCCGCCCGAGGTGCGAGAGCGAAATTGCTTGAATCCTTACCTGACGGTGTTCGTGAGGTCGCCCTGAACGCACAGCAGCAGTTCAAGTTCTCGAAACCCCGGGAGCGTCAGCACGACACGCGTGTGACCGCGCTCGCCGCCGCCGTTCGAGAACGAAAACGTGTCCGCATTCTCGCGAAAAGCGCGTCGCCCCGAACCCTTCACCCAACAGCACTTCTCCTGCGCAGCACCGGATGGGCGGTCGTCGACGGGCTAACGAATGAGCTGATTCCCGTATCGAAGTGCGGTGACTTGAACGTGTCAGCGCTGGGTTTTTGACCCGATCAGGCGCATCGCGCCTAGGGAACGCTGACGGCAAGCGAATTGGAGTAAGCACTGACCAGGCCCTGCGCGTCATACGCGTTCACCGCAACCTGGTGGATGCCAGGAGCGAGGGCCAACGTAAATTGCCCGACATTGCCAACGTTCACTTCGGAGCCCCCCGCGCCATCAACAGGCAGCGCCGTGTCGACGTACAGACGAAAGCCTTGGAGATCTGTCAGCGGTGAACCATCCTCCCGCGTGGTGGGCGCATCCCAGGCCAACGTGACATTGGCGCCACCCACGGGGCATGCGCCACAATCGGAGGCGCAGAGGGTACAGCTCTCCGACGCGCTGCAAACTGAGTCACCGCACGCGACGCCGCCGGGGTTGTCGGGGTTGTCGGGGTCACCAAGGGGTCCGTAGCTCTCAAGTTCACCCAGGCACCCAACCGTCATCGCCAACATCGCACCGAAGAAGAAGCGCTCCATTCCACAATGGCCGTGCAACTTCAGGGCCCAATTCTAGCTACCGGAAAGACAAAGCATTTGCCTTCGTCGTTTCAGAAAACAGGGGGACTCCAACCCACACCTGTGGGCCGGTGTCATCGCATCCGCGGGTCCATTTTACGGCACGTCGACCCCGAATCTCCAGACACCTGGAAGGGCGTCGGGTTGAAGCCTGGCGGGTCTAAACGGCGCCGCCGCGCTCGGGTCGCCGACGACAACACAGCTGGCAACGGCGAATCGAGACTCGCCTAACCCCTGAGCATCCCTGCAATGCCGCTGCGGTAGGGGGTGGCCGTCAGGCCAAGAAGCTTTTCGGCTTTGCTGCTATCGAAACGGTAGTCGCTCTCAAACTGATAGAGCATTTCCACGCTCTCGCGCAGAACCGGCATGAACAGGCCCATGACACGAAGCATCCAGCGTGGTGCGATCTGCAGCGCATACGGCCGCCCGGCCAGTTCGCAAGCCACGCGAACAAAGTCTTCTCCCGTGAACGCTTCCTTCGTGGTGATGGCGTGCCACACTTGGCCATACGCGGTGGGCGTGCTCGCCAGCCGCGCCAAACACAGACCTGCGTCAGGTGTGAACGTGAAGGTGTGCACGTGCTTGGCGCTGCCAATCCATTGGGGTGTCTTCTTCGCGCGCAGACGCTCGGTCACGGAGGCATGCGTCAAGCTGAGCTTCGCTTTGGGTCCGTAAAAGTCCGCCGCGCGAACAATCATCGCTTTCAGGTTTCCGCGCTTGGCCTCGTCCATCAGGTGCGTCGCGATTTTCGCGCGCACCTCGCCTTTTCGGCTGCACGGGTTGTACGGCGTCTCTTCCGTCATCACGCCGCCCACGGCGCCGTAGGCATACACGTTGTCGAAGAAGACGAGCGCGCTGTGGTGGCGCTTGCAGGCGTCGATGGCGTTCTGCATCACTTTCGGCCACTGTTCGCGCCACACGTTTGCATCGTACGGAAGCCCAGCAACCAGGTAAGCGACTTCACTCCCAGAAACAGCTTGGGACGTCGCCTCGGCGTCAAGCAGGTTCGCGGTAAACAGCTCGTCCGTGGCGTTCACTTTCTGGGGGTTGCGCCCGACCTGACGAATCTTCGTCGTGGCACCATCGAGCGCCCGCGACAGCTCCTGGCCAATCACTCCGTTCGCGCCGAGAATCGTTTGCATGATTTGACGACATCTAACATGAGTACGGTGACGCGCGCTTGGCCTCGGAGAGAGCGATGAAAATGAAATGGAAGAAAGCAGACCCCAAGATTGCTGAGCGCTTCGATGCCGCCCTCCCGCCGGTCCCCGCGGCAGAGCGACGAAAAATGTTTGGTTACCCATGCTGCTTTGTGAATGGGAACTTCTTCGCAGGCATGCACGAGGACAACGTCGTCGTACGGCTCCCCAACAACCTTCGCGACAGGTTTCCGGCGCTTGCCGAAGCGAAGGTGTTCGACCCGATGCGAACCGGCAAAGGCATGAAAGACTGGTGGCTGATTCCGCCCGAAGTTGTGAAGAGCGACGCCAAGCTCACCCAGCTCATGGCAGAGACTTTCGCGCAGGTGGTCAAGCTTCCGCCCAAGAAACCGAAGCCAAAAGCACCACGAAAGGTTTCGAACCGGTGAGGTTTCGCGCACTCTGGTGACCTGGGTAGCCAATTTGTGCGAAACGTTCGTGAAGAAGGCTCCACCGCAACGGCCCCATCTTGGTAGTGTGCACATCCCCATTTTTGGAGGCGACATGTCGCTCAAAATCGAAGACGTCAAAGTCGGCGCTGGCGCAGAAGCGAGGGCCGGACAGCGTGTGGTGGTTCACTACGTGGGCACCCTGACGGACGGAAAAAAGTTCGACAGTTCTCGCGACAGAAATGAGGGCTTCAATTTCAAGCTTGGCGCAGGCCAAGTCATTCGCGGCTGGGACGAGGGGGTCGCCGGAATGAAAGTGGGCGGAATTCGCAAGCTGACGATTCCCCCTGAGATGGGCTACGGCACGTCGGGTTATCCGCCGGTCATTCCACCCAGTGCGACACTGGTGTTTGAGGTGGAGCTTCTTTCCGTCAAGTCGTAACGCCATGAGCGACGTCACCTACCGCGCATCGCACTTTCGGGCCGTTGAGATTGAGCACCGGTACGGCGCCCGCGTTCACCTTCTGGACAATCCCGTCGGCCTGGCGTGGCTGGCGAAACTCGCCTCGCCAGAATGTCGACAGCCAGAACTGGGACGACTGGTGCGGCGCCTGTACGAGCACCTTGCCGTCGTCGTTCTCGCAGCGGAGCTGCCGCGCGAGCGCATCGACGTGGCGTCGCGCATGCGGACGCCCACCCGCCCGGAAGCGGTTTACCGAGGCATTGCGGTGGACGATTCGACCCAAGTGGTCACGGCCGCCATCGCACGCGCGGGCACAGTGCCGTCACAAATCGTTTACGAAACACTGAACGAGCTGCTGGAACCCAGTGGCATCCGGCAGGACCACTTGTTTTTGTCGCGTGTGACCGATGCTGAAGGGCGCGTCACGGGCACGACTTGGCACGACGCCAAAATCGGGAAAGAAGTCGCCGGGCGAATCGTTCTGTTCCCCGACCCCATGGGCGCCACCGGCGGCTCGATGTCGCTCGCAATGAATCACTATCGAACGAAGCTGGACGGTGAGCCAGGCGCTTTGATTGCAATGAACCTCATCGTCACGCCCGAGTACATTGCGCGCGTCACCCAGGACCACCCCCACGCCAAGATTTACGCGTTCCGGCTCGACCGCGGGCTTTCGCCACCGGACGTGCTGGCCGGTGTGCCCGGCACCCATTGGACGCGCGAACGCGGCCTCAACGAACACCAGTACATCGTCCCGGGCGCGGGCGGCTTGGGCGAGCTTCTGAACAACGCTTGGGTGTAAGAGAACGCCATGGGACGCATTTTCGAAACGCGCAAGGCCACGATGTTCGCGCGCTGGAACAAGATGGCCAAGCTGTTCACGCGCATCAGCAAAGACATCGCCATCGCCGTGAAATCGGGCGGGGCCAGCGTTGACACGAACCCTGCGTTACGACGCGCCGTGCAGAACGCCCGCGCGGCGAACATGCCCAAAGACAAGGTGGACGCCGCCATCAAACGTGCGAGCGGCCAGGGCGCCGAAACCTACGAAGTCGTCCTGTATGAAGGCTACGCGCCGCATGGCATTGCGATGCTCGTGGAGACCGCGACTGACAACGTCGTGCGAACGGTCGCCAACGTGCGGATGCACTTCCACAAGTACGGCGGGAACCTCGGCACCAGCGGCAGCGTGTCCTTTTTGTTTCAGCACATGGGCGTTTTCCGCCTGAACCCGGCTGGCTTGGACTTGGAAGAGCTCGAGCTCGACCTCATCGACCACGGCCTGGAAGACATGGGCGAGGGCCAAGGCGAAAAGGGTGAAAAGCAGCTCATCGTTCGCTGCGCGTTCGCCGATTTCGGCAAGCTCCAGGCACGCATCGAGGCCCGAGGCATGACCCCGCTCTCGGTCGAATCCGAATACGTTGCGCTCAACGCGCTCGAGCTGCCTGAGGACAAGGCCACGCAAGTCCTACAGCTGGTCGATACACTGGAGCAGGACGACGACGTTCAGAAGGTGTTTCACACGCTTGTGTGATGGTGCGAATGTCTCATTTATACTGATCTTAATAATCGTCCTCGGGCGGTCTGAGAACGTATGCCTGCAACTCGACGGTGGGGTAGCGCAGGTCCCCCGATGGGTCTCGCTGATAGCCTCGCCGCTGATACAGGCGTGCCACACCCACGGCCTGCTGGCGAACGTGAAGGCAGACGGTCCGGATGCCTCTTTCAAACGCCGTGCGCTCCGCCGCATCGAGCAGTGCACCCGAAAGGCCCTTGCCTTGAAGGTCCGGCTGCATGGCCAAGTGCCTGAGGTCCGCCGCCCCCGAGAGCCATGCCTCCGAGCCTGCAGCACCCGGCGGATAGAGCGAAACCGTCCCAACAACCCTCCCCGCAAGCTCCGCGACCCAAACGAGAGCCACCGCGCGCTTCTCGGCCACGGCGCGCAACGCACTCTTTCGCCCGTCGTCGTAGACCACCGCCGGGAGCTTTTTGGCGTACGCCGAGATGAAAGCGTCGACGAGGAGTTCACCAATCGCGCCATCGTCCTCTGGACGCGCGAAGCGGACGCGAAGGGGCTCGGCGGCCACAGGTGGGTCCTCATCTGGGGCGGTAATCCCCAATTTTCAACCACGGAAACTTTCCGACGTTCACCGTCGATACTTACCAAACGAAAGAGAGTCCTTGAATGCCCGTCACACACATCTCGGTGGCTGAGGATCACGCCCGAAAACTCGAAGTCCGCCTGACGGGCCGCGATCCGCGCAAGATTGGAACGCGCCTCCTGAACTTCCTTACCGAGCTGCGAGCAGACTTGGCCGCTGGCATTTGGCCAGACGGTAAGGAGGACCTGACAGAGCCGCCGTCACCAAGCGCAGTGTCGGATGCGCTGAGGGGTGCGGCCGCAGGATTTTCGGGAGAGATGATGTCATTTATCGGAATGTCGCTCGCGCACTGGGGTCATGGCGCAGATGCACAACGTATCTTTTTCCAAAATGATCAGACTCTTGATGGGTTCGTGCTGGCGCCACCGACGGCCGGAACAATCGACCGAAGCTTGTTGTCCACGGCCGCTTGCGTGCCCGCATACACTTCTGCCGCAAACTTTCCATTTACGCTTGACGATAAATTGAGGAAAGAACTTGAGACGAAGCTGAAAAGCTTCGGTTACCAAGTGGTGGCGTGGGGAACCCAACCCCGCAATCCATGGTCAACGCACGCTTTTCTTTCGTCCGCTGCGGCCAACGCCGTTCTCGCCCGGCATCCGTCTCCTGACGATTTCACCGTCGGACCCTGACCTCGCCCAGTTTCATGGCGCGAAGTTCATTCACGCATCATGCGGGGAAGCCGCAGCAGACACAAACGCGTCCCTCGCCTGCGCGCGGTTCCTCTCCACGAGCACCCGAAACGCTGGCAACGGGTCGCCACTTCCCTTCGCAAAAAACGGCCGGTACGGTTCAAGCTCTTCAAAGAAACGGTCCGCATTCACCGGGCGACCCTGAGCGTCTGTTTCAACGAGTCCGCTCCGCTTCGCCACTTTCACCAATTGGGCGAACGCGCGGTGGTCGATGAGCGGAAGTGCTGGGCTGCCTTCGATGGCGTGTGAAAGGAGCAGATGTGCTGCCTGTGATACCGGTGTCGAAGGCGGCGGGGGCAGGTCTGTTCGACCATTGGGCTTCGTTGTAAGCGGTCTGTTTTGGGAAGTTCGGTACCGTCCCAAAACGGGAAATACGTGATTTCGGCTACGAGACATAAGCGTGGGACTCCTGAGAAATGATGAAAAGGCTCGCCAGGGCGACGGAGGGAGGGTGGCGCAAAGTGACAACGCCGAGCTAAGCGCGCATTCGGCAAACGGCAGTCGAGACGGTGCGCGGGCTCGGCCATCGACAGGGCCGGCAACATCGACACGCGCGCAGCGACAGAGTTCTCATCGTTTCGTCCTGCATAACAAACACCGCTTTGTGGTGTCCACTCAGGGCCAAGTATCCGGTGACGCAGTCACCCTCCGCTCCAGTTGAGAAACCTCTGGGCAGCGTCCCAATCCTCTTCCAGGCTGCGTCGCTCTCGTTCCGGGGAGCGGATGTGCGCTTTGAGTTCCGCGGCAACTTGAAGGGCTTCCTTCGCCAGCGCACGCTTCCGCTTGACCCAGCCGAGGGGGGCCCAGTTGTGCCCAATAAACGAGCCCATCAGCAGCGCAGCGGGCGCCAACACACGTGCGAAGGCCCAATGCCCTTCCGCAATCAATATGCCGCTCCACACCAGAACGAAGGTCAACGCCCCAAACACCGCCAGGGCGCACAGGCTTTGGGTACGGGCCTCTCGGCGCAGCGTCGAAGACACACTCACGGCGAAATCATGCAACTCTTCCAGCGGTCGGTCGCTGTCGGCCTCGGGCAGGCCGTCTGGGTGGTACCGCGGAAGCTGACGCAGTGAACCCAGCTGCCAAACCGCCGCGGCGACCACCACCGCCAGCGCACCAAATGCCCAGCGAATGCCCTCCCACGTGCGAAGCGCCGGCGCCATGAGATGCACGAGCGAAATGTAGGTGCCTGTCATCAAGACCATGCTGACCAGGCTGAACACCAAGCGGTCTCCGGGGAACCGGCTGAGCGGCGCTTCCGTTCTCCGCGCCAACGCCACCGACGCCAGCCCCGTCCCCGCCCGAACGCGTGAACGCCGGACAACGTCTTCCAGCTTCCTGGCCGCCGCTGGGTCATCCGCTACCGCACGGTGGAAAACCGAAGGGCCGCCCATTGGTGAAACGCTAGCCGAGCCCACAAACCGAGCGGGAGGGGCCCTTGGCGATGCTTGGAATAGACATGAATCTTTCAGGGTTTGGACGGGCGCAAAGGCTGCGAAAACCCGAATGGGGTTTCGGAGTCGACTTCACGCGGCGACTTGGGTTATGGAGCCGCCGGTCGCTCGAGAGATGAGCGAACCGGTTGGCGATGAACGCCCAACCAGCAAAAGAAAGAAGCATGTATGGCCAGTGGTACTGTGAAGTGGTTCAACGACGCGAAGGGTTTTGGTTTCATTACGCAAGACGGGGGTGGCCCCGACGTGTTTTGCCACTTCTCCGCGATTGCAGCGGATGGCTATCGCTCCCTCGGCGAAGGCCAACGCGTTGAATTTGACGTGAAGGAAGGGCCTAAGGGCCTGCAGGCCGAAAATGTTCGGCCAGTCGCCTAACTTCCTATCGAAGTGAACCGAGGAAGCCCGGTCTCTTTTGGAGGCCGGGCTTTTTCATTTCGAGGCACCATGGAACAAGTCGTGAACCGCCGGAACCGCCGGAACCGCCGGAACCGCCTGCTCGCTGCCGCTGTCGCTCTGGCGATATCCGCGTGTGCGCCTCTGACGCGCAGCGTGGTCCTCGAAGTGCCCAATGCGCCAGCCAACAGTTTCGCCGTGGCACGTTTTCAGGTCCCCAAGTCATGGGTCCCCTTCGACGCGGCGCCGGCAAGAGCCGAGTTCTTAGGCCCCGACCGCCGTTCACGGGCCTACCTTCGCGCCCTTCCCGCTTCACAGAAGCCCGAGAAATGCGAGCGCCTCGTCTCACGCTATGCCGATGACGTGATTGATTCGTGGGGTGGGCCCCCACACACGCGCGTTGTTCGCCGCGAAAACCAGAAAAACGAGGCGCGGTTCGAACTCCGGCGCACAGACCCCAAACCGCATGGCGAGACGATTTGGTCGCGGATTCGCTGTGAACGCGGCGCCTTGGCGGTGGCCTCTTGCACGGTGCCAAGTCGTGCCCACGCCGACGTTCAAGACCAATGCCGAAATGCCTTGGGAAGCCTTGAGCTTACAGTGACGCGATAATCGCCACGCGCGTACGGTTTTTCCTCACCTGGTTTCGCGAAGACGCCGACGTTACACTGATGTAGCGAGGCGTTTTCGTGCAGAGCGGTACCGCAGAACTGATGTGTCCGTGGGATGGGTATGCACCTGCCACGGTTCAGTTTTGCGAAGCGCGCCTGTGCAGCGTCATCGTCGAACCCGCGAATGCGTGGTCGAACGTGGGATTCATCGTCGTGGGTGCCTATCTGTTGGTGCGTGCCGCGCGCCTCGGAAAACTCCCACTTACCCTGATCGGCGTCACGTCCGTTCTTGTGGGCGTTGGCTCATTCTTGTTCCACATGAGTGGGACACTCATCGGAGAGCTGATCGACGTCTCCACGATGTTGCTCATCGGCGGCCTGATGTTGTCGCTGGAGCTGCGACGCCTCATTCCCCTGAAGACCGCCTGGCACACCGCGGCGGTGTATGCCGGCATTGTGGCCGCTTTCGAAGCAGTGTTGCTCGTGTTCCCCGTGCTCGGCATTGCGCTGTTTTCCACCCAGGTGGCGCTGTTCGTTTTCGCCCACTTGCTTTGTCGATTCAGAGAGAAAGGAACGAACTACCGCTACATGCGCTGGCTGTTCTGGTCCTTTGGCCTGGGGTTTGGCATCTGGGTGCTCGACTTCTCGGGGGCGGCCTGCGACCAAAACTTCCACCTGTTTAATGGGCATGCGGCTTGGCACCTGCTCACCGCCGTGTGCATGCTGTTTTACTTCATGCACCAGTCTCAGTTCTTCGTCACACCCGGTAAACACGGTCCAAGTACTTCTTGAGCAGGTCGGCCACCACCCCACGAAACGGCAAACTCGACGCCATGCCATAGGCAGGCGCCATGCCGCCCGAGGAAGGCGGCGTCGACCGCACTTCTGCGACACTGGCTTTCAAGTCCGCCAAAAAACGCTCTGCGACGTCGCCCTGGGTGTGAACAAGCGTGACACAAATGTGAAGCGCCGGCGGCTTGTGAAGGCCATTCAAACTCCACCCCCGCGCGTGCATGGCATCCATCAGCCGGTACACATCCAACGTCTTTGACCCAAACGCGATAACGAAAAGCGGGTCGCCAAGAACGTGCAGCTCCGGAAGCGCCTCAATGCCGGCACGCACTTTCTTGGCTGTTTCAAGAATGCGCCGGACAGCTTCGAGATAGCCGGACTCGCCCATGGAGACCATCGCCGCCCAGGCCGAGGCCAGCAGCGCACCCGGCCGGCTCCCCGCAAGTGAAGGCGAAAGGTAAAGGCCCCCTGGCCACTCGGTTGCCGTGAAAAACTGAAAATGCCGCAGCTCGGGCGTCCGGTACAAGATGACCGACGTCCCCTTCGCAGCGAAACCGTACTTGTGCGTGTCGCACGAGATAGAAGTCACCCCGCGAAGCGAAAAATCGAACGAAGGAACTGCGACACCCAGCTTTCGCGCCCACGGCAGAACGAACCCGCCCAAGCAGGCATCGGTGTGAAATCCAATGCCGCGCTCCAGCGCCAGTTGCGACAGCGCTTCAATCGGATCGATGACGCCATGAGGAAAACACGGCGCCGACCCAGCCAACGCCACCGTGTTGCGCGTTATCGCAGCGCGCATTTTGCGAACGTCTGCGCGAAAATCCTTGCCGACGGGCACTTTGAGCAGCCGCATTCCCAAGTACTGCGCGGCTTTGTCGAAGGCCGCGTGGGCGCTTTCGGGGACAACCACGTCGGCGCGACGAATGCCACGCTCTGCGCGCCCCCAGTCGCGATACGTCCGCATCGCCAAGAGAATGCTTTCGGTCCCCCCCGACGTCATGGTGCCGCACGGCGCAGCCGAACTCATTTCCATCGCCGCCTGTGCGCCGAGCAAGTGGGTCGTCATCGATACGACTTCGGCTTCGTATTTTGTCGCCGAGGGCCATACATCGACGTGGAGCGGATTGGACTGCGCGTTGAGCGCGTAGACTTCGTTCAGGAACGCCACGTGCGATGCATCCCCGTGGTACACCGCACCGGAGACAAATCCCGAAGCCCACTTTTTCTGCTCACGCTCGTGCAGCGCGCGCATCTCCGAAAGAATTTCTTCGCGCGGACGCCCTTCCTTGGGCAACGTCGAGAACGTGGGCAGCTCGGCCCGGTACGGCTTGAGCGAAGCATCCAGCGACGCCAACATCGCGTCTGTTTCGGCATCCACCTTCTCTGCCACACCGGGGACGCGCTTGACGGCCCTCTCGGCCCAAGCCAGAAGGCGCGGGTCAACGCGTTCAAACGCTTCACGGATGCGAGCCAACAAGTCGAGGTTCATGGGGCTTGGTTGAGTCTTCGGTGAATGGCGCGGTGAGATTGATAAAGGCGCACGAACTCGCCGAAGAGGTCGCTGTAGAGCGCTTGATGTTTCGAGTCAGGCTCGAACACGCGTTCGATGGGGCAACGCGAGGCCCAGTCCTGGAAAGTCCCCAGGCCAAGCCCCACCGCCGTGAGCATCGCGGCACCCCGGGCGTTGGCGTACATCGGGCGCGACACCTGATTCACGGTACGCCCTAAAACATTGGCTTGAATTTCACACCACAGCGGCGACTTCGCGCCCCCGCCGATGATGTGCACAAACGGCATGGGGCGTCCGGCGAACTTTTCGACCGTCTGCAAAAGCCACCGGGCATTGAACGCGACCCCTTCCAACACAGCTCGCACGAGCGCGCCGCGTGGCGTGTCGAGCGACACGTTGTGAAAGCCCCCACGAATCCAGGGGTCTTCAATGGGCGTTCGTTCGCCGTAGAGCCAAGGCGTGAAAAGCACTTTGCCCGCGCCCGCCGGTATTGCCGCCGCAAGTTGGTCGAAGCGCTGAAAGACGTCATCGGGCGCGCGACCCGTTCCCAGGCCGTCGTCGGAAAAAAACACGTTGTCGCGCAAGAAGGTGAGGCAGGCGCCCGCGCATTCTTGTTCGTTGCCGATGAGGTAGCGCCCGGGCATCGGCGACACGATGGTCGCCATGTTGTGAAGCGCGTCGGTTTTCTTGAACGGCACGTGGCAGGTCAGCCAGGACGACGTTCCCAAATAGAGATGGGGGGTGAAATCGGCCACAGCACCCGAACCCAGCGCCGCAGAGTGAACGTCCGGTGTGCCGCACACCACCTTCGCGCTTTCAGGAATGCCGAGCGCTGCGGCCACGTCGGGCTTCACTTGGCCGATGACGTCGGTCGCGCGCCGCAAGCTTGGGAGCTGTTCACCCGAAAGTCCGGCGAGTCGCATCAGCGAGGGAGAATACGACACCGCACTTGGGTTTCGGTTGTCCGTCACCCAATGCAAGACGATGGAGTCGTACGAAGCGTGAACGGCCCCTGAGAGACGGAGGTTGAGGTAGTCCTTGGGCTCCAGGAAGTAGCGCGTACGCGCGTAAACTTCGGGACGCTCCGCTTTGAGAAACAAAATGTGCGCGAGGGAATCCTTGCCCGAAAATCCGGGCGCGCCGCCGGTGAGGCGCACCCACTTCGCCAGTTTCAGTGCCCCGTAGCCCAGGAGGCTGGGAAACCCGCGAACCTGACGTTTCACCTGACTGGCGCCGCGCGTGTCCATCCAGATGATGGCGTTGCCGAGCGGGTGGCCTGCTTCATCGATGGGAACAGTCCCCGACCACTGCGCCGTGCAGCCCACCCCCACCACCTGCGACATCGCCAGTGACTGGCGCTGCTTGAGGCGCTGCGCGGCCACGGTGACTGCGCGCCACCATTCATCTGGCGACTGTTCTGCCGCGCCACCTTCGCCGAGCTGCAACGCGACGGGCTCGAAGTCGGCGTCGACCCAGTCGCCCGAAGACGTGAAGAGCGCGACTTTGGGACCGGAAGTGCCCAGGTCGATGGCCAAGAGATGGGGGGTCGCCACGGCGCTTCGAGCTTAGCTCAGGCGCGTTATCCCCTCACGGAAGTGACCGACATCCGCAGACCACCCCGAGGCCGCAGCGTGATGGCCGGTTCAGGAACCAAACGGGCACCTGGCAACAAGTCCAGTTGGGCACGTCGCACCACGGTCACCAAAGCGAGGGCGAGTTCTTGCTCTGCGAAATTTTGTCCGACACACAAACGAGGGCCGCCCCCGAAGGGAAAGTAGGCGAAGCGCGCGGGAGGCGTTGCAAAGCGGTCCGGGTCGAAACCTTCCGGGTCCTCCCAAAAGCGAGGGTCCCGGTGCGTCACGTACGGAGACACAACGATGATGTCACCGGGGTTCACATCGGTGCCGCAAACCGTGTCTTTGGCGATGGGCGCACGCGAAAAAATCCACGCCGGAGGGAAAAGCCGAAGCGCTTCTGCCAACACGCGCCGCGTGAACTCGAGTTGCGGAACGTCTTCGACTGTCGCCGGGCGCTCGCCCAGCACGGCGCGCACTTCGTCGGACAAGCGACGTCGCGTGTCGGGGTGGCGCGACAGAAGCCCCAGTGTCCAGGCCAGCGCATTGGCTGTTGTCTCGTGGCCCGCCAGCAGCAACGTGAGAATCTCATCGCGCACTTGTTTGGGACTCATGCCCTGGCCGTCCTCATCGCGCGCAGCGAGGAGGCGAGACAGCACGTCGCTGCCTGTCCCCTCCTGTCCCCGTCGAGAGTCCACAATGCGTGTCACGACTTGCTCCAACGAACGCACGGCCTGCGCCAAGCGCTGGTGTGCAGGCGTGGGCAGCCAAAGTGGAAACCTCACCAGGCGCATCATCCGGTCTCTGCCAGACGACAACACACACGCCAGGGCGACACCGATTTCATCCGCCTGGTCCGCAACATCGATGCCAAAGAGCGCGCGGCTGGCAATGCGCAGCGCCATTTTCGCGCAGCCTTCGGCCACGTCGACCGAGGCTCGTCGTTGCGCGTCCGTTAGCCACTCCGCAACCTGCGTCTCTGCGCAATCCACCATCAAAGGGCCAAATGCCGCGAGATGCGCACGGTGAAACGCGGGCTGAACAAGCCGACGTTGGCGCAGCCAGAATTCGCCATCGCTCGTGAGAAGCCCCTGCCCCAACAATTCACGGACGACGTCGAAACCGGGCGTTTGCTTGGTGTAGTTGCGCGCGTTTTCCTGGAGCACGTGCCGAACACCGTCAGGGTGAACGGCCAGCAGAATGCGCTTGGGGCCAAACTGCAGCTCTTGGATGTCCCGCCCTTCCCGTACGGGCCTCAGGAACAGCTCAAGCGCATCGGCGCGCATTGCCCGAATGTCTGACGTCCATCGAGCGACGACGCCCCTTCTGGCCATGCCCAACGAATAGGCAATCAGGCGCTCCCGTTCAAGGCGCGTTATGAAAGGTTGCCATGAAACCGACCCTGCACGCTGTCTTGGGCACGCCACTGGAGGGCCCCTTCGCGCCACCTTTGGAACGGGTGTTCTTCGGCATGGGTTGTTTTTGGGGCGCAGAGAAGAAGTTTTGGAAAGAGTCCGGCGTCTACAGCACCGCGGTCGGCTACCAAGGCGGGCAGACGACCCGCCCGACATACGAAGACGTCTGTTCCGGGAGAACGGGTCACGCCGAAGTGGTGCAGGTCGTCTTCGACCCCAAGAAGGTTTCGTTTGACCGCTTGCTTCAGGTGTTTTGGGAAAGCCACGACCCCACTCAGGGCATGCGCCAGGGGAATGATGTCGGCACGCAGTACCGTTCGGTCATTTTCTTCGAGGGGCCGACCCAAAAAGAAGCAAGTCTGCGGTCGAAGGAAGCCTACCAACAGGCGTTAACGGCCCGTCGCCATGGCGCCATCACCACCGAAATCCAGCCCGCACCGCCCTTCTACCTGGCTGAGGACTACCATCAGCAGTACCTGCACAAGAATCCGAACGGCTACTGTGGCCTCGGCGGAACGGGCGTGAGTTGTCCCATCGGTGAGGTCCTTCCGCCCGCAGTTTGAGCTGCTACAGCGACGTTGGCACCGAGCCCTGGGGGGGGCGAGGCTATTAAGCGAGATCCAACCTCCGCCCTCGGCATTGTGTGAAGCCGCCGTCTTCGCACCTCGCGGCACACTGCACAGCAATTCGCCCAACTTGGTTCAAACCAAGTTGGCTTGGGTTTCGGCTTCTCTTAGCGTTACCATGCCCGCCTCCATAACACCTGAGTATGACACTCCCACACGCTTCACTCATACACGCAAGCGCAGCGCCAAAGGCAGTCCAGGAGACAGGGGCTGGGAGGCTGTTCGTAAGCGACTTGGTTTGAACCAAGTTGGACGCGCCGGGCGGGCCTTTCGGGTCAGCCAACCGTGGCAGGGGTCACGCAAACTTCAAATCGACCAGCTCTGCCTGCGCGATGGGCTGTCCCAAGAACCGGGCGCGGGCAAACTTGGTTTGAACCAAGTGCAACGCCCGGTCCGTTGCACGAGACTGGCCCCACCGCACAAACCGGTTTAGCTTGCGCCGCATGTTGCGCGTCACCGACCTCCGCGCCCTCAGTCATTTTTCTGCACAAGCGCTCGTCGATGAAATCGGGCCGTTCGCGCTGATTCAAAGGCCACCGGACCCTGTTCTCGCGCGGGTCGCGATGGAAATGTCCGCTGTCCGAACAGTCGCGATGGCACACCGAAGCCGGCTGGCCGAACAGATTCTCACCATGCTTCGCGGGTTCGATGACTTGCTGGTCGTGACGCCGAAAGGTCGAAGGGACTTTTCTTCGCTCACCATTGGACGGCACTCGGATTCTGACTTGGTGGTCCACGAGCCGTCGGTGTCTCACCGACATGCCACCCTGCGATGGAGCGCCAGAGATCAACGCGCCTTCGTCTGCGACCTGGGATCGACCAACGGCACGTTTCTCAATACCCGCCCCCTGATGGACGAAGAGACCGAACTCTCCGATGGCGACACCCTGTGCTTCGGTGACGCGCAGTTCATGTTTCTGCTCTCCGAAACGCTGCACGCGCAGCTCGGTGGTGCGGGAAGCCTCAAACCACCCCGCGGGCGCTAAGGGCCCTGGTCGAAATAGCGTGAGCAGGGATGAGCGCCGAGGTGCCCGCATGGCGCGACGCGAGGAGGGCGCATGCCCGTCGGCATGTAACCGACGAGCAACAAAGCCAGGCCGGATAGATCGGCGCTCAGGATGCATAGGCTATTTCGACCAGGGCGCTAAGCGCGTCCGGTCGGGCACCGACGCTGACACGCACATGCCTTTGCGCTAAAGGCGTTGGCCTCTTTGGGGAGGCCGCACGCATGTTGACGGAAGGTTCCAAAGCACCCGCTTTTTCGCTGCAAGACCAACACGGGAGAACCGTGAAGTTGAGCGACCTCGAAGGCAAACACGTCGTCTTGTACTTCTACCCAAAAGACGACACGCCTGGCTGCACGAAGGAAGCGTGCGACTTTCGCGACCAGCACACTACTTTGCAGAAGGCGGGCGCCGTCGTCCTGGGTGTTTCGCCCGATGACACCAAGAGTCACGCGAAATTCGCCGACAAGTTCGACCTGCCGTTTTCGTTGCTTGTCGACACGGGCCATGCGCTTGCGGACAAGTACGGCGCCTGGGGCGAGAAGAACATGATGGGCCGCAAGTACATGGGCGTGATTCGTTCAACTTTTCTCATCGGCCCGGACGGCAAGGTGAAGAAGGCTTGGTCGAAAGTGAAAGTCGACGGGCACGTCGATGAGGTGAAGGCTGCGATTCTCCAGTGAGCGGTGAGGGAGCGCCTTTCACCATCGACCGGGCGAGCTAGCCCCAATGCCGATCAGTTAAGTAAGCGGGGCTTGTGCGGGCCACGGAAGGGATCATAGTGGGGCGATCTCATTCATGGGGATCGACGCATGCGTCTTGCCGGGGTGCTTGAAACGACGGCCTTCATGGTTCCGTCGGAGTTTGAAGGATTCCGCCAGCACATCGACCCAATTTGGATCGAAGAAGCGTTGGTTGCCACGGGCTTCGCCTCGATTCGTCGACGC
>JBJXGM010000119.1:0-43934 GCA_046155985.1 Myxococcaceae bacterium | reverse complement strand
CGAACCACGAGCGCCACCTTCGTGGAGTCGATGCGCAGCGGTCGCCGTGCATCCTGCGCGAGGAAGTACGACAACCCGCGTGCGTCGAGAATTATTTTAAAGTACCTGCGAGCCCGTGAGACGAGTGCGAGGTCGATGACGTCGCCCATTCCTCTCTCTTGTCGCGCGGAAGAAATGTCTCGTCCAATTCAAGGCGTGAAACACCCAAAAAGTTGCGAGCAGCCGTCAAGTGGTCATTCGTCCAAAAGTGGCGCAAGCGCCCGACGAAACTGAAGACGACGTTTCCCCACGTGCGCGCAGAAAGGCACGGGCCCCAAAACGCGCACGGCATTTCGCCGAACAATCCACTTGGGATTGCTGACCACCGAAGCGTCGCGTCCTCTCTGTGACTGCACGAGCAAGACAGCCGCGACAGGAATGCGACGTGCGCGCAGCTGCGAGAGTGAAAGCGCCACGTGATTCAACGTGCCAAGACCCGCACGCGCCACCAGCAGCACGGGAAGACGCAGTGCGCTGGCCAAGTCGATGACTTCGTTTTTGTTGTCCAACGGAACGCAGAGTCCTCCGGCGCCTTCCACGACGCCTGAACGTCCATCGAAACGCCGAAAATGCCGGACGACACGTGCGAATGAGGTGCGGCGGCCTTCCTGGGCGGCGGCGACCCCTGGCGCAAGCGCGGCTTGAAATCGATAGAGTGACACAGTCGCCAAAGCGTCGTGCCCTCCAGCGGCGCGTTGCAAAGCGAGCCCATCCGAAGGGCGGCGCTCATCGGCACAACCGCTTTCATAGGGCTTGAACGCAAACGGCCGTTCGTCGGCATCGTTCATCAGCGAAAGCAGCGCGCACGCGGCGCCGGTTTTCCCCACGCCGGTGTCTGTGCCGGCAACAAAGAAGCGCCGTTTTCTCATAGACAACCCAGCGCATCCAACGCCTGTTCCAGGTGCGCGTCGGTGTGCGCCGCCGATAACGCGAAACGCAAACGACTCGTCCCCTCAGGCACCGTTGGGGGACGAATGGCTTTGACCAAGAGCCCCTGCTCACGAAGCCGTTGCGCAGCAGCCACTGCGGCTTCCGGGGTGCCGAGGACCACGGGAAAAATCGCTGACTGCGGGCGCGCGGGGCGACCTTGCTTCGAGAGTCCCGAAGCAAAGCGTTCAATGTTGCGCCACAGACGCCGGCGTCGTTCAGGCTCTTGGACGACGATGTCCAAAGCACACGTTGCTGCAAAACACACGGCCGCTGGCAGCGCCGTGGAAAAAACAAGCGACCGCCCGCGCGCAAGCAACCAGTCGGCCACCGGGCGCGACGTGGCCGCGTAGGCACCAAACACGCCCAGCGCCTTGCCCAATGTACCCATGCGCACGTCCACTGCGTCTTCCACAGCCAGCACTTCGCAAGCGCCAGCGCCGCGTTCACCCAGAACGCCTGTGCCATGGGCCTCATCCACCAACAGCGCTGCTTCGTACCGCTGGCAGACGTCGGCCAGTTCGCGCAGCGGCGCAATGTCGCCATCCATCGAAAACACGGCGTCTGTACAAACCAGCCGCCGGCGGGCCGGTGTCGTTGCGAGCGCACGCTCGAGCGCTCGAACATCGCCATGCGGATAGACGACGACGCGCGCGCGCGAAAGCCGGCAGCCGTCAATCAACGACGCATGGTTGAGCGCATCCGAGAAGACAGCGTCGTCTGGCCCCACCAACGTCGAAACCAATGCCAGATTCGCGGCGTAACCGCTGTTGAAAAGCCTCGCGGCTTCCGTGCGTTCGAACTGTGCGAGCCGCGCTTCCAGCGTTTGGTGCGCCTGGGTGTCGCCAACAACCAGGCGGGATGCGCCTGCGCCCACGCCGAATGCGTCGAGGCCCTTTCTTGCGGCAGCGACCAGGCGCGCATCTGCCGCAAGGCCGAGGTAATCGTTGGACGAAAAATTCACGAGTCGCTTGCCGCCGACCGTCACTTCGGCGCCCATTGGGCTTTCGAGCGGCTCCAGCGTACGCAAGAGCCCCGCGGCGCGAAGTTCCGCCAATTCACGCTCCGCCCAAGTGCGTGCAGGCGAAGGAATCGCTCGACTCACGCCGCTTGCGGCTCCAGCGGCAAAATGCCCGCACGCTGAAGCAGCGCCATGTCGGCGTCGTACGAAGGATTGCCCGTGGTCAGAAGCTTCTCGCCGAAGAACAAACTGTTCGCGCCGGCCATCATGCACAGAAGTTGGGCTTCGGCCGACATCGACATGCGCCCTGCGGAGAGGCGCACCATCGCCTTGGGCATCATCAGGCGCGCGGTCGCAATCATCCGCACGAGCTCCTGCGGGTCGACCGGTGGCCGGTCCGCAAGCGGTGTCCCTTCAACGGCGACAAGCGCATTGATGGGGACACTTTCGGGATGCTCTGTCTGATTCGCCAATGTCATCAGGAGCCGACAACGGTCGTCCAGAGACTCGCCCATGCCAATGATGCCGCCGGAACACACCGAAATGCCCGCGTCGCGAACACGCTCCAGCGTGCGCAGGCGGTCGTCATAGGTGCGGGTGGAAATGATGTCGCCGTAAAACTCCGGCGAAGTGTCCAGGTTGTGGTTGTACGCCGAGAGGCCCGCCTCTTTGAGGCGCTTGGCTTGTGAGTCGCTCAGCATGCCCAGGGTGCAGCAGGCTTCCATGCCCATGCCCCGAACGCCCTTCACCATTTCCAATACCGAATCAAACTGGGGACCGTCTTTCACTTCGCGCCACGCAGCCCCCATGCAAAAGCGCGTGGCCCCCGCCTCTTTCGCGGCGCGTGCGGACTCCAAGACTTCATCGAGCGCCATCAACTTGTCGGCTTTCACGCCGGTGTGATGCCGCGCCGCCTGGGGGCAGTAGCCGCAGTCTTCGGGGCAGCCGCCGGTTTTCACCGACAAGAGCGAACACAGCTGAACCTTGGGCTCATCGAACACAGCGCGATGGACGGTCTGCGCACGGTACACCAAGTCGAGCAGCGGCAGCTCGTGCAGCGCGCGAACTTCCGGAAGGGTCCAGTTGTGGCGAAAGACAAGCTCGGGGGCTAGCGGAGGCGACATACGCCTGCGACATTCAACGCCTCCTGCGCGCGTGTCAACGCCCTTGCGCCCAAACTCGACTTCCCTTCTGACCTCACCTGCGTTCTCTTCCGACGCTGCCACGAGCGGACCGCGCTCGCCGCACATAGCGGCCCGCACCCGGTGCGCGAGACCGGGGCGCAGTTCTTCCAGACACTCGATCTGGCTGGCCGCGCAACTCATCGCGTGCGCCCAGCGACTTGTGCAGCTCGCCAGCAATAGAAAGATGAGCCACCGCATCACCGATAGACCTCGGCGTCGCGTAAATGTCGCCGGCCCGCTTGAGCGAACGACGACGCCCGCGTCAGGCAAGCAAGCTCAGTCGGCGGCTCGGTCGGCGCGTTCGTCGCCCGCGCTTGGGCCGGGACGGCTACCGATTCAATGACTTCCAGTAGCGAAGAAAGGCTTCGAGCCTCGGTAGTGACTCGCGGTCCTTGGCGCGGTTGGCGGCCTTCTTGCTGGCGATAATGTCCTCAGGATTGCAGACCTGGAAACCCTCAACGTCGACGCGCCGCGCCCAAGCGCTTTCGAAACTTTCAATTCCGTCCGGCGCGAAAATCAGGTCGAGGTCAAAGGGACCGTTCTTGAGCTGAACAAAGTCCTTCCCCCGACGAATTTCCGCCGAGAGTGTCGGGTCCAGTGCGAAGCCAAGTTCGGTCAATGCCCCCACTAACGCCTCCCCGTTCGCCGAGGATTTTTCGACGAAAACATCAGCATCCTGGGTCGTGTCGGCGAACCCCAGAACGATGGCGCCAGACTTTCCGATGAAGAGGTAGCGAACGCCATGCCGCGCAAAAATGTCGCGAATCTCTTCCGCTTGACGGTATTCAAAAGCCTTCGTCACTGTTTCCGCCGGTAGCCAAGCCACTCGGGCAGTTCGCGCTCACAAAACTTTCGGTAGTCGTCCATGGTGTCGAAAACCCGGTACGGCGCGTCGTCGAGAACGGGCTTGTAAGTCTTGATGAAAGCGTATTTGAACCGTTGCCTCAACGGCCGACGAGCAGCCGCCTCAAACTCCTCGAGCCACTGACGCTCCTCTGAGTCTGTCCCCCGCATGCTTCTAGAATAGACCAATCGGTGACTCCGGGCCTCTGTTGTTCGACACCTGCTCAGTGCCCCCGGATCGCTTCGACCACGGACCGGAGCCCCGGCGCCTCGTGGACGTTCACGGTGAAGCCTGCATCCTCGAGCAAGCGGCATGCGGTGCCGATGTGAAAGCGCCGATAGTCCATACGGAATTTGGGGCCGGGTATGAGGTTCCTCACGCCAAGCACCGCCGCGAACAGTTGCTCGCTGCCGTATTGCTCACTGAGCACCGGCGGCTCTGGAGAAGCCTCGAAGACGAACCTCCAACCGTCACGAACTGCGAGACGAAGGGTGGAGCCGCATCGCAGGGCTGCGTCCTGCCGAAGAGGGACGAGAAGGCCGCCCCATTGAGCTGCCCAACCGGGTTTTCATGAACACGATTTTTGACATCGCGAAAACGGGGGCACCATGGAGACCCCCCCCCGGAACACTTTGGTCCGTGGAAGACGGTCCATACCCGCTTCAGCCGATGGAACAAGCGGGGCGTCTTTCAGCAAGTCCTGGATGAATTCAAGTTTGAAGACATGCCCTAATCGTTGGGTCGGAAACCGGCTTCCCGCTGATGGCGAATCCTCAAGATCAACAGCGTCGCCGTTTCAGGCGCATATCGGTAGAGAGCCAGATACCCGGTTTCCCCCCAAGAGATGACGAGCTCACGAAGACCCTGCTCGACCTTGCGACCCACCCTTGGGTGATGCTCGAGAATGGCGAGGGCGTCTAGCATGTGGCGCGCAAGGGTGGATGCGCTCTTGGGGGACGCTTTCGCCAAGAACTCTATGAGTCGCTCGAGGTCTCCAAAAGCTTCGTGGGTAATCCGTAGCCGGAGAGCGCGCATCTACTTTCGCAGGCGCGGGCGGCGGCTTCGTCTGCCGGTGAGTTTTCGTTCCAAGTACACCCGGACTTCGCCAAATTCGTAAGCACGCCCCGTGTCATGAAAGCCGGATTCGGCCAGAAGAGCGTCGTTTACGAACCGCGAACGGAGCTGGTCATCGGACACCTGCCTTCTGAGTGCCTCGGTCATGTAGGCGTGAACGGACATTTTCGCCCGTTTGGCCTGAACGGTAACGGCCGATTTCAGCTTCTTTGAAAGCTTGAGGCTCGTTGCCACGACAACGTTTTCAGATTGAGCCAACATAGTAGTCAGATAGTACTACTCGGCGTGAACAGCAGCAACAGGAAGGCACAGCGTCGGCGTGGAGGCGACATGGGCCTGCGACATTCAACGCCTCCTGCGCGCGTGTCAACGCCCTTGCGCGCAAACTCGACTTCCCTTCTGACCTCACCTGCGCTCTCTTCCCCTGCCATGGGTGGGTTTTCCTCCGGCAAAGTTTCGGGGCACGTTCACGAGGGCGTCGCCACGCTCTGCTTGGACGACGGCAAAGCCAACACGTTTGAACGCTCGACTTTCGACGCGTTGATGGCCGGCCTCGACTTCGCCGAACAAAACGCCAACGCGCTGGTTCTCACGGGGCGCGCGGGCTTTTTCAGTGCTGGGCTTGACCTCAAAGTGCTGCCGGCCGTTTCCAAAGAAGAACGCGTCGCCACGATTCACCGTTTTGGCGAAGCCATTGTGAGACTGTTCGTTTTCCCGAAGCCCGTCGTCGCAGCAGTGAGCGGCCATGCCTTGGGGGCAGGCGCCATGTTGGCGCTCGCGGCGGACGTTCGCCTGGCGGTCGATGGGCCCTTTCGTTTCGGACTGAACGAAGTCGCGATTGGCATGGTCGTACCGACGTTTGGCGTCGAACTCGCGCGCGCGACAGTGCCGACAACGATGCTCCCGGACCTTGTCCTGCATGGGCGCATCTACAACCCCACAGAACTCATGGCGCGCGGCCTCTTCGAAGCGCTTTTGCCCGCCGAACAGCTCATGCCTTCAGCCCACGAGCGAGCCATTGGGCTTGGCGCACTGGCGCAGCACGCCTATGCCCACACCAAGCTGCGCCTTCGTGGAGCGGCCGCCGACCTCGCCCAAGCGAAGCTGGCCGATGAATCGCCGTGGTTGGTCGATGCCTTGGAATCAAGGCCTTAGAAACAAACGTCGGAGGGGCGCGCTAAGCACAGTCCATGGCGCGCCCAAAATCGCATTTCGCTTGTCAGGCCTGTGGCGCTCAGGCGCCCAAGTGGCTTGGCAAGTGTCCCGACTGCGGCGGCTGGAACACCATGGCCGAAGAAGTGGCAGAAGACCCTTCGCGAAGGCCGACGATGGGCAACGCGCCGGGCGCATCGAGCAAACCGGTTGCACTCTCCGACGTCCCCACCGATGCCGAAGCACGGCGCCGAACGGGCATTCATGAGCTCGACCGTGTTTTGGGCGGCGGCGTTGTCGCCGGCAGCCTGGTACTGCTCGGCGGCGACCCCGGCATCGGCAAATCGACGCTGCTGCTCAGCGCGATGGCGCGCCTGTCCGCAAGTGGGCCTGTGCTTTACGTGTCGGGCGAAGAGTCATTGCGGCAAACCAAGCTGCGCGCGGACCGCCTGGAAATCTCTGCCCCCAAGCTGCATTTGCTCGCTGAGACAGATGCCAACGTTATTTTGGCGACGGCAGAAGACATGAAGCCGACTGCGCTGGTTGTGGATTCAATTCAGACCCTCTTCCTTCCCGAGTTGCAGAGCGCGCCTGGCAGCGTCACGCAAGTGCGCGAAGTGGCCGGTCGCTTGATGCTGTTCGCCAAGCGCTCTGGCGTGCCCACTTTCTTGGTGGGGCATGTCACCAAAGACGGCGCGATTGCAGGCCCACGCGTGCTCGAGCACTTGGTCGACACTGTGCTTTATTTCGAAGGTGAGCGCGGGCATTCGTTTCGCATTTTGCGCGCACACAAGAACCGCTTTGGCTCCACCGACGAAGTGGGCGTCTTTGAAATGAAGGGCGCGGGCCTCGAAGAAGTGTTGGACCCCTCGGCGTTGTTTTTGGCCGAGCGCCCCAACGGCCAATCCGGCTCGGCGGTGACCGCCGCGCTCAGCGGCTCGAGACCCCTCTTGGTGGAGGTCCAAGCGCTCGTGGCGCCGGCGAGTTACGGCACTGGCCGCCGCACGGCGATTGGCGTCGACGGAAATCGCGTGGCGTTGTTGGCCGCTGTCCTCGAAAAGAAGGCCGGCCTCGCCATCTTGGGCTGCGACATTTTTGTGAACGTCGCAGGCGGAATGCAGCTGACGGAGCCCGGCGTTGACTTGGCGCTGTGTGCTGCGTTGGCATCATCGCTGCGCAACAAGGCGATAGACCCTCACACGCTGGTGTTGGGCGAAGTCGGCCTCGCCGGCGAACTGCGCGCGGTCACCCAGTTGGAATCCCGACTCAACGAAGCCCACAAGCGCGGCTTTCGTCGTGCGCTGGTGCCGCAAGTCAGTCTGCCTCGCTTAGGAAAAGTGGGACTCACGCTTGTGCCGGCGGAGGACTTGTCAACGGCGTTGAATGAGTTGTTGGGGTAGCGGGACAAGGGGCAAAGGGTTATTTCTGGCCCATCCATCCTGAAAGTGCGCGATCGAGAGCGACGAAACCAAACTCCAACTCGACCTGTGGCCCGGCAACACTGATGTTCCCGCCAATGCTCACCGAGGCCTCACCGCGTACACCTACGTCTTTGATTTCGTTCCACCCACGACCCTGCACGTAGAAGCCGGCCTTGAGGGTACCCGAAGCCAACGGCCCCGCTCCCACGGACCCTTTCACTCCCAACATCGTGCTCCATTCATGGCGACGGTGTTGAAACGCGAAACTCGCGAAGGGGGCATAGGGACTGGAAAGCCCCACGAAACCCGTCGAAATCTCAGCGCTGAAAGTTTCGCAGTTCATGCAGACTTCCATGCAGGGAGGCCGTCACAGCATCTTTCGCCGGTCGAGTTGGATCTTCCAGGACCCGTTGGGCGTATTGGACCAACGGCTCTGGTCCCACGGATGACTCCACCCAGGACATGAGGTCCGTAAGAATCTCCTCGAGTGTGTCCGGGCTTGGCGGTGAAGACTCCGGCGTGCACATGGACTGCGGGACTTGGTTAAGGGTCAAGTCGAGGTACGGCTCAGCCAAAATTGGTCGTGAATCGCAAAGCGACCTGAGGTCGCCCCAGTCCGCTTCAGCGCCCTCCAACACGCCGCCATCCAGGTCATCCGGCGTGGCTTCGTCGATGACGTCGCACCCACTGCTGAGCAGAAGGGAGGGGGTGCCTAAACATTTATGAGGAGGAGGGCTGCTTTCTTCATGGCTGGGTTATCGCAACTTTGCGCCCTGCGGTGCACCCTCGGCGTCGCGCCGGTCCCTCTCCGATGGGTGCTGCTCCCAACGTAAGCCCTGGTTTTCTCAACCTCACACTGAATTTGAGCGTGTACCTCGCTTCTCACGTGAAACATTCCACGGTCCCGTCGCGATAATCAGCATCGTGAGGATTTCCTGGCTTTCCAAATGGTTAAGTGGAGTTCGAACGCCCATCGCAGTGGCGCCCGTCGGCATTGACTCGCGACTCCTCTGCCTGAGGGAGGCGGCGGAGGCGGGAACACTAAAGATTCAGGGCTACGCCCACCAGGCCAAGACGTTTTGGAATCGGCAAGAGTCCTTCACGCTCCACTTGGCCTCTCCGAATTTCGCGGCATCGATTGTGATTTCCGGGGGTCGTGTTTTTCTAGGGGATGGCAATCCGCTGAGCGTCGCTCAGGAACAGCTCGTCGCGTCCATCGTAGAGCGGGCCCGGGCACATTCTACTCCCCTCGCGCGGGCGATGGGGGACTCGTGTTTGTCGCTGCTGGGTCGGGAGCCCGAGCGGCCCGTGAACGCGATTGATTTGTCAGATCAAGCCGCACAAGTTCGGGAGTTTTTTCGGAGGAAGTTCCCTGACTGGGGAACAGATGTCCTCGGCGCAGTCAGTGCGAAAGCGCTGCGTGCAGCCGTGCTTGCAGCGACGACGCGCGATGGCACCGTGACCGATCCCGAGAGTTTCGTGAGGGATTTTCTGCCGCGGTGGGTTGACTCGTTGGATGTTTTCGCTGCGCCGAAATGATTCAGTCGCTGACCCCAGAAATCCTCAGGATTGATCGCAATTCCCCTTCTTGGGCCAGAATCCAAAACTCCACCGCCGCTCAAAGCGCGTCGATGCGCGCATCGATTTCTTCGGCCAATCCGGGATGATTTTGGGCAAGGGCGTGCGCCTTGGCGCGTTCAAAAACCTCTCTCGCCTCCTGCACCTTTCCCGCCCCTTCCCATGCATCGCCCAACGCCAACAGCGCCGCCGCGTACTCGGGATTCAGCTTCACGGCGTTCGCCAAGGCTTCCGCGGCCTCCGCGTAGCGTCGCGCTTCGAGCAGAAGTTTCCCCAGCGAAAAGTGCCCCATGGGTGAAGTGGGGAAGTCGGAAATCAACTTTCGAAATTGCGCCTCTCGTGGCATTGGCGTGTTCACGCGCGGGAATCTGCACGGCCGGCACTGAAAGTTCAAACGTCGGGGATGCTCGGCCGGCGAACGTGCGGAACGCGCGCGTGGTCGATGAGCCGAACCAAGTTCGGGGTCTTCGCGTTGTGCTTCCGACGTCGGAACTTTTGTGATCGCCAAGCATTGTCAACCTGCTGAAGAAATTGGCGTTGTTCGCGAACCCCGTCTCCGGAAACTTCAAACGCCCGGTCGACGATACATTGACATGTCTGAACCCCGCACAACCGGCGTTTCGCCCGCGACACGTTCCCGTGGGCGAGTCGAGCAAGGGCTCACTCACCAACCTGTCAACTCACGCGACGCGTACGTCAGTTTTCGGTTGGACGGTAGCAGGCGCTCGTACAAAGCACTGCACCAGTGAGAGCACCTCGAAACCTCGCTACGGTCACGGAGTGGCGGAGGCTATCGGCAGTCGCTCAGAAACGATTCCACTCGCGCGCGCAAGCGATCGCCTCTTGCCGACAACCGTTGGTGCCACGCGTACGCCGGGACCCGAACAGAGTTCGTCCGAACACGCGTCCTCGCTGAGCGGCCGGCGCGGTAGCGCTGTCGTGCGACCGTTCAAATCAGGCGACAGAGGTCCCTTTTTGCATGCATCAAAAGGGCGTTGGGACTCTTCTTCATGCGTTTCCACTCGTCGGGTGTGTAAACCACCAAGTCCATTGGGGCGAACTCAATGACGAGATCCAGGAAGTCCTTCCCCCGTTCCGGCAGGCTGCGTTGAGTCTCCGCCACAACGATGACGTCGATGTCACTTTGCGCGCACTGCTCGCCTCGAGCATAAGAGCCAAACAAGAAAGCCTGCTCACAACGTTTCTGAAGCCGCCCTTTCAGTCTCGCCTTGAGCGCACCCCTGGAAATCACCGCCGACTTTTTTCTCATCGCCGCTTCGTTTTCTGAAGCTGTTTGGCCTTTTTCACGAACCGAATCGCAAACGCGACCGCCTGTTCCGCCTGATGCTTTTGGAACGTCTCGAAGGGGGCAATCGTCGCATCCCCAAACGGGTAACGCCCGCTCACGTAGTACAAGTCCAGGACCGCAGCGGCGTCGAGGAACCGTCCATTGATTTTCAGGCTCTTGCACATCTGCGTAATGGAATGCGTCAGCGGATACACAAGGCCTTTGCGCAACCAGATGCTCTTCACAGCCTTTTCCGCAACCTGCTGTGCCACGAAACAACACTGGGCAAAGTACCCGGCACCCAAGCTCAGCTTGGCGTAACGAAGGTCGTCCTCAGCTTGTCTGAGCCAAGCCGCAGCGTTCGAAATTCGATCAGCCATCTCCAACAGGCTTTACACCGAGGCCCTGCCACTTTCCAAGGCGCTCGGGTTGGGGTACGGCGCTTGTGCCCATGCCCAAGAAGTCGAAAACCGCACCCCGCCGCAAGCCCTCTGCACGGCGCACTGTCCGAAAGCCAGCGCCCAAGCCAACGCCCAAGAAGGCGGCGCGAAAGCCCTCGCGTCAGCCCAAGGCACGCGCCGCACGCCCTCAGCCGACAAAGCCGACTCAGCGCCCGGAAGACGTCAAGTCACGCAAGCTGGCCGAACAGGCCGGCGCGCTCGCGCTCGAAAAGAAAGCCACCGATGTCGTTTTGCTCGATGTGCGTGGGCTGACTTCGTACGCCGACTACGTTGTCATTGCGAGCACCGAGTCCGAACGTCAAGCCAACGCGATTGGCGAAAGCATCCTTAGCACGCTCAAAGCAGAGGGCCATCGCCTGGTCGGTTCAGAAGGCAGCGAAGCCGGCAACTGGGTGCTTTTGGATTATGGCGACGTGGTGATTCACCTGTTTCAGGCGGACTCGCGCGCGTTCTACGACTTGGACGGGCTCTGGCCAGATGCTCCGATGGAGCGCCTCCGCTGAAAGTCCGCGTTTTCTTTTTCGGCAAGGACCGCTCCGGCCTGTTCGAACCCGCCGCCCAGGAATACGCCAAGCGCCTCACCCACTACGCCAAGTTTGAATGGGTCGCCCTGGCGTCGAGCAAGTCCAAGGTACACGCGGCCGAAGAGGAGGCCGACACTCTGTTCTCGAAACTTGGGCCGCGCGAAGACCTCATCGCGCTGGACGAGCGAGGCCAAGCGCTCGGTTCAGTGGCATTCGCCCAACAGCTGTCGTCGGCGCAGTCTCGCTCGCGAGACTTGGCCTTTGTCATTGGAGGCGACGAAGGCCTGTCGAACCGGGTTCGCGAACAGGCTTATGCCGTCTGGGCGCTGTCTGCGTTGACGATGTCGCATCGCTTGGCACGGCTTGTGCTCGTGGAGCAGCTGTATCGTGGTTTTTCGATTCTTCGCGGGGAGCCCTACGCCAAGTAGCCGGCACCCATCGCACCGAGGTAGACGGACGAGCGCATGCGCAAGAAGCACAAAGTCGTCTTGGCCATCCTGGATGGTTGGGGAATTCGAGCCGAACGAGAGGCGAATGCCATCGCGCTTGCGGGCACCCCAGAACTCGACCGCGCCAGAAGTGGAATGCCCGAAACCGAACTGGAGACCGCCGGCCTCGCTGTGGGCCTGCCCGAAGGACAAATGGGCAACTCCGAAGTCGGTCACACCAACATCGGTGCCGGCCGAGTCATCTATCAGGACCTCGTGCGCATCAACCGCGATGCCACGTCCGGCGCGCTCGCCGACAACCCCGTGCTGCGGGCAGCGTTTGAAAAGGCAAAAGCAGAAGGGCGCGCGCTTCATTTGCTGGGGTTGGTTTCGCCGGGAGGCGTTCATTCGTCATTGGAGCACTTGCACGCTCTGCTTTCTGCGGCAAAGGCCCGAGGACTTTCGCGAATCTTCGTGCACGCGTTTTTGGATGGCCGTGACACGCCGCCGCAAAGTGGGCTCTCTTACGTCGGAGGCCTCTTGCGGTTCTTGAAGCAGGAGGGTGTCGGGCGCATCGCTTCGGTCAGCGGACGCTATTACGCGATGGACCGCGACAAGCGGTGGGACCGCATTCAGCTCGCCTACAACACGCTGGTGCGCGGCCAGGGGAAAACAGCCTCAGGCGCGCTGGAGGCCGTTCGGGCGTCGTATGGCGAAAAAGTCACCGACGAATTCGTCGTGCCGACAACGTTGCTCGATGCAGACGGGAAGCCCGTCGGGCCCATTCGCGATGGTGACGTCGTCGTGTTTTTCAACTTCCGCTCAGACCGGGCGCGCGAACTCACACAGGCGCTGGCGCTGCCGAGTTTTAGCGAGTTTGAACGCCCTGCCCTGACATTGGGTCGATTTGTTTGCATGACCCAATATGACGAGAAGTTTGAACTGCCCATCGCGTATGCGCCGGAGCAGCCCAAAGAGATTTTCCCCGAAGTCGTCGCGCGCGCAGGACTGCGCCAGTTCCGAACCGCCGAAACAGAGAAGTACGCGCACGTCACCTTCTTCTTCAACGGCGGGCGTGAACTGGTTTACCCAGGTGAAGACCGCGTGCTCGTTCCCAGCCCGCGCGACGTCAAAACGTACGACCAAAAACCCGAAATGAGTGCGCGTGAGGTGACCGACGGCCTCGTGCGCTGCATCGAAGCCAACACCCACGACTTTGCGTTGGTCAACTACGCCAATCCCGACATGGTGGGACACACAGGCATCCTGTCGGCGGCCATCCAGGCTGTGCGCGTCGTCGATGCGTGCTTGGGCAGGGTCGCGCAAGCATGCGCCAAGTCCAACGCGGTGTTGGCCATCAGCGCCGACCACGGCAACTGCGAGCAAATGACAGACCCCACCACGGGCGAGCCCCATACAGCTCACACGCTCAATCCTGTTCCGTTTTACTTGATTCACCCAGATTTTCGCGGACAGAAATTGAGACGGGGCATCTTGGCGGACATTGCGCCCACACTGCTGCACATCATGTCGCTTCCAAAGCCCAAAGAGATGGACCGCCTGGGGCTTTTCGCGTGAGCGAGGCTCTGTGCTGACGCAGCTGCTTGAAGTCTGCTTCCCGTTGGCTTGCCTGGCCTGCCAAGCCCCTCTCGTGGGCAACGCATCGCTTTGCACCGATTGCGGCGTCGCACTCGAACCGCTGGGCCGCTCGACGTGCATCCGCTGCGCAGAACCGCAAACGCCCGCGGGGACAATGTGCGAACGCTGCCGGCTGGAACCGCTCGCGTTCAACAGGGCACTCGCCGCCTACCTTCACGGCGCAACAGCGGCTGCGCTGGTGCATCGCTTCAAGTACGAGGACCACCCCGAATTGGCGCCCGGGCTCGCCGAGCTCACCCTGCAGGCACTTGAGCCTCTGCGAGCGTTCACCGGCATCGTTTGCGCCGTTCCGCTCCACACCAAGAGGCTGCGCACGCGGGGCTACGACCAAGCGCAACTTTTTGCGAAAGAGCTCGCGCGACGCATTGAACAACCGTTTGGCGGCCGCCTCCTCGAACGAACAGTGCCCACGGCCCCTCAAGTGGGCCTGTCTTTGGAAGAGCGTCGAACGAATGTCCGGAACGCTTTCATCGCGAGCCCTCAAGTCGTGGGCCAAGACATTCTGTTGGTGGATGACGTCATGACCACCGGCGCGACGTTGGATGCGGCGGCGCGTGCCCTCCAGCAAGCAAATGCCCGACACGTTTTCGCGTGTGCTTTCGCACGGGCACAAGCCAGGGACGCCGGAGAACGTTATGGTGCTCGCGCATGAAGCGTTTTGGAGTTGTCGTCTGGCTGATGTGCATCGCAGGTGCAGCATCGGGACAGCCCTCGGGGTCTGCGTCTGACGACCCTTTTGAAGCCGAGCTTGCACGACGTGTCAGTGACGTCGGACGGCAGCCCCAGGGCGCACGGGGGGCCGGCGCGCTGCTTCGGCTCCATCGACTTCGAGAGGAATCGGACGACCTCGCCGTGTTCGCACGCGTGTACGAATCGGCCATCGTGCAGGGCGACACCCCCGTGCGAACCACCGCCCAGCTGTTGCTTACCGACATTGAACCCGCCCGAGGCAACACCGCGCGCGCGCTGGCTCTGCGCTCCAGTCTTGGATTTATCCAACGGTTTCATGTGCTCGGTGGTTTTGACAACGACGCAAAAGCCGGCTGTGCGGTGAATTTCGGCCCAGAGTCCAAGCTTGACCTTGCGGTGGGTTACGCCGCCACAGGGCGCGAAGTTTTCTGGCGACCCCATGATGTCGTCACGCCCGATGGTTTCGTGGACTTGGGCGCTGCACTTCGCCCATCGCGCGAAGTCGTCGGATACGCCGCGACTTTCCTGAAGACCAAACAGGCCGGGAAAGTCACACTCGCGCTTGGCACGTCCGGGGCGTTTAGACTGTGGGTGAATGGTGCCGAGGTATTTCGCGACGACACCTACCACGCACCCCGCCCTGATCAAGTTCGTCTCGCTGTTCCCGTGCGCGCCGGCCACAACACGTTGTTGCTCAAAGTCTGTCATGCGGATGGGCCTTTTGGCTTTTACCTGCGAACCGAACCCGGCGGCGCTCGCGTGGAAGCGTCGCTGCAGCCCCCGCCTGCGCCGACACGTGCTGCACCGGCGATTCGCGCACGGCGATTGCAGTCGCTTGCCGAATTGGGTGAACGCACTGCGCGCAACCGTCCCAAGGACGAATGGGCTTACGCGGACTGGGCCATCATCCTGGATGCGACGCGCGCGTACGATGAGTCTTCCAAGAAAGCACAGGCAGCGGCCGAGTCTGCAGCGAGCCTGTCGCCGAAGTCCCTTGCGATGCGACACCTGGCCGCTTCGCTACAACGGGATGACAACAACGCCAAACGAGAACACCTGGAAGCCGCGCGGCAACACCACCCAGACTCTGCCTTGGCGTTGCTCGCTTTGGCCCGCTTTGAGCAGACCAGCGGTCGGGCAGATCGTGCACACGCCTTGCTTTCACGCGTCGTTCGTGAGTCGCCAAATTTTCTCTTGGCCGAACTCTTGTTGGCGCGTGTGGAAGAGGAGTTGGGGCAGTTTTCTCAGGCGCACGCGCGCATAGAATCGCTCTTGCGCCGCCATCCGCGTCATCCGCTTGTGCTCAAGGAAGCCGCGCGAAACGCCCGCCGAAGCGACCGAACCGATGAGGCCATCGCCCGCTTACGCGGATTCCTGAGCCTTCGCCAGGATGATGAGAACGTGCGTCGCGAACTCGCTGGGTTGCTCGCAGACGTCGGACGCATTGACGATGCTCTGGCCGAACTCGCCGTGCTCGCAGAACAGAATCCCGCGGATGCGGAGTTCGCCGTCCGCCAGGGCGAGCTGTGCGCCGCCAACGACCGCACGGGGGTCGCCCGAGGCCACTTTGCCCGCGGGCGCGCACTCGCACCGGATGACGCCGACTTCCGCGAACGCGAGGGCCGGGCCCTGCTGGGTGCGGGTTTCAGGGACGAGGCGATAGTGGCTTACGAACAAGCGCTGGCGCTCAAGCCACAGAATCCGGGTCTGCGCCAAACGTTGCGAACCCTCCGTGGCGGGCAAGTGCAGCAGGGCAGCGACGCACTGCTTGACGTCGCTTCACTCCTCCCCGAAGCGGCGCGCTACGCAGAAGACGATGCCGTCGTTCTGGCTGACGTCACGCACGTGCGTGTGCAATCCAGCGGTCTTGCCTCACGACTCACGCAGCGGGTCGTCCGCGTCCAAACTCAGCGCGGCGTCGATGCGTTCCGTTCCCTGCCGCTGACCTATGCCCCCAACCGCCAGGAGATTCGCATTCTCAAGGCACGCATCACCAAGCCTGACGGGTCCATTGTCGATGGGCACAGTGAGACGGAACGCAACATCAACGAGCCCTGGACGGGCTTGTACTACGACGCGCGGGCCAGGCAGTTGTCTTTCCCTAGCCTCGACATCGGCGACGTTCTGGAACTTCAATACCGGTTGGAGGACACGGCGAACGAAAATCTGCTCGCGGACTCGTTCGGAGATTTCGAATTCGTACAAGGCCCTGCCACAAAAGTGCGCTGGCGCTACGTGGTGGAGATGCCGTCTCACCGTCCACTTCACTGGAATCAGGCGACACTTTCACCCCTTGTCCAGGCTTCGTCGCGCTCGGTCTCGCAGCAATGGACGCGGTACGAATTTGAAGCTGCCCACGTGCCCCGCGTCGTTCAGGAACCGAGCATGCCCGGCTGGAGCGAACGCGCGGCGCACCTGCATGTGTCCACGTTCAAAAACTGGGATGAGGTAGGCCAGTACTACTGGAACCTCATCAAAGAACAGCTCGTCCCCGACGATGCCATTCGAACCGCGGTCAACACCTTGCTTCAGAAGATCGACCGCAAGGATGCGTGGGCTGTTGTCCGCGCACTCTATGCCTTTGTGGTGAGTGAAACCCGTTACGTCGCCTTGGAATTCGGCATTCACGGCTACAAGCCATACCGCGTCGATAGAATTTTTGCTCGGCGTTTTGGAGACTGCAAGGACAAAGCGTCGCTGCTTTACGCGATGCTCCAGGTGGCAGGCATCGACAGTCGAATCGTTCTATTGCGCATGCGTCATTTGGGCCCGCTGGCTGAGGCCCCCGCTTCGCTCGCTGCTTTCAATCACGCGATTCTCTATGTTCCGGGGCTGGACCTCTTTCTTGATGGCACCGCAGAACTCCATGGCGTGACGGAGCTTCCTTCGTCCGACCGTTCGGCCAGCGTCTTGGTGGTGGAGCCCGAGGGCGCCAGCCGCTTTCTCCAAACGGCCGAAGCCCGGTTGGACGACAACGTCACCGAACTCACCTTGCGCACGGCGGTCCGCCCGGACGGCAGCGCCACCTTACAGGGCGAAACGCGCATTCGCGGCCAGAGCGCACCGGAGTTCCGTCGGAGTTACCGAACCGCAGCAACCCGGCGTGCAAATTTCGAGCAAAGCTGGGCGCAATATTTTCCCGGAATGCGCGTGGACGAAGTCAACATGCCGATGCTGGAGAACATCGAAGCGCCGGTTCAAGTTTCCTACACCCTGCACGCGCCGAGGTTCGCCGAGCGAACCCATGGCGACACCATTCGCTTTTCTGCTTTCCCCGTCGTTCGCTCCTATGCGCAAACGTACGCCACCCTCCGTGAACGGCGCCATGACATCGTCCTCAGCCACCCTTTTCGAAACGTGCTCCGTTTCGAACACACGCTGCCCAAGGGCTACGGCGTGGGAGACGCCTCTGCCCCCGAACGAGAGGAAAGCAGTTTCGGTTCCGTCGAGGCGTCGTGCACATCCGAAGGCGAACGCGTCAAATGCGAGGCACGGTTTTCGCTTCGACAAACGCGAATTCCTCCGCAAACCTATCCGGCGTTTCGCGCCTTCTTGAATCGTGTGGACCAAATCTTGTCGCGACGGCTCGTCGCGAGGCCTCCCCGTTGACAGAACCCGTTTCGCTCTTTTTTGCTTTTCGTTTTCGCGACTACCGTCTCTTTCAAATCGCGCGTGTCCTCTCGGTCGTTGCCGCCGCCATGATTTCTGTGGCCGTCGGGTGGCACATGTACGCACTGACCGGCCGTGCCCTAGACTTAGGCTACGTCGGCCTCGCGCAGTTCTTGCCATTCATGGCCCTGTCCGCAGCGGGCGGGCACACGGCGGACCGCTTCGACCGTCGTGCTGTTTTTCTCTTCACGCTGGTGGGGCAAGCCTTCTGTGCTTTGGCCTTGTGGGCGTTGACGCGCACACCCCAGGCGGACACGCGGCCGCTCTACGCCGTGCTGGTTATTTTGGGAGCGGTTCGGGCCTTTGCAGGTCCGCCCCAGGCGGCTTTGACACCCAGGCTGGTGCCCAAGGAAGCCTTGGTGAACGCCATCACCTTGTCCCAAGGGCTCTTTCAAGTGGCGCTCGTTCTGGGACCCGCGCTCGGAGGCGTCCTCTATGGCATCACGCACGAGGCAGCGTCCGTCTTTGGCGTCGCTGCCCTCATGCTGCTCTTGGCCTTTGTCTTCGTGTTCGCGATTCGCACGCGAACCGGCCGCTCCGACGACGAAGACGCGTCGTGGTCAAGCGTGCTGGCAGGCTTTCGCTTCGTTTGGAAAAACACACTCTTGCTGGGCTGCTTTTCGCTGGACCTCTTTGCCGTACTCCTCGGGGGCACGGTCGCACTGCTTCCCATTTTCGCCCGTGACGTGTTGAGTGTCGGTCCCGAAGGGCTCGGCCTACTCCGCGCAGCGCCGGCGATTGGAGCAGCTCTGGTCGCCATCGGCCTGGCGCGCTTCCCCCTGGAGAAGCGCGTGGGCCGGAAGATGCTTGTCTCCGTTGCGCTGTTTGGCGTTTTTACCGTGGTGTTTGGACTGTCGGCTTCGTTTCCGCTCTCGTTCTTGGCGCTGGTGATTCTCGGCGCCGCAGACATGGTCAGCGTGGTTGTTCGCAGCACGATTGAGCAGCTGGCAACGCCCGAAGCCATGCGCGGCCGCGTCGGGGCAGTGAATCAAATCTTTGTGGGCGCCTCCAACGAGCTGGGCGCCTTCCGTGCGGGACTGACCGCTCAAGCGTGGGGCGCGATTCCTTCCGTCGTGTGGGGCGGCATCGCCGCAGTGCTGATTGTCGCCGCATGGGCGTTTTTCTTTCCGGTGCTTCGCCGCGTCAATCGCCTGTCAGACATTCAAGCGTGAACGGCAAACGCCTGACGGATGACAGGATGCTTCGCCAACACCCTGAGTGCTCGATGAAGCAGCGTCTTCCCGGGTTCGGTTCGATGCCAGGTCGACGCACCGCTGGGATGAGGCAGCGGCAACGCCTCCATGTCGACGCCGTGGTAGCACAAGCGCTGAGTGGTTCCGACCACCTCGCGAAGCGGCCCACGGTACGCCATCACCTGTTCAATCGCGAGCGTACCGACTGGAATCACGAGCCTGGGCTTGAGCAACTGCACCTCACGTTCCAAGTGCGGTCGGCAGTTGTCGATTTCAACAGGGTCTGGGCGGCGGTCACCCCCGCCCGGTGCTTTGCCGGGAAAGCATCGGGCCACCGCAGCAAAGTAGATGCGGGCACGCACTTCGGCTTCGGGCGCGCCCAATGCCGCATGAAACCATGAGAACAGCGTCTTTCCGGCGGTCCAGGCGAAGGGTCGGCCGAAACTTCCCTCGCGAGGACCCGGCGCCTGCCCCACAAGCAAGATGGGGCTGTGAATGGGAGGACCATGAACGACGGGGCCAGACATCTTCGGACATCGCTGACACGCGTCCAGCGTTCGATGGAATCGTTTCAGCAGCAGTTCCGTTGTTCCCGATGACGACATTCGCATAGCCTGCTCGCGCCTTCCCATGCTTGTCGAACCCACCGCCATCCGCACACCCAGGGCGTCAGACTCCGTCCCCGGTTATCGCTTGGAGCGCCTTGTCGGCAAGGGCGGCATGGGCGAAGTCCATCGCGCGCAGCAGTTGTCTTTGGGCCGCACCGTTGCCGTCAAGCTGCTCAACCCTGAACTCGCCAAAGACCCTCAGTTCGTGACGCGCTTTGAGAAAGAGGCTGCGGCTCTGGCCGCCCTGTCTCACCCCAGCATCGTTGCCATTGTCGACAAGGGCCGGACCCACGACGGGACGTACTTCCTGGTCATGGAGTTCATCGAGGGCCCCAGCCTGCGTGAGCTCATGCGCACGCCGCTTTTTGACATCGCCGCTGCACTGCGCTGCGTGCTCGAAATCGCCCGCGGCGTCGACTACGCCCACAACCGGGGCATCGTTCATCGCGACCTCAAGCCCGAAAACATCCTCTTCCACCAAGCGGCCGGCGGTCTCGCGAAAGTCACTGACTTTGGCCTGGCGGCCTTTGTCGCAGGGGATGCACCTTCACATCTTCAGATGACGCAGACCCACGTCTCGATGGGAACGCTTGCCTACATGGCGCCCGAACAGAAAACCGACGCCAAAAATGTGGACGGACGCGCGGACATTTATGCGCTCGGTGTCATTCTCTATGAGCTTTTGGCGGGCGAACTGCCGATGGGGGCTTTTTCGCCGCCTTCGGAAAAGAACCCTTCCGTCGACAAACGGCTTGACGTCATCGTTCACCGTTGCTTGCAACAAAACCCTGCGGACCGCTTCGCGAGCATGGCCGAACTCATTGCGGCACTCGAGCCGATGGCGCCCGCGCTGCTCTACAGCGCATTGCCCAAACGGCTTTCTCCGTTCGACCGAACGTTGCAGAAGCTGAAAGCGGCTGGCCGCTGGGTGCTTCGTGGTGGTGAAATGATCGCGGTCACGTTCGCGCTGGGTGTCTTGGGCCTGAGCTACGTCCGAAGCACGCGCACCCCGCGCGCTGAATCTGTGGCCCAAGACCTCGCCGCCCCGGAGCTCCTGTTTCAAACGTCGCGGACGCTGACCGCCCAGCTCGAAGAAGATGAGTCGCTGCGTCGCATCGAAGTTCAAGACGGAGAAGCCACCGTCCCCTTGTTGGCTCAAGGCCGACCGGTCGACATCGACGCCACCAATGGTCGCGTTCTTTTCGACAACTCTTCGCAGCAAAAGTGGGTGGGGCGGGCGCAGTTTGACATCGTCGACCTCGACGGCATCGCGGCGAGCTTCAGTGCCGAGACCACGCACGCGGGCACATCGCCCGGCTTTTTAACGCGGGTCCGAAACGCCCTCTACGACACCCCACACCAGGCCCATGCCGCGCTGCTTTTGCTGGGGGGCACCGGCCGCTATGCCGCACTGCTCGCCCCCAAAGCCGGGGACCCGCTGATTTTCGAATGGGCGCTGGGCGAACGTCGCGGCACTTTGAAGGGACCGCCGGCGCCCGTTGTCGAACAGCTGCGTCTCATGCTGCGTGTCGACCGCGAAGGCAGGCTCTATGCCCTCTATGCGCCAGAGGGCGGGAAGCTCAAGCCGGTCGGCGAATCCGTGAACCTCGGCAAGGAATGGAAGGCTTTCTTCGGAAAGTCACCCACGCCGGCCGTGGGCTGTTTTGAAGCCGTATGTACGTTCGACCACATCCGCTACGAAATCGAGCGAGAAGCCCCCGTCCTGGGCATGGATGTCGAGCCCTCCCAGGGCGCCACCGTGAGAGCTGTACCGACAAAAAAGCCGGGCGTGGCACCGCAACGTCGACGCCGTCAGTGAGTTTGGGCAGACTGCGCCGCCCATGCACAAAGTGCCCCTTCTTGTTTCGGCAGCCCTCTGGTTTTGGGCGTGCGCGCACCGACCCGTCACGAGCGCCGCCAACCTGGTTCAAGCTGCGAAAGACATCCGCGAGGGCAACGCCACAGCGCGCACCCAAGCGCTGGGAGGTTTTCACGAATGGCTCATCACGGGCGATGCCAAGAGTGCGGAGGCCCGTTTCGATGCTGCTGTTGCACTCAACCCCAAAGACCCCTTGGCTTTGTGGGGCTCAGCGCTGCTCGCAAGACGCTCAGGCGACTTCCATCGTGCGCTCGAGTTGTGTTTCACGTTGCTCGACAGTGCGCCCGAGCACCCACTCTCCAGTTTGGGTGCGCGCTACATCGCAGAGTCGGTCGGTCAAGCTTCCGCGACCGACGAAAACATTGCGGCATTCGTCCTGCGTCAAAAGTCACGCGCGCTGGGCCCCGAAGTGGCTTTTCTCCTGCGGGGCGCCGAATTGCAGCTGGCCCTTCACCGCGGTGACGTTGCTGCGACAACGGCCACGCTGGCTGACATGGGTATACCGACCGAAGTCACACACGTCGGGCCCTTCTCGCCCTACCGTCTTTTGGATTTCGACGTTGAAAGCGACCTGGAGAAGGGCGCCGCGCCCGCCGTTCTGAAAAACGGCCCGTTGGGTGAAGTCTCGCCGCGGACGCTTCGCTTCCCCGATGGCCGCTGGACGCTCGCGGGGGAGCCGGAGCACTCACACGGTCACGTTTTCGCCGTCGACATCGAAGTCACTCAGGGGGCCTGGCATTGGCTGCGCACTGCGTCTCCTGCGTCACACCGGGTTTCTCTCGATGGGGTCCCCGTGTTGTCTCGCCGCGGGTTCCAAAACAACGCTCCCGTGCTCACCGCGAAAGCCGTTTGGCTGAAGCCAGGGGTTCATCGTTTGGTGGCACGCCTTTTTCGTGATGAGCGCGCGATGATTTCTGTCGCCCTGCCGCGTGCGGACGGAAAACCCGCTGGGTTGCGTTTCCGTCCGGCGAAGGGGGCTGCGGCCAACATGCAAGCGCATCCAGTGCGCGACGCCACCCAGACTTGGCCGACCGCTTCTTCTTTGGAGCAGGCCTTGCGCGACGAAAACGGGACTGCCCTCGCCGCTTTTCTCGCGGCTCACGATGCGCTCTCCAGAGACCCCGAGGGCGCAGAGCGCCTCTTGGCGACGCTTCAAGACATTTTGGTGTCCCCTGCGATTTCGGTTCTCCGGGCGCAAGTCGCCCTTTCTCAGCGCAATCTGCCGCCCCGCCTGGCCCAAGGACGTGCCACGCGCGAGCTCGAACAAGGCTTGTCCAAAGACCCCACAAACGTCGAAGCCCTTCTTGCGCGCGCCAATCTGTCCACTGACGAGCAACGTCTGGACGAAGCAGGTGAGTTGTTGCAACGCGCGCGTGCCGCTGCATCGCCGGTGGGCTGGCCGGTGGCGCTGGCCGAAGCGAGGCTGGGGCTTGCGCTTCAAGTGGATGCGCAAGCCGAAGTCGCCGCTCAAGAAGCCCTGAAGATTCAGCCCGGTTTGTGTGAGGCTCAATCTCTCCTGTTCGAGCTGGCTTCTCGCAAGGATGCCATTGCCCGTGCGGAGGCCCTGCTCGATGACATGAAAGGGTGCCCGGGGGCTTTGTTGCGCCGGTTGGAGCACTTGCGCCAGAGGGGACGCCAGGCGCAGGCCCTGGAAATCGCTGAACAACTCGCCGCAAGAGAGCCCACAAGTCCAGCGGCCGCCATGCGCCTGGTGTCGCTCTACCTTTCACTCGACCAACAGGACAACGCTCTGCGCACGCTCGACAACCAGCGGGCACAATGGCCGCTCAACGCGGAATTGCTCCGCCGCCGCGCAGACGTCTTGACGCGGGCGGGGCGCCCCGCCCACGAAGCCTTGGCCGCCAACAGTGCGGCGCTTGAACTGGACGGTGGCGACCTCTCGCTTCGCCGGACCGTCGAGCGCGCGAAAACAGGACGCGATGTGCTGGACACATTCGCCATCGACACGCAGAAGGCAATTTCGGCCTACAACGCGTTTGCGGCATCGCATCGCGAGGAAGCCGCCGCCGTGTTCGTCTTGGATTCTGCTGTCATGCAGGCATTCCCCAACGGCAGCACGGTCGACCGCATTCACGTCATCCAAAAAGTTTTGGACGCGAGCGCCATCTCGGAACTGGCGGAAGTCGATATTCCCGAAGGCGCTCAAGTCCTCAAGCTCCGCACGTTGAAGGCTGATGGCCGAATGCTCTACCCCGAAACCATCGACGGGAAAGACGCCATCAGTCTCCCCAACGTCAGCGTGGGCGACTTCGTGGAGTATGAATACCTCCTTGCGCACCCGTCCCGGGGCCCGCTTCAACCGGGCTTCACGGCGTCAAACTTCTATTTTCAGATTGCGCGGCAACCCGACCACTGGGCGACCTACACGGTGCTCGCCCCCAAAGGCAGTGGGCTTGCGGTCGATGCGCACAATCTGCGCGCACCGGCAACAGAGGTTTGGGGCGACCATGAACGCTTTTCGCTCACGCTTCGCGAAATGCCAGCGTTCATTCCGGAACCCGACAGTCCGCCCTCGGGAACTGAAACGATTCCGTTTGTGTCGGTCGGTTTTGGCGCTAAGGGGCAGGAAGGCTTGATGCACGCGTATGGTGAGATTGTCACCGAACGCAGCACGCCGACCTTTGAACTCGAGGTGTTTGCCAAGGCGGCCGCGGCAGGCCAGCAGGGTGAAGCCGCCGCACGCGCCATCCATGCGGCAGTGATGACCCGCATCTCGGGCCGCGATGGGGGGCTCAATCCTTCCGCGTCTACGTCGTTCGCAGGTTCACGTGGAAGCCGTTTGCTCGTCATGAAAGCAGCACTCGAAGCCGTCGGACTGCCAGCGCGTGTCGCCCTGGTTCGACCGTTTTCCGTCGACCCCGCACCGTACCTGTTTCCCAACGAAACACTTTTTCCATACGGCTGTCTGCGCGTCACGCTGCCGGGTGGCAAGCATGTTTGGCTCGACACAGTGATTCGAAACGCGCCCTTCGGAGAGCTGCCTGAGCAAGTGGCCGGCGAGCGCGAGGCGTACTTGCTGCCGGAACCCAGCCGGCCGCTAGAACGGGTGACGACGCCCACCGCCACACCTTCTGGCGGAAAGCGCACCGACCTCGAACTCGCCCTGGATGCGGAAGGCAACCTGAGCGGGACGGGCACAGAACACTACCAAGGCATCGAGGCCGCTCAGCTGCTTGAAGCACTCGACGCCATTGCGCCCACCGAACGTGAACAAACGCTTCAGAATGCATTGTCGCGCTATTTCCCTGGCGGCGAGTTGTCGGGACTTCGCATCGATGCCACGCGTGTCACCGGCGGGCCAGTCAAATTGCACTACCAATTGAAGGCAACGAAGTTCGCCCGCCGAGAAGGAGACCGCTGGCTGTTGCCCCCCGTCACGTTCCCGGCCGAACTGGGTAAGCGCTACGTCCAACTCGCCAAGCGGCGTTCACCGCTCTTCATGGGCACAACGGAGAAGTATGGTGTGGCTGTCCGTTTGAAGCTGCCACGCGGTTTCTCCTTGTTTGCACCCATCGGTCAAATCAGTGCAGGTGGTGTGTCGGGCCAGCTGCGACGCAACGAGCGACAAATTGGAGACGTCGTCCATATTGATGAATGGCTCTGGGTCCCGATGGCCCGGATTCCGCCAGACCGGTACGAGGACTTCAGTCAGTTCGCAGGTGAAGTCGACTTGCTTCAGTCGCGCGAGCTGGTCCTGGTGCCGCAGGCATCTGCGCCATCAGCCGCGCGCTGATTTCGCCATGCAATGCGCGACCTTTGTTCGTCAGTGCAACAAAGCCTTCTTTTCGCGCGAGAAAACCGTCTTGGGCGAGCTGGGCAAGGACGCTTTCCGCCCGCGCGTCAGTCGCGATGCCATGTTGTTGTGAGACGGCCGCAAAATCTACACCCCGCGCAAGTCGCAGTCCCAACATCACGGCTTCTGTGAATCGCGCTTGGGCATCCAGAGACTCGCGCTCGGCATCCGGCATCCTCCCCTCTCCGACCGCTTGCGCCCATTCTGAAACGCTCCGCACGTTGGTGTAGCGGGTGACTTCTTCCCCCTTCGCCAGCGTCCCGCTCGCACTGGGACCGAGCGCCAACCATTCGCCTTGGGTCCAATAGCCTTGATTGTGGCGCGCTTCGAAACCCGCGCGTGCGAAGTTGGAAATCTCGTAACCCGAAAGCCCGTGCGATTCGCACGCCGTGCGGATTCGGTCCGCCATCTTCACCATCACGCCGTCCTCGGGCTGCTTTTGCCCTTGTTTTTCAAAGCGGGCGGCCATCGGGACGGGAACCGCTAAGAACTCTGGCGTGAGCGTGAGGGCGTACGCCGAAAGGTGTTCGGGGGAGAGCGCGAGCATGCCCTCGATTTCGAGCGAGACGTCGGTCTCGGTCTGTCCAGGCAGTCCGTAGATGAAATCCATCGAAATGTTGTCAAACCCTGCTTCGCGCGCGGCTTTCATCGCCGTCGCAACGTGCTGTGGCTTGTGCCTTCGCCCGAGAAGCTTGAGGCGGGTTTCATCCAAAGACTGCGCACCCAAGGACAATCGATTGAAACCCAGCGCACGCAGTGCGCACAGGCGTCCGACGTCCAGCCTTTCAGGATTGGCCTCGAGCGTGACTTCTGCGCCATCATCCCACTGCGCTATCGCCCGAAGCCGCGCCAAAAACGAACCGACAGCCGCGGGATGCCAGAGCGACGGCGTCCCTCCCCCCACGTAAAGGGTGTCAATCCAACGGCCCACGGCCCAGTCCCCGCGCGCCACGCGGAGTTCCAATTCAGCCAGCAGCGTGTCGCCGAACGGTGCATCGGCTTGGGGCCGCGCCACCTCGACGGCGAAATCGCAGTACGGGCAGCGGCGCAGGCAATAGGGGTAGTGGATGTAAAGACCGACGGGCATTACGGCGGCCTGGACTTGAGTTGCGCTTCGAGCTTCGCGAGCTTCGACTTGAGCGTCGCGGCGGCTTCCAAAGCCCTTTCTGCGGTCACCAACTTGCGCTTGAGGCTTTGCACCTCGTCTCGAAGCTGTTGGGCTTCTTGAGCCATTTGATGGTTGATACTGGGATTTGTGGGCGAAGCTTCCGGCGCGACATCGTGCAGTTCGCGTTCGCGTTCCAGCGCCGTTTGCAGGTCTGCTCGCATTCGTTCCGCCTCATCGAGCGCTGCGCGAAGGTCATCGTTGGCTCGCCGCTGCGCTTCCAATTCTTGCTCGGCGGCTTGCAGGTCAGCGCGTTTTCGTTCTGCTTCGTCCAGCGCTGCACGAAGATCGTCGTTGGCTCGCCGCTGCGCATCGAGCTCTTGTCCCAACTTCTGGGCCTCAGTCTTTGACGCCCGCGCACGCGCCTGAAGGTCTTTTTCTGCAGCCTCTCGTTTGAAGGCCTGTGCATGGGCGTCGGCAAGCGCCCGGGTCCGCGCCTCGAGCTCCGCGTGTTGCTTGGCCTGCTGTTTGTGCACGTGCTCCAGGCCGTGCTTCGTCTCGCTGTGCTCCAAAGTCAATTCGGCCAATCGCTCCTGGGCGAGCTGAAGCGCTTCCTTGGCGCCGAAGAGTTCGTCCGAGTTGGCAACACGGGCCTCGCGCTCCTCACGCAGTTCTCTTTCGACCGACCCCAAGTGCGCTTCGACCTCTGCCAATGCCCGCGTTAACTCCTTTCGGTCCGACTCCGACTCATTCAGCCGCTTTTGGGCTTCGTGAAGTGCGTTTTCGGCACTTTCATACTTTTCCGGAAATTCGCTCACGGCTTTAAGCTGGGACAACGCATCTTCTGCGCGCGTGCGCAGCGACGTGGCCACGGTTCGAAGTTCGGCAATCTCGCTTTCTCGCTCCGCGTACAGCGTGCGGGCCCGGGCGAGTGTTTCGGACTTCTGCTTCACGAGCGCCCGGAAGTACTCCAACTTCTCCTCAGGCGTCCCGCGCGACGGGCGCGGTTCGGGGGGTTCTTGAAAGGGGTCATCCCCAGCACGCAGCGGTGGCGAAGGCACGGCAGGCAGTGACAACGGGTCGGGCGTGGGAATCGCCCCAGACGACACGACGGCGCGAACCTTGGGGGGCTGCGTCGTGATTCGACGCGGCAAAGGCGGGGGCGCGGAACGCGGAATCGCCGGTGGCGAAAGAGACCGCTTGGGGAGCGGACTGCCCTGCTTCGGGTCGTCTTCCGACAACCCCTCGCGGAGTGCAGCCAACGGGTCTTGTTCGTCTGACGGACCGGCCATGGATCACCGCCCAGAGTACATCGAGCGGGTGCCGAAAGCCGAGCGGAAGACCCTGACGTCCCCTTAGACTGCCGATATGCCCCTGCGCAGACGGCTGGACAACGGACTTACCCTGATTTTCGAGCCTCGCCACGCTGCGCATGTTGCAACGTTCCAGCTGTGGGTAAATGCAGGCAGCGCAGACGAGCGACCGGATCAGGCGGGTTTGGCGCACCTGCACGAGCACATGCTCTTCAAGGGCACGAAGCACCGAGGCGTGGGCCAAGTGGCGCGTGAAATTGAGGCCCATGGTGGCGACATCAACGCTTGGACGTCCTTTGACGAAACCGTCTACCACGCCACGTTGGCAAGCCCGTCTGCACGCGCAGGACTCGACGTCCTGGCGGATGCGCTGCGCCATTCCACTTTCGAAGCGGGTGAGCTGGCCCGTGAAATTGAAGTGGTCTGTGAAGAAATCAAGCGCAGCGAAGACACGCCCTCGCGGCGCGCCTCGCGAGAACACTTTCAACTCGCCTTCGGTGACCACCCCTATGCGCGTCCAGTCTTAGGCACCGCCGGGTCTGTGCGGAGCTACACACGCGACAAAGTGCTCGAGTTTTACAAGCACCACTATGCGCCCCAGAACATCGTGCTGATTGCGGTGGGTGACCTTGCCGCTTCTGACGTAGAGCGCTGGGCGACGGAGAGCCTCGGCGGGGACTGGGGACGCCCATCCGCCAACACAAACCTGCGCTCGCGACAAAGCTCGCGCGCTTCAGGCCCACGGTTTCAGGTGCTGCCCGATGACGTTCGCGAAGCGTATTGGCACTTGAGTTTCTCGGCGCCCGCGATTTCGCATCCGGACGTTCCAGGGCTCGATGTGTTGGCGCTGATTTTGGGACAGGGCCAGGCGTCGCGTCTTCAGCTCGACGTCAAACGCCGGCGCGCGCTGGTCTCCAGCATTGGCGCTTCTGCGTTCACGCCCAAAGACCCTGGGGCCTTTTTCGTGAGTGCGACACTTCCCGCAGAAAAACTTGCCGCGGCCACTTCAGCCGTGGCCCAGGCGTTGGCTCAGCTTTGTGAAGTGCCGGTTCCCGCGGACGAGCTTGCGGCCGCGGTGGCCTTGCTCGAATCCGAACAGGCCTATCAGGCGGAGACTGTCGATGGACTCGCACGCAAGCTGGGGCTCTACGAAACGCAGATGGGAGGCTTTGAGAACGAGGCCCGCTACCACGAGCGCGTTCGACAGCTCACGCCCGCCGCACTTCGAGACATTGCTCAGCGCACATTCGACCCCGAGCGCGTTCTTTTGACCGTTCTTGCGCCTGCGTCGGACTGCCCTACCTCGGAACGGATGCGCGAAGCCTTCGAGGCGGGTTGGAAGTCGCCGGGGGCGCCCGTTATCGGCCGAACGCTGTCCACCGCGCCAGTGACTGCTCCCCTGGCCGCCACCGCCCCTTTGGCGCGTTCAAAAAATGGCATCGCACAAGCTCGGCTCTCCTGTGGCCTGACGTTGATCGTGCGCGAACGGCGCGATGTCCCTCTTGTCGCGGCACGTGTGGCTTTCCCAGGAGGCGTGCGTTTGGAGACGCCAGACACTCACGGCACGTCGGCCCTGTGGTCTCGAACGTTGAGCCGCGGCAGCGCGTCACACGATGCCCCCGCGCTTTCGCGCTTGTGGGACGAAATGTCGGGCGGGTTCATCGGAGCGGGTGGGCGAAACTCAGCCGGCGCCCGCGCAGAATGGCTGTCGGACCATTTCGCCCGCGGCTTTGAACTGTTCGCCGAGCAGCTTCTGACCCCGACATTTCCCGATGCAGAGGTCGAGCGTGAACGCGCTTTGCTGTTGGAGGACCGTCGCACGTTGGAAGACCGTCCCGCGTCGCTCGCCAGCGAGTTGTTCGCTCGCGCCCTCTATGGAGACCATCCCTGCGGATTCCCACTTTCAGGTGACCCGCGCGTTCTCGCGATGCTGGACGCACGCGCGCTCAAGACTTTTCAGGCTCAGGCGTTGTCTCCCCGCGACGGCGTCTTGGCTGTCGTCGGCAACGTGCGTGCGGAAGAAGTCTTCGCGCGGGCCGATGCGCTTTTTTCGTCGATGGGGACCGCGAACAAACCTGCGCGAACTGACCCCCCCTCTCCAAAGCCGCCCACAAGGGCGCAGCTCTTGCAGCATCATTTGCCTCGGGAACAGGCCCATTTGGTGTTGGGTTTTTGGGGCGCCCGGGTGACAGACGGCTGGCGACATGCGCTGGCCGTGATGACTGCAGTTCTGAGCGGCCAAGGGGGACGGCTTTTTCTGGAACTGCGCGACAAGCAGTCGCTCGCCTACAGCGTCGGGGCCTTACACGCCGACGGCGTCGAGCCCGGACATTTCGAAGTCCGCATCGGGACAAGCCCAGCGAAGCAAGACGTCGCGCTTTCGGCGCTTCGGAAGCAACTGATGTTGTTGCGCGAAGCGCCACCCAGCCCAGCGGAACTCGAACGCGCTCAGCGCAGCTTGGTTGGCGAACACGAAATCAGCTTTCAGCGCGGGGCCGTCCAGGCCACGGCGTTCGCCATCGACGCGTGCCATGGACTGGGCGCAGAGGCGTCGTTGCGTTTCATGGACGACATCTTTGCCGTCACACGCGAGCAAGTTCACGACGTCGCCCAACGGGTCATCCAATTCGAGCACGCGGCGCTGGCCCTGGTTGGCCCAACGCCACTGCCGGAAGACGTGCTGAAAGTTGCCTAAGGCGCTGCGCGCGGGCCCTGGTCGAAATAGCGTGGGCCCTCACGGCGCGAGGCGCGCACGGTGCACCTCCAGCAACGGCGCGGACACGCCCTGCGACGCGTAGAGACCTGCACCGGTCGCCAAAACCTCCACACGTTGGCCCGGTGCGATGGCCGTCCTCTCCGCAGAGGGCTTCGTCAACAGCCAAACGGGCTGCACGCCCACCTGCGTCAGGAAATGTCCGCTGTCGTGTCGCTGGACGACAGCGCTTCGCACGTGAATGCGTTTGCCCCGAAGGGTTTCCGCATCAAACAAGCGAGAAGCATCCGTCATTGTGATTTCGGGAGCGAATTGGGCGAGTGCCTCCGCGAAAGATGCGGCCGGAGTTAGACTTCCGCTCGGCGGCTCTCCCGAAAGTCGCTGACGTGTTTCATCGACGGGCGCGCTAGGCACGGCCGCGACACACGCATCAACCGCTTGCGCCAACAGCTGACGACCCGCCTCGGCGAGCGCAACAACCGTTTCGGGGGCGGGTGCAGGAATCACCCGCATGCACGCACGAAGTGCGTCCAGCTTTGCGCGCTCGGTGGGAACGACATGAACGGCTTCTCCGCCCAGCGTCCATCGCTCCAGGGGCACATCGACCCAGGACGTCACCGGAGCGACGATTGTGCCGTTCGTGACATTGAGCTCGACGGGAGGCTTCCCTTTGGCCGCCACCACCAAGGCGCCTGAAAATGGGACTGTTTCACAAACGGACTCTCGGGCCTGGGTGACCACCTCGGCCGTCATCCGCTCGCTGCTTTCCCCCTGCTGCCCCAGTTGCACAGCCCCCACCACCGTTGCGGGCAGACCCAGCGCCATGACGACGTACGACCAAATCGTCGCCTGTGTGCGTGCCGTTGCGGGATAACGCCCGCCCTCATCAATGCGTGTCGTGTCGGGAACGTCTGAGAACAATCCCCGGGCGAGAAACAGTCCGAGCCCCGCAAGAATCTGGCTCACACCCGCCGCCAATGCCGGCCCCCCGCCCGGCGCGCGGCGAACGGTCGTGCGCGTCTCGGCGTATTCGTCGACTTCCTCGTGTCGACACTGCTTCTCGCGCGTAAAAAAGAACTTCGCCTCCGGCCAGCCCGGTTCAACGCGAAGCTGCGCCCCGGCGAGTCCGACGGTTTGTTCGCGGGAAAAATGCCGAAGCAATGGGCCGCGCTCCACGCGGGTTTCGCGGGCGATGCCCCCACACCCCACCAGGAAAACGAAAGCCGTGGCGAAAGCCGCGAACCGTTTCATGGCGCCACCCCATACACAGCAGCGACGTCGGCACAGGCTTCCAGAAAGTCAGCGGCCGCTTGGCATTGCAGAACGGCGTCATCTTCTGACCGCATCAGCGTGATGCGGCAGGACAGCACGCGTTCGCGTTCGGGCGAAGTGAAGGCATAGTCAGGCGTGCCACACCCCGCTTGGCCCACCAGCAGCGCTGCACAGTCAGAACCTGGCAAACGTCCGGCCACCGCGGTGCAGCCGGCGCTCCGGCACAGGCGCGCGGCGACGTCCTGGCAAATCACGGCGTCTGGGGCCTGTGGGCCAATACAAGACAGTTGGACGCTCACGAGCGCCAACGCACCCCACCCCAGCCGAGCGAGTCGCTTCTGCACGGCGCGCATCATAAGCACATTCGAGCGCTTCGAATCCCACTGTCTTATGGGGTAAACGGGTGCGGTGAATCACGCGTCGCTGACCGTTGAGCTCGCCGAGGGGGACGCCGAACGTGTGGAAGCGCTGCTCTGGGATTTTGGCGCCACGGGCTTGGAGATTCGCGACCGCGAGGCTCCGCCGATGCCAGGGGTACGGGGCCCCCACCCTGGCGATGCCATCATCGTCAGCTTTTTCGCCAACAGCGCCGACGCCGATGAAGCAGCAGCAGAGGTCCACGTCGCCTTTCCGCAGGCGCGCGTGCAGCGCGGTGAACAGGCCGAAGAAGACTGGTCGACGAGCTGGCGGAAACACATTCGTGCACTGACGCAAGGACGGCTTTGGGTGGGTCCGCCCTGGCAAATCGACCAGGCGCCGCCAGACAAGATTCGCATCGTCATCGAGCCGAAGATGGCGTTCGGAACGGGAGATCACCCCACCACAGCGCTCTGCTTGGCCGCCCTGGATGACACCTTGGCCCGTTCACCGCAACTCAGCGTTCTGGATGTGGGGACAGGTTCGGGTGTGTTGGCCATCGCCGCGCGCAAACTCGGCGCCCCGCACGTGGTGGGTATCGACAATGATGCACCGTCCGTCACGCTTGCACTCGAAAACATCGCGCAAAACCGGGCGAAGCCGATTGCGCTGTCCACGACGCCACTGTCTGAGGTTCACGGCGTCTTCGATGTCGTGGTGGCGAACATCCTCGCCAACACACTCGTTGAGCTCGCACCCGACATGGCCCGGCACACGGGTCGGTACTTGTTCTTGTCCGGGGTGCTCGCTCACCAACGCACCGAAGTGGCGCAAGCCTTCGTCGCGCAGGGACTCAGAGACGTCGGCGGCGCATCAACGGGCGATTGGGTGCGGCTTGATTTTGAGCGAGTCGCTTTGTGAAACGTCTGTTCGTTCCTATCGCGCCCGGAACGACGCCCAAAGACTGGGTCTTGGAAGGCGATGCCTTCCACTACGTGGCGCGCGTGTTGCGCGCCAACGTGGGCGACACCTTGGAAGTATTCGACGGCCATGGCCGGTCGTTTCCGGCTCGCGTTTCGGCGGCCGATCCCACACGACTGTCGCTGATTTTGGACACTCCCACCCAGAGTCAGCCGGGCCGCGAGGTGTTCGTCGTCCAAGGACTGCCGAAGGGCGAGCGGCTGGACGACGTGCTTCAAAAGGGCACCGAGCTTGGCGCCGCCGGCTTTCTGCCTTTTTCTGCAGAACGCAGCGTGGTGCAGCTCAAAGGAGACCGCGCGCAGACGCGCCATGTTCGTTGGATGCGCATTGTCACCGAAGCGGCCAAGCAGTGCCGCCGGGCCGATGTCCCCGCGGTGCATCCCGTCCAAACGCTGTCCTTGGCCATCGATACCCTGCCGCCCCAGACACAAATCTGGGTGCTCGACGAAGAGGAAACAACGCGTTCGTTGGCCTCAGTCGTGCGCGTGCTTCGCGCGGAGCAGCCGCTTGCACTCGTGGTGGGTCCCGAGGGCGGACTCACCCGCAGCGAAGTCGGGTTGTTGGTCGGTCGCGGCGCACAAACGCTGACACTCGGCGGTACGATTTTGCGGACTGAAACTGCCGCAGCGGCAGTGCTGGCCGTCATGGGCTACGTCGATGGGCGTTGGGGTTGAACTCTCGTGGGCGTTGACCCAGGATGCACGCCATGAGTTCAGGCATTCGCTCGCCTGCCGCATCGACAAACGACGTGCGTGCCGAACCCGCGGCACTTTGGCGGCGAGCGCTGGCGTATTTCGTCGATGCGCTCGCGCTGTTTCTCGTCTTTGGCACCTACCTGTCGGTGGCGCTTGCGGTCACCGGCGCGCGCGCCCCCACACAACTCGGCGGGCTGGATGGCTTCATGGCTCGCCTTCACGCCATCCAACGCATTCTCTTGCCTGGCGCCTTCCTGTTCTTGGTGCTGGCGTTCGCCTATTGCGCCGCATGCGCATTCTTGTTCCGCGGCCAGACGTTGGGACGCATGGTTGCAGGAATTTCGCTGGTCGATGAAACCGGCCACCCGCCCGTCCCCACGCGGGCGTTCGTGAGAGCGATTTTGGCCCTCGTCTCGGTGTTGCCGGGCTTCTTGGGCTATTGGCTCGCCCTGTTCGACCGCAAAGGTCAGGCCCTGCACGACAAACTCACTTCGACTTACGTGGTGAAACTCCGAAGTGTCGGGTAATCCGACCCCCATGCCGTCCCGCCTCGCCGAACATCTCGTTGCGCGTGGACTGCTGAATGCCCAGCACGCTGCAGAGGCGCTTCGTCTGCATGCCGAGGGCGGCCTCGCTTTCGACGATGTCGTGCTCCAAAATCGCTGGCTTCCGGAAGCGTCGCTCTTGCACGCGCTCGCGGAAATCAGCGGCGTTCGAAGCGTCAATTTGACGGAGTTTGAACCCAACGTCGAGATGGCCGCACTGCTGCCAGCGAAAATCGCCGAACGTCTGGGGGTCGTTCCTTTGTCGCTCGACAGCAACACCCTGCACATTGCGTCGGCTTTTCCGATTCACCGCGCAGAGCTCGACGAAATCGGATTTTTACTGAGCAAAGGCATTGTGTTTTGGATTGCCCCACGGATTCGTGTGCGCAGTTGGATGGCGAAGCTTTACGGCACACCGCTGCAACCCGGGGAGCAGCAGTTGCTCTCACAGCTGGCGACCCCCCAAGACGCCAGCGCGCCAGTGCCAGTGCCCGCCACCGCTGTCGTGCATGTGGAAGGACAGACGCTGGAAGACCGTCTCGTGCGCGAGATGGTGGACCAAGGTCCAGCCCACCGCGCCCGGGAACCCATTTTGCTGGCTCAGCCCAAGACCAGGGCGCCCACACAAACCGGCGTGCCCGTGGCGAGGGAAGCGCCAACACTCCTGACCACACCCGCGGTCAACGCGCCCATCGCCACACTTCAAGCTGCGCGGGATTTGCTCAAAACAGAGACCAAGACGCGAGAAGCGTTGCTCGATGTGGTGCTGCGTTTCGGCTTGTCGACCTTTGATTTTGTCGCGGCGTTTGCCGTGATTCGCGGTGTGGCCGCAGGTTGGGCCGCTCGCGGCGAAGGCGCAACACCGCATCAAATCGCAACCTTGTCTGTGCCGCTGGATGCCGCCTCTGTTTTTCGAACGGTCGCGCTGACCCACAGCAGCTATTTGGGTCCTGTCCCTCAGGACCCGTTGACGAAGGGTTACTTGGGGCATTTGGGACGTGCCCCGCGAATGGTGTTTTTGTTTCCCGTCGAAGTGCGCGGGCGCATCGTGGCGATGCTGTATGGCGATGGTGGCGAAAAGCCGCTCAGCCAACGGCGCGCGTCGGATTTCATTTTGTTTTGTCAGGAGCTCCCCAGCGCATTTGAACGTCTCATTTTGACCCGAAGACAAGCCGGCGCCCCCGCGGCGCTGGCGGATGACGAACTTCACGCGCCTTCGCCCACCCAGGCCTCATGGAGCCCATCGGACAAGTCCGAGAAAGTCACGCCCGGGCGTGCGGCCACACGAGAAGTGCGCACGCAGTCGGAGAATGAACGCCCGCCGCCTGACTTCGAGCCGATTCTGCGTCGCCTGACGGGGCCCGATGCTGCCCAGCGCGCGCGTGCGATGGCCGAGCTCGCACGCTCGCCCGTCGCCTCCTCTCGCGTGCTCTGCCAGCGTTTTCCGGGCCCCACCGGTTGGGCACAGAGCCTCGTTGTTGAACTGCCGGAAGCCGACGAACTGGGGCCGATTCCCGGCGCGTTGTCCCGATTGGGCAGGCCGGCGGCGCAAGCGCTGTCCGCATTGCTCGATGCGGAAGATGTCACTGTCCGCTACTTCGCACTGCTGACGGCGGGAAGCCTGCCCTATGCCGAACTCGTCCCAGGTCTCCTGCGTGGCATTTTCGACTCAGAACCCAACGTCTCTTCCGCCGCCCGTGCGGCGAGCACCACGTTTCGCCACTTGACGCGCTTTGATGCTTCGATGCGCGAACTCCGACAAGAGCTGGCGGCCATCAACCCCACGCGCCGTTCGCTGGCCGCACGCGCACTGGGAGCGCTTCACGACCGCGAAGCCATCGATGGACTGATTGGACTCACCGCTTCCGACGACAACCTGTGCGCACAAGCCGCAGCCGCTGCGCTCAGTGAAATCACCCTGACGAGCCACGGCCTCAACACGCAGATGTGGCGAGGATGGTGGGCAGAAAATCGTGCGCGACGGCGCGCCGAGTGGTTGGTGGCTGCGTTGCGTTCTCCAAAGGCAGAGCTGCGTGGAGCCGCCATTGACGAACTCGCCAGCGTCACGGGTGACCGCTACGGGTTTTCACCCGACGCCGCACAGTTTGAAAGGGATGCTGCACTCAAGCGTTGGGAGACAGCGCTGATCCAGGATCCACGCCTCAGAAGACTGGATTAGGCTGGATTTTGCTCAACCAGCACTCATTCTCTAAAGTTTTCTCATAATCTAAGAGTGCGTAAGCCTTTAGGAATTCGGCATTTGGAGTTTCCATCTACAAAACCACACGCAACCTCTCGAAGCTCCCCGCGAAAATCAGGTAAGTCGTCACGAAAGAGGAAGTCAAATGGTCGCTGGCCTAAATTCCAACTTAAACACCACTTCGATCTCACAGGGGCGTTCCGTTTGGGACATCCGCGGCGTCGCTGATCGCTCGGGAACCAATGGAGCACTTGACCTCGGCAAGAGCGACTTTATTGCCGCCGCGGCCATGGGTACAGCCGGCCTTCTTTTCAACCGCAACAAAAACGGCACCGTCGACAACAACAGTGGAGTCATGACGCCAGAGGGCGGTACGATTCCGATGCCCGACGGTCAACGCCGCACGCCCCAGGCGCTCCTTGCCTCTCTGAAACCGAAAGAGCGCGCGAAGGCGCTCGCTGGGGAGTCCTTCAAGTTCAAAGCCCGCGGCCCCGACGGGAAAATGAAGACGTACAAGGCCGAATGGGGCTCGATGGATGGCCACACACCGTCGCTCTTTTTCGAAAAGGCGCGCAGCAAATGGAAGACCGCTCTCAAGTGGACAGCCATCGGCGTGGGTGTCGCCGCAGCGGCCTGGTTCACGTTGGGGGGGGGGATAGGCGCGGTCACAGGGGCTGCAAGCAGCGGTGCGACAGCTGGAGGTGGCGCAGCAGGCGCAGCCGCTAGCGCGGGCGCAAGTGCCGCCGCCAGCACCGGTGCGGCCGCTGGAACCAGCGCGGCTGCGGGTACAGGTTTCGTCGCCAAGGCAACAACCGCATACAAAGCCTACACAACCGCACGCGCTGGAGTGAACGCGTATAACGGATTCCGAGATGGCAATCTCCGGGGCGGCTTCTTCAACGCCGCAGGTGCATTCGCAGGCAGCACGAATCTGGGTCTCCCCAGTTCCAACCTCGCGCGCGCTGCAAGCAACGTGAACTTCGGCACGCAGGTCACTTTCGGTACAGAAGCGGCGCTTCGTCGCCGCGACATGACTGGACTGGCCGCCAACGCGATGGCGGGGGTCGCTTTCGGAGCGGGATTCAACGACAACATCGATCCCATGAGGCTCGACCAGCTCAATCGAGGGGCGCAGGTCGCTCGCGGCGTGGATGTCGCCTACAAAGGCCTTCAATACCGCAGTCCTCAAATGATGTGGGGCGGCTACGACCAAGTCCGGCGTGGCACTCGGCAGCCACCCGTCTTCCACTTCCCCGTGGACGGCAGCAACAACACGAGCACCACCACACCCCCATTCCGCGCCGTAAAGTTTCAAACCCTCAACGGTTGAGCAAAACCCGCCAGACCGGTTCTAGGGCAGATCAAATCATCCCGGAACCGGTCTATAGAGCGGGTGCATGAACGGCTCTCCCGATGACCCGCTGCGCGCGAGGCTTGATGCGCTCGAGCGGCTGGCCGAATTGGGCGGTGGGACCGAACGCATCGCCAAACAACACGAAGCGAACAAGATGACGGCGCGCGAGCGACTGGCGCTTCTGCTGGACCCGGGCAGCTTCACCGAGCTCGACAAGTTCGTCACGCACCGGGCCACCGACTTCGGGATGGCCGACAAGAAAGTCCCCGGCGACGGCGTTGTCACCGGTTACGGCAATGTCGACGGCCGACAAGTCTTTGTCTTCGCCCAAGACTTCACCGTGTTCGGCGGCTCGCTGTCGGGCGCCTACGCGCAGAAAATCTGCAAAGTCATGGACCTGGCCACCCGCGTGGGCGCGCCCATCATTGGGCTCAACGACTCGGGCGGCGCACGCATTCAAGAAGGCGTCGAAAGCCTCGCTGGGTATGCCGACATTTTTCTGCGCAACACGCTTGCGTCGGGCGTCGTTCCGCAGATTTCGCTGATTTTGGGGCCCTGCGCCGGCGGCGCTGTGTATTCGCCGGCCATCACCGACTTCATCGCGATGGTGAAAGACACGTCTTACATGTTCATCACAGGACCCGATGTCATCAAGACGGTGACCCACGAAGAGGTCACCAAAGAAGACCTGGGCGGCGCGTTGGCGCACAACCGAAAGTCCGGTGTGGCGCATTTTGCGACTGAAAATGAGCAGGCCTGCATCGCGCTGACGCGCGAACTGCTTTCGTACCTGCCTTCGAACAACCAGACCGACGCGCCCCATGTGGCGACCGACGATGACCCTGCGCGCGTGGAGCCGTCACTGGCCACGATGGTGCCGCAGAACCCCAACAAGCCCTACGACATCAAAGACATCGTGCGTGCCGTGGTGGATGGGCGACATTTCTTTGAAGTCCAAGAGCATTTCGCCAAGAACATGGTCATTGGGTTTGCGCGCTTGGGCGGCCGCTCGATCGGCATTGTGGCGAATCAGCCCGCGCACTTGGCCGGCTGTTTGGACATCGATGCGTCCGTCAAGGCTGCGCGCTTTGTTCGTTTTTGCGACTGCTTCAATATTCCGCTCATCACGTTGGTCGACGTTCCCGGTTTCTTGCCCGGCACCGACCAAGAATGGGGCGGCATCATCACGCACGGCGCGAAGTTGCTCTATGCGTTTGCCGAAGCGACCGTTCCGAAAATCACGCTCATCACCCGCAAAGCGTACGGCGGTGCGTACGACGTCATGGCGAGCAAGCACATTCGCGCCGATATCAACTACGCCTACCCCACCGCTGAAATCGCGGTGATGGGGCCTGAGGGCGCGGTCAACATCATTTTCCGTGGCGAGCTTCAGCGTGCAGCAGACCCTGCCGCCGAGCGCGCTCGCTTGGTGAGCGAGTACCGCGACAAATTCGCCAATCCCTTCAAAGCCGCTGAACTGGGCTACATCGACGAAGTCATTCCTCCTGAGAAGACACGCGAAAAACTCATTCGCGCGCTCGAGATGCTCAAAGACAAACGGCAAGAAAACCCGGTGCGCAAACACGGGAACATTCCGCTTTAGGCCCACGATGACAGTGCTTCGCAAAGTCTTGGTGGCCAATCGAGGCGAAATTGCTGTGCGGGTGATGCGCACGTGCCGTGAGTTAGGGCTTTCCACTGTCGCGGTTTATTCGGATGTCGACCGCGAAGCGCTGCATGTGCGCATGGCCGACGAGGCCTACCCGATTGGCCCGGCACCTTCTCGTGACAGCTACTTGCGCGGCGATAAGCTGCTCGATGTGGCGCGCAAGTCTGGCGCCGACGCCATTCACCCGGGCTACGGCTTCTTGTCGGAAAATTCAAGCTTCGCCCAGGCGTGCGAAGGCGCGGGGCTCATTTTCATCGGTCCACCTGCTTCTGCGATGGAGGCCATGGGCGAGAAGACCCGTGCGCGCCAACACATGATTCGGGCGGGGGTGCCCGTCGTGCCGGGGTCAGAAAGTGCGCTCGCCGACTTGGCCGCCGTGCGCGCATTTGCTGAACGCGTGGGTTTCCCCGTCATGCTGAAAGCCGCCGGCGGTGGCGGTGGCAAAGGCATGCGGAAAGTGTCGACGGCCCAAGAGTTGGAGTCGGCTTTCCGTGCCGCCAAGTCGGAAGCCCTGAACGCTTTTGGGAACGACGCGGTGTACTTGGAAAAGTTTCTCGAGGAACCCCATCACATCGAGATTCAGGTTTTCGCCGACACGCACGGCCACTGCATCAGCCTGAACGAGCGTGAATGTTCTGCACAGCGACGTCACCAGAAGGTCATCGAAGAAACGCCCTCACCCATTGTGACCCCCGCGCTGCGCGCGCAAATGGGTGAAGTCGCGGTCAAGGCCGCCCGAGCGGTCAACTACCGCGGCGCTGGCACGGTGGAGTTTCTGGTCGACAAACATCGAAACTTTTACTTTTTAGAAATGAACACACGGCTTCAAGTGGAACATCCCGTGACGGAGTGGGTCACAGGTCTCGACTTGGTCGCCTGGCAACTGCGCGTGGCACGCGGCGAACCCTTGCCGATGACAACGACCCCTGCGCCGCGGGGGCATTCCATCGAAGCGCGCGTCTATGCGGAAGACCCCGCGCGCAATTTCATGCCCTCGCCCGGCCGCATTGTCGCGATGCGCGTGCCGTCGGGCCCTTATGTCCGCGACGACTCGGGTGTGTATGCCGGCTTCACCGTGCCCACCGCTTACGACCCGATGATCAGCAAAGTCTCGGTGTGGGCACCGAACCGAACCGAAGCCATCGCGCGTCTCGACCGCGCGCTGTCGGAGTACATCGTCAAAGGCATTACGACGAATCTGCGCTACCTTCGAAACATCCTTCGTTCGCCGGCGTTCGTGGCAGGCGACTACGACACCGGGCTTTTGGCCAGGCACCATGCAGCGCTTGTCGGCACAGCCGCACCCGAAGCCGAAGTCGTGGCGGCGATTGCTGCGGCGGTGTTCGCGCACACGCGCGATGTGCAACGGGCCAAACGCCTCATTGCTCCTCCACCTGCGCCAGGCACCCAGGGAAGTGGTTGGCGAAGCAGTTGGCGCACTGCCCTTCGACGTCGCTAATCCAGACCCATGCGCTACTACGTGACGTTTTCCGAAGGAAAAGAGCCAGAAGCCGTCGACCTCGAGCCGGTTTCAGAGGGTCACTTTGCCGTCACCCTTCGGGGTGTCCGTCATGAAGTCGACGCCCGTGCACTGCCCGAAGGCACGGTGTCCTTGCTGCTCGAGGGTCGGGCGCACGCGGTCGAAATCGAAGAGAACGGGAACGACCGTCTGTCGCTGCTCGCGCTGGGGCAACTCGTTCGTTTGCATTTGCTGGATGAGCGCCGCCACAAGCTCGCCCACGCAAAAGGTGGCTTTGCCGTTTCTGGAAAAGTGGAAATCTCCGCGCCCATGCCTGGCAAAGTTGTTCGCGTGCTGGTGAAACAGGGTGAGAAGGTTGCCGAAGGGCAGGGTCTGGTCGTCGTTGAAGCGATGAAGATGGAGAACGAACTCAAATCACCCAAGGCCGGAACGGTCACTGCACTACAGGCGCAAGAAGGCATGGCGGTTGAGATGAACGCCAAACTCTTGGTGGTGGAGTAGCCCATGCCGCCCAAGGACACGGCCCGGTCGGGGCTCGACCGTTGGCGGAAAGAAGTGTTCGACCCCGCCAACAACAAAACACCGCCCCGACGGGCGAACTTCGTGACTTCAAGCGGCACACCGCTCGAACCGCTTTACGTCCCGGATGGCGGCAACACGTACACGGAGAAGCTCGGTTTCCCGGGCGAGTATCCGTTTACGCGCGGCGTTCAGCCCAACATGTACCGCGGTCGTTTCTGGACGATGCGTCAATACGCCGGCTTTGGCTCGGCACAAGACGCGAACCAGCGGTTTCACTACCTCCTCAAATCAGGCCAGACGGGACTTTCCGTCGCATTTGATTTGCCCACGCAAATGGGCCGCGACGCAGACCACGAACGCGCGCACGGTGAAGTGGGGAAAGTCGGCGTGTCGATTGGGTCCGTCCGCGACATGGCCACTTTGCTCGACAAGATTCCCTTGGACGAAGTGTCGACGTCCATGACGATTAATGCCACAGCCGCCACGCTGTTTTGTCTCTACGCGGCAGTCGGCGAGCGCCAGGGTGTTTCCGGCTCGAAGCTGTCGGGTACGGTCCAAAACGACATTTTGAAAGAGTACATGGCCCGCGGCACCTACGTGTACCCGCCCGAGCCTTCGATGCGGCTGGTGACCGACTTGTTTTCTTTCTGCGCCAAGCACGCACCGCGCTGGAATCCCATTTCCATCAGCGGCTACCACATTCGTGAAGCCGGTTCGACGGCGGCCCAGGAAATTGCGTTTACGCTCGCGGACGGCATTGCGTACGTCGACGCCGCGATTCGAGCGGGACTTTTGGTAGATGATTTCGCGCCGCGGTTGTCGTTCTTTTTCAATGTGCACAATCACTTCTTGGAAGAAATCGCCAAGTTCCGAGCGGCGCGACGCCTTTGGGCGCGCCTACTGAAAGAGCGGTTTTCGGCGAAGGACCCGCGTTCGATGATGCTGCGCTTTCACGCGCAAACGGCGGGCTCCACGCTGACGGCGCAACAGCCTGAAAACAACGTCGTGCGCGTCGCGTTGCAAGCGCTTGCGGCGGTGCTGGGGGGCACCCAGTCTTTGCACACCAATTCTCGTGATGAAGCGCTTGCGCTTCCCAGTGAAGCCTCCGCGCGTCTCGCACTCCGCACCCAACAAGTCATCGCCTACGAAAGCGGCGTGGCGGACTTCATCGACCCGTTGGGCGGCGCGTTTGCTTTGGAGCAGTTAACCGATGGCCTCGAAGCCCAAGCCGAGGCCTACATTCTGCGCATCGATGGGATGGGCGGCATGGTTGAAGCGTTGCGCCAAGGCTATCCGCAACGTGAAATTCAAGACGCAGCTTTCGAAGCTCAACGCGCGCTGGAGAAGGGCGACGCCATCGTCGTGGGCGTGAACAAATTCACAGAGCCCACGCGACCCCCGCAAGACTTGCTGCGCGTCGACGAAGCGGTTGAACGCCATCAGGTCGAAGCGCTCAGACGGCTTCGGAAAGAGCGCCATCAAAGTGCCACTCAGGCCGCGTTGGACCAGCTCGCCAAAGCCGCGCAGTCCCAGGGCGACAACCTTGTGCCTCACATTCTGTCCGCCGTGAAAGCCGAAGCCACGCTGGGGGAAATCGCCGACGTGTTCCGGAACGTGTTCGGTGAGCACCGCGAAACGGTGTTCTTTTAGCCCCAGAGATCGCTTGGGATGAGAGGCGGTTTGACACCCTCTTTGGCCGCTGCGTACGGTCCCCGCCCCTGACCGTGCTCCGCCCGCTTCTTTCCCTGCTTCTTTCGCTTTCGACATCACCGGCGCCACCGCCGCCGGAAACCGTCGACCCACCCCGTGTCGAGCACCAAGTGGAGGCCGTGTACCCCCTGGATGCTCTGGCCTCTCGCCGCGAGGGCGTCGTCACCTTGTTGGTGACCGTCGACGCCAAGGGCGCAGTGGAAGATGCCAGCGTCGCCGAGTCGGCAGGTGAGGCCTTTGACCACGCGGCGCTCGACGCCATTCGGCAATGGCGTTTCTCGCCGGCGAAGCGAAACGGCACGCCCATCGTTTCGCGCGTTCAGGTGCCATTTCGATTCGTCTTTCCGGATGCACCCTCCCCGGGCGCCCCGCATGCACATGAAGTCGAGCCGAGCCCCCCACCGATGCAGGCCAGTCCCGCTGGCGCCGCCACTGCACTCACCCCAACGCCATCGGCTGCCGCGTCGACGGAGGCTTCTGGCACGCTGGAAACGATTGTTCGAGGACGAAAGGCTGCGCCGCCACGCAGCGCAAGCGACTTTGTGCTGGAGCGCGAGGTCCTCGCCGCCGCCCCACATCGAACCGCAGGCGACCTCTTGGGCAGTGCACCGGGCGTCTACATCGC
>JBJXGM010000115.1:0-25166 GCA_046155985.1 Myxococcaceae bacterium | reverse complement strand
AGTGCCCCGGCGAGGGATTTTCGCTCGCTGCGGCCACCGATCCGCATCGCAATCCTGTGTCAGGCCTCGCGCCGTACCTCGAGGTACTCTCGCTTCGGCCTTCCTTGTCTTGCTCGCGTCTCTGTGCCCTCGCCCGGATCGAAAATCCCTCGCCGGGGCACTAATCAGCCTTTTTGTACAGCGGAGACTCGCGCCAGCCCGCGCCCGCCGGCTTGGCGCGCGAGGACACCATCGTGACCAGGGCGCTGGGCAAGAGGCGTCCGACACGCGCGGCCAAAGAGATCTGCCAGGGGAATGCAATCTCGCGCTCCCGGCGAAGAAGCCCAACACCCATGCGCTCGACGGCGTCTTGTGTCTCCATCAAGAAGGGCATGGGGAAGGGGGAGGCTGCGGTCATTTCGCTTTTGACGAATCCAGGGTGGATGACGGTGAGAGCGACGGGTGACCCCACCAAGTCCATGCGAAGGCTCTCCGCAAACGTCGTGACGAACGCCTTGGAGGCGGCGTAGGCGCCGTAGCTGGGCAGGGGTTGAAATCCAGCAATCGAAGACACGACAGCAACATGGCCCCGCTGCCGCGTCAGCATGTCCGGCAGCGCGGCGGTGAGGGTCGCGAGCGCACCCGTCACGTTGACTTGAATGATCTTTTCGATCTTCTCCCAGTCCAAGCGCCGTGCATCCGACTCTTCGCTCACACCCGCATTGGCGACGACCAGGTCCAGGCCGCCGACGCTGGCCTGCGTGGCCGCGATGATTTTCCGCGTTTCGGCACTGTGAGACACATCCAGCTGAACGGGGACGATTTTCCCGGGAAGGCCTTTGGCAGAACAGTCCGCCTTCAACGCGGCAAGCCGGTCGGCCCGGCGAGCGGCGGCATGCACCGTCGCACCTCTCGCGCAGAAAAACGCGGCGAGTCCATGCCCCAGCCCACTGGAGGCACCGGTGATGAAGACGTTTTTGTAGGGGTTTTCCGTTTCCATTCCCCGGCCATACGCTAAACGCGCGTCCGTGGGTACACGAACACTGATTACAGGCGGCGCAGGTTTCTTGGGCATCAACCTGGCGCGGGCTTTGTTGTCTCGGGGCGGGGACGTCACGAGTCTCGACATCGCGCCGTTTGACTATCCTGAAAAGGACCGGGTTCGCGTCGTCGTTGGCGACATCTGTGATCGGGCGAAGGTCGATGAGGCGTTGGCCGATGTCGACTGCGTGGTTCACGCGGCCGCGGCGTTGCCGCTGTACCCGAAGGCAGAAATTTTTCGGACCGACATCGATGGCACACGAACCGTGTTGGAAGCCGCGCACGCGTGTGGCGTTCGGCGGTTCGTGCACGTTTCATCCACAGCGGTTTACGGCATTCCAGACCACCACCCGCTTCTCGAGACGGACCGCTTGCACGGCGTAGGGCCCTACGGCGAAGCGAAGATTGAGGCCGAACGACTGTGTGAAGCCTTCCGTCAAAAGGGAATGTGCATTCCGATTCTTCGGCCCAAGTCCTTTATTGGCCCTGAGCGTCTGGGCGTTTTCGCGTTGTTCTATGACTTCGCGCACACGGGACATCACTTCCCGATGTTGGGGAATGGTCACAACCGCTACCAGCTGTTGGACGTGGAAGACCTTTGCGACGCCATCGTGCTGGCGCTCACGCTGGATCCGCAAAAGGCGAACGATACGTTCAACATCGGCGCGAAGGCGTTCGCGACGATGCGCGAGGACTACCAAGCGGTTCTCGACAAAGCCGGCCACGGCAAGCGAATCGTCGGACTTCCGGCGGGCCCGGCCATCTGGCTGCTTCGCATTTTGGAAGCGCTTCGCCTCTCGCCGCTGTACCGATGGGTGTACGAGACCGCCTCAAAAGATTCGTTTGTGTCGATTGAAAAAGCAGAAGCCCAGTTGGGCTATCGTCCCAAGTACTCCAATCAACAGGCGCTTCTCCGCAACTTCAAGTGGTACGTGGAGAACCTGACTCGTTTTCAGCAAGCATCAGGGGTGAGCCATCGCGTGCCCTGGAAACAAGGTATTCTGAGCCTCGTGAAGTGGGTCTTCTGAAGTCAGCACTTAACCCCAGAAATCGCTTGTGTGGATCACGCCTCGCTGGTTCTTTTGGCCGATGCCTTTGTCGCTCGGCGAGCCGTGCCACAGGGCACTGTCACGCCTCGCTTCGTGGCCTCGGCCAAAACTCTTTCGCGATCCACGTTCCACACAAGCGATCTCTGGGGTTAGAACGACACGGTCGACGCTGCCGGTGCCTTTGCGGGAGCGAACGTCAGGTTGACGTAGCTGCCGCGTGGCGTGCGCGTTTGGTACGCACCGCGTTGCACCGCGGCGGCGGGGAGGGCGGCGTTGAGGACGACGTCATGGCCCCCACCCTCATCTTCATCGAGCAGCCTGACTTGAAGTTCTTCTTTGGGGCTCAAGAAGAGCACCAGGCCCTCGGGTTTCCACGCCGCCCGCTTCTGGTTGTCCAAGCGAGGTGAGCGGTACACCACGCGGCCTTGTTGCTCGATCTCGACAACGAGATCGGGCGCGCCGTCCTTTTTGAGCTCGTCTTGGTAATCGAACCGCGACGCCTCGGCCGTGATGCCGGTCAGCGTGAAAGCAGATGCCGTCGCCGGGGATGGGGCAGGCTTCTGCGCAGAGGGCGCGGGCGGAGGAGGGGCGGGTACGGGAGGTGGTGCGGCGCTTTCGGGCTTGAATGTCGAATCCCATGAGGGTCCGGATCTGGGCGCCGAGGGCGGCGCTGCCGATTGGGGCGGTGGGGGTGGAGGTTCACTGAATGCCGGAGGCGCGCTGAAGGCCGGAGGGGGAGCCCCCATCCCTGGCGGTGGACTCATCATTCTTGGCCCGGGGGGCGTGCCCTCAGCTGCCACCGTGGTGGTGATCCACAGACGCGCGGCGCCCCGGTCGGTCAGCACATGGCGTGATTTCCCCAAGAGGTCGCGAATGGGGACGTCAAACAGCGCTGCGTCGGCGGGTTCGATTCCAACATGACGGATGCGGAAGCGAAGGCGTCGGTCGTCAAACGCGTTGCTCGTGATGACAAACGGCGCGTCGAGCTGCGCGTGCAGCGTTTGCTGAGACACGGTCGACATCGTGGTGCCGTCCGGGAGTTGCACGTCCACCTGAAGGGTCGGTGAGCTGGCGGGCGGAATCCGGTGGGCTTCGTAGGCCAGCGCATCGAAGAGGTCGTCGCCGGCTCTCGCGCGAAGCAAGCGTGCGAGCAGTTCCAAGGCCGGGTTATAGCCGCCGGTCCAGGGGGCACCCGTGGGGCGCATGGGGAACACCAGCACCGAGACGAGCCGTATCTCGTGAGGACGCGGCCGCACTTCGTCCAGCCGGGTGGTTGCGAAGCCATCGCGGTCCTCACCGGTCGCAATCGCTTCGCGCAAGTGGGACTCTGCGGCGCCGTAATTTCGTCCGGCGACGGCGCGCTCCGCCAACGCGATCGCGCCGGCGTAGCGGGCGCGCGTCTCGGCCGGCCCAGCCCCTGGAAGGACCTGAGCGGCCCAGCGGTATTGTGCCTCGGCATCTGCAAATCGTCGCTGTGCGAGCGCTGCGTCGGCCGCGACCATTCGCCTGTCGTAGTCCGCCTGCGCGACGGCGCGGTACTCCCGCTCGGCGCGTTCCAATCGAACGCGATGTGCGCCATCCCAGGGGGCGGAGAGGCGCCAAAGGGCAATGGCCTGGGGGTATTCGTTTGCCTTCCACAGGCGTTCTGCCTCAACGCTCAGCGCTTGCAGCGTTTCACCTCGTGCAGACATCGCTGCGCTTTGCACTTCGGCCGTGCCTTGCTCGCCGGCAGACCGCAGCAGCTGAAACGCTGTCTCGAAGTCGAGCCTGCGCGCGGCGTCTCGTGCGCCTTCCACTTGAGCCAATGCGACGCGGGTGCTGGCGTCCCGGTAAAGTTGCGCGAGTGCGGTGTCGCTCGGTTCAAGACTCAGCGCGAATTCCGCTTCGCTGGCGGCGCACGGCCAGTCCGTGGCCGCGGCACAGGTTTGGGCCTTGCTTCGCGCCGCGCGCAACGCCTCTACCTTGGCGGACTCGAACTTGCGGCGGAGTTTCGGGTCGTCGGGATACTGTCCGACGGCTTCACGGTAGGACGCATAAGCGTTTCGCCAATCCCCCAGCGCCGCTGCACGGTCACCGTTGGACTCGTGCGCAACGCAGCTGCTCAAGAGCAGCGCGGCGGCGAGGAGTCCCATCGAACCTGGTTTCATGTGTATTCTCCCTCAGCCCCGAAAGAGCGGCGCGCAGCTTAGACCGGTTCCAGGTTGATTTGATCTGCTGCAGCGGCCGATCCATCCCGCCTGGCTGCGTTGCGCTCTTTTACGGACAACGCCGGATGACTTGCACCGTGACAAAGCCTTCACCTTGGACAGGTCGGCCTTGAACACGTCGAATCGCCGCGGGGCGCACACCCTCTTGAAGCAGCCGTGCGTGAAGAAAGCTCGCCCGAAGCACTGGCAAATGCTGGTCTCGCTGAGCGGAGACCGCTGATGGCGCGTGAACCACGACGTCGAAGGTCAATGTGGCGCACGTCTTAGCGAACGCGACCAGGCTTCGCAGCGACGCGCTGGTTTTCGGCTCTGGAGAGACCTCGGCCGAGCCCGCAGCAAATCGAAGGTCTTCGAGCGTCACCTCGCCGCCGTGCTTCGCGATTCGCGAAAGCTGGGCGGAACGGGCCGCCTCGGCCTGCTCCACAATCGCTTGCGCCTGAGCGTTGGCTTCTTGTTCTGCGCGCGAGGCTTGCTCCAAGAGTGCAATGCGACCTTCAAGCTGGTTGGCAGATTCTTTGAGCCGTGTCATGCGCTTCTCCAAGGCTGGAGGCACGGCGGTGAGCAAGGCCTCAAGCACTTCGGGTTGTTTCTGGGCGATGGCCACCTGCGCGGCGTTCCTGGCAGTCAGGAGCTCCGTGTCGAAAGCGCGCAAAGTCGCTTCGACGGCCAGGAGCTCTTCTGCAACCTTTCGCTTGCCGGGAATTTCGCTGGGGACCGCCGCAAGCCGTTCCCGTATGGAGGCGAGGGGCAAGTGAAGCTGCGCGGCCTCTTCGCTGCATCGTTCGTCCAACACCTCCCAGGCTGCCGCCAGGGGTCGGGTATCGGCTGCACAGGCCAGCAGCCAGAGGGTGGAAGAGGCGGCGACGGCGTGCCTGAAGTTTGCCACGGCTCCTCTCCTACACGGGCGTCGAGCGAGTGTGCAACGCGGTGAGGTGGCGGGATGTCCTCCCACGTCCGCGCCGATGGGTTTCTGCTGCAGCTGGACAACCTCGGGCGCAGGGCATGCACTTCGCAAGTAGGCGGATGTCGTACCTGCGCAAAGACTCGCGTGGAAAGTCACAGTCTGGCTAAATTGTTTGTTCAACAGTTCTCGTTCTTCTGTGGAGACGCCGTTCGTGAGCTCATCCGTAGCAAAGTTGGCTGCACCCCAGGGCACAGATTCAGGCGACCGCCCCGACGATTCGCTCTCGAATCTTGAGGCGGACTTGTTCGGGTCCGACGACGTGGCTGCGCCTGTGAAATCCGCGGACGATCTTGGCTCCGAGTTGTTTGAGGGTGGCACGGAGACGTCAGCCGTTGAACCGGAACCTGGTGCACTGAGTCTCGAGCCCACGACAGGGCCAACCCCGACGAAGAAGGCCGGTGGGACGCGCTACGCCGCTAGCTCAGGGGCGTGGCCCAAGTGGCTCCCGTCACCGACCGAGGCCGCCGACATCCTTTTGGGAAAGAAGCAGGACCCGAACGTGACGCCTTGGGTGAAGGCGCAGCTCGCGGAGCTCACTTCTGCAGAGGCGCAAGCACTCTGGGGTCGCCCTTCTGCGGTGGACCTTTCGGGACTGCGCGCGGGCGTCGTTGCGCGCTTTCGCCTGGCGGTTGCGCTGGGCGAAAAGCCAGAGCTCGGAAGCAAGTTTGACGACAAAGCGCTGGAAGCTTTGCTCGCCGACACGGATGCGGCGCTCGATGGGCTGAAGAAGTTGCCCGATGGCGCGCCGAAGGACGTGCAAGAGGGTTTCGCCTCGGCGCGCGGTGCGCTGGCGCGCGACGCGGTGGCGCTCTCGAACTACGTTCATGCCTCTGAGCAGGCTGCGGCGAAGGCCGCGCTTCGGCCGGCGGACCCCAATCGCCCCGTCGCCCGGAAAATCACCTTCGAAGAAGAGCAAATCGAAGGGCGGGGGCGACGGCGCATTGTGTTGTGGGTCGTGCTGGGTCTGACCGCCGTGGGAACGGGTCTGTTCCATGGGCTTCGGCTCCGTTCGCCGCCGCCGGCGGCGGCGGCGATTGCCAATCTTCCGAAGAACATCGTGGGTGCTCAGACCGAGTCTCGAGTCAGCTTCGTTCGGAGCGTCGCCAAAGGTGCTGCGGACAAGGCCGCCGTCCAGGCGATCGAGGCCCAGGCGAGCCAGCAAGGCCAGCACGTCTTGGACGTTGGCAACGGTCGATTCATTTTGGTGCCCGCTGAGTTGGCGCAGGGCGGTCAGCCTGCGGAGGGACAGAAGCCATGATGAAGTCCAGCATCCGCAACGCCCGTGGCTACACCCTGATCGAACTGATTATTGTGGTCTCGATCATCGCGCTCTTGGCGTCGATTGCCGTTCCCGCGTTCTTGAACTTCGCGATTCGCGCGAAGATGTCCGAGCGCAACGTGGTGATGCGCAGCATCGCGAACACGGTGCTTGAGAACGCGAGCCGCGATGCGCGGCTGCCGGTGATGTCGGGCGCGCTCTCCGTCATCAATGCTCCTGACAATCCTCCGGCTCCCTACAGCGGCACGAAGAAGACGTGGGTCAAGAACCTGGGTGATTGGGTGCACATTGGGTACTTGCCCGATGGCAACGTGTATTTTCACTACTCGGTTGTCGGCGTGATGGTGCCTGGTGGTGGCGTCGGAACAGTCGCGGTAACGGCCATTTCTGACCTGGATGGGGACACGATTCCCGGGTTGTACATGCAGGTCTACCACTTGGAGCCCTCTGGTTTGTGGATGCCAGAGCCGCCGGTCGAACTCCCCTCTGGCGAGGTCTAGATCGCCGGCATGATTCCGGCAGGGGCTTTGCTGGCTTGCGCGGTACTCTTGGCGCCGCGGATGGACGCCATTCGCGACGAAATCACAGTGGGCGGAAGTTTGCGTTCCGATGGGACCAAGACGCTCTATCTGCAGAACGCGTTTCTTGTTTCCGTGGCGTTCGGTGACCAATGGGTACTGGACGCTGGCTACAACGTTTCGAAGAGCGGGGATTTTTCGGTTGTCCACGTGCCCTCTTTGGGGGCCACGTTTGCTGCAAATGAAAACTGGCTCGTTTTGGCCACCGCCCAGTACGCGCCACCGAGCGTCAACAACATCTTGTTGTGCCGGGGAACCGACACACCTTTGTGCGTTTTCGCAGACGAGTCGGTGTTCTCCGCAGGCGGCGCCGCGTTGGTCGCATACGAATCGGCAGGCGGCGGTGCCGTTGAAGGTGGTTTCGATGTCTCGTACGCGCCCACCTACTATGGACTGCGCTACGTGGTGACTTCAGGGTTGGCCTCTGGCACTGAGCGCGCCCTCAATTTCTTTCAGCATCGCGTGGGTGCAACGGGTGTCCTTCATTTCGGGCGATGGCTCGACGTTGAGCTGCGCGGCGCGTACACGTTTTTCGTGAACTCGGAGGCGGCAGCGCTGCAGCGGGCGTTGGCGCAAGCCGCCGGGGGATTGCCGATTGCTCCGCGCACTTGGGAAGCGCAGCCGGTCGTGACAGGGCACTTCCTGGACCGAAAGCTTCGTGTGCAACTGTCGGGCGCGTACGCGCCCTACGCCGATGCATGCCTGGGGCAATGGCTGCAGGGGACGTTGCGACTCAGCGGTCGAATCCATCGGGTGCGCGTATTTGGCAGCTTGACCCTCCAGCGTGACTTGCCTCCGGAAACGCCGACGTCCGCTTGTGAACCCATTTTTGGCGTGACGCCTCTGCCGACGACTTCTGGCTACGTTTCGGTCGGTGCCGAATATCTCTTCGAATGAAGCCTTGGCTGTGTCAAACGGACACGGCGATGGAACCGCGAAGGTTACTTCCCGCGACGGTGTTCGCGCGCTTTAGCGCAATGGCCCAGCGCTTCGGCGCTGTGAACTTGGGCCAAGGATTTCCCGACTTCGATGGGCCCCCTGAGGTGCGCGAGGCTGCGGCGGTTCACCTGCGGGATGCCCCGCAGCAGTACGCACCCAGCGTGGGCGTTCCCGAACTCCGGCACGCTGTCGCGGCTCACGCGGAACGCTTTTACCGTCAGGGGGTGAACCCTGAGACGGAAGTGTTGGTCACCTGCGGCGCGACGGAAGCACTGATGGATGCGGTCCTGGCGTTTACGGGCGGCGGCGATGAAGTCGTTGTGTTTGAGCCTTCGTACGATTCGTACGCAGCGGCCGTGGCGATTTCGGGCGCTTCGTTGCGACCGGTGCGCCTGCATTCGCCGTCCGGCGAACACGCGACGTGGTGGTTTCGCCCCGAGGAACTCGAGGCAGCGTTTTCTCGGAAGACGCGCCTTGTGCTGCTCAACACCCCGCACAACCCCACCGGGAAAGTCTTCACGCGACGCGAACTCGAACACGTTGCTGACCTCGCGGCGCGACATGACGCCATCGTCGTGTGTGACGAAGTCTACGAACACTTGGTCTATCCGCCCGCCCAGCATGTTCGGTTTGCCACTTTGCCCGGCGCGCGCGATCGCACGCTCACCGTGTCGAGCGCTGGCAAGACATTGGCACTCACGGGTTGGAAAGTCGGATGGGCCATCGGTCCGGAGCGGCTGCTCGAACCGGTGAAACGGCTGCACGCCTACGTGACGTTTTCAACGCCTGCCGCGCTTCAGGTCGCTGCCGGCGTGGGGCTTGGCCTGCCGGACGCATACTTTCGGGGTCTTGTCGCGGAGTACACCCCACGACGGGACATCTGCCTTCAAGCGTTGAAGGACGCCGGTTTTGCCGCCGCCGTTCCGGAAGGCAGCTATTTCATTGTGGCAGACATTTCGGTGGCGGGATGTGAGACTGACGTCGCATTTTGTGAGTTCTTGACCGAGCACGTCGGGGTCGCCGCGATTCCACCGTCGGTGTTCTACGCTTCGCAACCGCCGCAGACGCTGGCGCGCTTTGCGTTTTGCAAAGAATTGGCGACATTGCGCGAAGCGGGCCGCCGCTTGGGGGGTTGGCGGGCGGCACTTGCGGTTTCAAAAAAGGTGCGTTGAAAGGGCCCGATGCCGGGGACTGCGCCAAAGACAGCGACACGCTTGTTGACCGGTCTGCGGTTCGCAGAGTTGGCGGATATTTTGGCAAGCCGCACCCGCGCACAAGCCGTACGGCGATGGCTGCTGGGTGGCCCTGGTCTGCCCGAGCAATTGCCGTCTCGCTTGGCGGGCGTCGAGTCCGGTGCGTGGCAACGTTTGGCGGCCCACTGCCGCCTTCCCACTGCAGACGTGAATCGGGCGCAAACCGCTTCGGATGGCACAACGAAACTGCTGGTGTCGATGGCGCGTGGGTCTGTCGAGACAGTCGTGATTCCTGCTCGAGGGCGAACCACCGTGTGCGTGTCGAGCCAAGTGGGATGCACGAGAGCGTGTCGTTTCTGCGCCACGGCCAGGCTGGGGTTTTCGGGTCACTTGATGGCCGGCGAAATCGTTGCGCAGGTCATGCTGGCCAGGCGTCATGCGCCCACCGACGCGCCGTTGCGCAACGTGGTGTTCATGGGCATGGGCGAGCCGATGGACAACCTGGACGAAGTGCTTCCTGCGATTGAAATCATGACGGACTTGCCTGGGCTGGGGCTTGCACCCAGTCGCGTCACCGTGTCGACCTCTGGGGTCGTGCCGGGCATGCGCCGCTTTTTGCGCGAGAGCCAAGCGGCGTTGGCGCTTTCACTCAACGGGAGCACGGATGCGCAGCGAGAGGCGTTGATGCCCCACACGCGCACCTGGCCAATTCCAACGTTGATGGAGGTGTTGCGCGAGGATGTTTCGCGTGGGTCTGGGCGAACTTACTTCATCGAATACGTCCTGTTTCAGGGAGTCAACGACGCTGACGAAGACGCCCTGCGCGTCGTGGCGCTGCTGTCTGGACTGCCGGTGCGCGTGAATCTCATTCCGCACAACACCATTGCCGACGCGGTGCTCGGGCCGCCGGCCCGCGAACGGACGTTGGCTTTTCAGCATGTGCTTCTGGGCGAAGGCATTCGCAGCATGGTCAGGTGGCCCCGCGGCGATGAGATTGCCGCGGCGTGCGGGCAGTTGGCGCGGCGGTCTCCCGAGTCGTTGCCGGCGCAACGCGCGGTGTCACCACACGGTACGTCACCGCCCAACGCGAGTGGTCGCCCGGCGCAAGCCAAGTGATGTCGCCGCGCTGCAGCGCGAGGCGCGCATCGTCGGTCGGGACTGAAGAAAACTCCGGGCACATGTTTTGGTAGGGCGCAGCGAAGCCAGCGCGCCCTTTGGGAACCCAGCCTTGGACGTTGATCCACCAGCCTGCGAAAGGGCGTCCCGACTTGGCGGACGGAGTGGAGATTTGACCCTTGGCCTGCGCCGCAATTTCCAATTGCTGGCCTTCGGATTCCAGCCGCAACCGGGAATGCGGCTTCGCGGTGAACAGCTTGAGGGCAAATCCACGGCCCAAGGTATCTCGTGCAACCGTCGGATGAGAAAGATTCACGCGCTGCCCATCGGCCAAGGTGAGAAACGGCCAGCGCTGAATCCCTGGGGCGACATCGATGCCGACAGCGGTGTCTACCGTGAAGGGTGTGCCTCGATTCAGGAAACACCGGGTGCCTTCTGAGACTGGGACGAGGTCGTGCGTCGACCAATACTTTGGGAAAGCGTCGCGTCCGGTGTTCTCGAGCGCATAGTCGATACGCAAGCGATTGGTTTGAAGTGACATGCGTCGCGTCAACACGAAGGGCAGGGGGCCCGACGTTTCTGTCCACACCGTCTGCAGAGCCAGTGATCGCTGCCGGCCGATGACGGTGACTTTGGGCACGAGTGCCCAGACCAGGCCGTGGTCGGGCAGAAGCGCTTCGCGACCGCCTTCCAGCGCAAGCACGCAACTCTTGCACGTGCCCAGCATGAAGTCGCCCAAGCCCACATCGCCCCCGACGTTGTCCGGCTGCGCGCCTACATAGGCTTCGGAGAAGGGCGGGCGAAATGCTGCGCCGGTGCGACGGCCCTCGAGTGACACCGTTGGGTTTCTGCACAACCAATCGCGGCCCCCCAGTCGCAAGCGAAAGAGTCCCCCGAGGTCTGCGAAAACATCCACCGCAGAAGCGCCTTCATCGCACGAGAGCGAAAGCCCTTGGATGCCCTCCAATTGAGTCGGCGTGACAGTCAGCAACAATCGGCTAACCTCGGTTGCATGCGAGCCTTACCATGGGTTTTGGCGTTGGCTGCGGCCTCGGCGCTTGCCGCAGAAGGCGAAGCGCCAAGCAAGAAAGACAAACCCCCACAGCGCCAAGAAGTCCGCGCCGTCGCCGAGCGCTACCTTCGGGACGTCACGGGAGAGGGCGGGGACGGCAAGCAGCTGCTTCTGGGCGGGGTGGGCTACGACGCCGAGCTGCTGACGCTGGAGAATGCCACGCTTGTGGGCGAGGAACCTGCTCGCGTCGAAGTGCGAAGCCTGGCAAGTGCGCTTGCCCACGTTGAAGCGCTGGACCGTGCTGGCCAAGATTTTTTGGCCAAGCTGAGCGCGTCCCAAGGTGGAGACGGGTTAAGCGTCCAACAAATCTCCAGGGCTGAGGCCGAACGCCTCATGGCGCCCACACGCGAGCGTGCCAAACGGTTTGGCGACGACCATCCCGTGTTGGCCTACGCGCTGCGTGTCGACAAAGACGCGTACTGGCATCCCCGAAATCCAGTGCGCGCATTGTTGAACAAAGTGGGGAGGTCCGGGACGTATGCGCTGACACTCTATCTTTTCAAAGTTCAGAGCAAGGAAGGCCCGACGCAACGTCCCCGTCTTTGGCCCTTGCGCGTCTTGCGCTTTCGCGCGGGAGACCTCGACACAGGTTGGCGGGTGTTGCCGGCCTCGGGCTGGGAGCCCCTCTGAGCGTCGACTTGGGCATCGTTCAATGGGCCGCCATTTGCGCCGCCGCGTTCGCTGCAGGCTGGGTAGACGCCATCGCGGGTGGCGGAGGGCTCATCACGGTGCCGTCGCTTTTGGCCATCGGCTTGCCGCCACACTTGGCGCTGGGGACCAACAAAGGGCAATCGGTCTTTGGGGCACTTGCTGCGCTGATTCGATTCGCACGGGCTGGATGGATTGACGCTGGACGGGCACGCTTCTTTTTTTTGGCGGGACTTCTGGGCGCATGGCTGGGAAGCACGTTGGTCCTGCGCCTTCACCCCGAAGTGTTGAAGCCAGTGATTTTGGGCCTCCTCGTGGCGGCGGGTCTGTTCATGGCGATTCGTCGGCCCCGTGCAGGAGTCCCTGCAGAAACGACTGTCAAACGGGCAGACTATTTTCGCGCCGTGGCCGCGGCCCTCGCCATCGGGACATATGACGGCTTCTTTGGCCCTGGAACGGGCACTTTTTTGATTGTGGCGTTCACGGCGCTGATGCACTTGCCCATCGCCCGTGCGTCCGCGGAGGCGAAAGTGGTCAACTTTGCGTCGAATCTGGCGGCGCTGGGTTTGTTTGCGGCGCGCGGCGTGGTCGTGTGGCCCATTGCGCTGCCGATGGCCGCCTGTCAGTGGCTGGGCGGAACAGTCGGCGCGCACTACGCGGTCCGTCGCGGCGACACGCTGGTGCGTTGGGTGGTGTTGGCCGTCGTCACTGCATTGGCGGCGAAGCTGGCGGTTGACTTGATTCGCTGACGAAAGCGGTGTCGCGCGAAGGCCTACTTCTCAGGCCGTGTGGCGTCTTCGCCGTACTTGGACACGAACTCATCGTAGGTGCCCTTGAAATCAATCAGCCCTTTGGGCGTGAACGCGAAGATTCGTGTCGCAAAGCCAGAGACCAAGTCGCGATCGTGCGAGGCGACGAACGCCGTGCCTTCATAGCGCGTCAAAGCATCTGAGAGCGCGACGATGGACTCGAGGTCCAGGTGGTTGGTGGGTTCGTCGAGCACCAAAACGTTCTCTTTGGTCAGCATCAAGCGAGAAAAAATCAAACGGACCGCTTCGCCGCCGGAAAGTGCCTCCGTGGGCTTCAGGCCTTCTTCGCCGCGAAACAGCATGCGTCCCAGAAGGCCGCGGACCTCTTCGTTGCCCGCTTTGGGGTCGAACCCGTGCAGGTATTGCGCCACGGTGGTGCCGTTGGGAATCGCCTCACGGTGATTTTGCGCCAAGTAACCGACTTTGGCCTCGTGGCCCCAGATGACTTCTCCGGAATCTGGCTGAACGTCGCCCGCAAGAATCCGACAGAGAGTGGTTTTGCCGACCCCGTTGGGGCCGATGAGCGCGACTTTTTCGCCGCGGGTAATCAGCGCATCGAATTTGTCGCAGACGATGCAGCCGGGCCAAGCCTTGGACACGCCCTCGAAGGTCAGGGTTTGTTTTCCCGACGGTCGTTTCTGCTCAAACTTGATGAAGGGCCGCTCGATGTTCGAGCGCTTCAAGTCCGACAATTGAAGCTTCTCGAGTGCTTTCTTTCGGCTCTGAACTTGCGAGGCGCGTGTGCCGGCGGAGAAGCGGGCAACAAAGTCTTGAAGTTGAGAGATTTTCTTCTGCTTCTCCGCATTTTCAGACTCAATCCGCGAGCGGACCTGGCTTTTTGCCATGATCATGTCGTCGTAGCCGCCGGGGTATTGAATGATGGTCTCGTAGTCGATGTCGGCGATGTGGGTACAGATCTCGTTCAAGAAGTGCCGGTCGTGTGAAATCGTGACCAACACGCCGGGATAACGGCACAGAAAGTGTTCCAGCCAACGAATCGAGTCCAAGTCGAGGTCGTTGGTGGGCTCGTCCAAGAGCAGTGCTTCGGGTTGGCCAAACAGCGCTTGGGCGAGCAAGACGCGAACCTTGGCGCCGCTGGGAATCGCGCCGAGTGCTTTCTGGTGAAGCGGGGTGGGTACGCCCAAGCCTTCCAGAAGATCGGCGGCATCAGACTCGGCCGTATAGCCGTTCTCTTCGGCCACCATACCCTCCAGCTCGCCCAGGCGGTTGCCTTGCTCATCGGACAACTCGGGGAGCGAAAGCAGGCGTTCCTTTTCCGCCAAGACGGCCCACAGCTCGCGGTTGCCCTGGATGACGACGTCCAGAACGCGCTCGGTGTCGTTTCCAAAGTGGTGCTGCCGAAGCACAGACGTCTTCTTGGGCCGCGACACGCTGCCAGCGTCGGGTTCGATTTCACCCGCCAAGATTTTCATGAACGTTGACTTCCCCGCACCGTTGGGTCCGGTGAGCCCGTAGCGACGTCCTCCGGCGAAGTTGACGGCAACGTCTTCGAAGAGCTTCTTGTTGCCATACCGCTTGCTGACGCCCATCACTTGAATGTTCGGCATTTCTAAGTTCCGATCCGCAGAAGTCGCAGCAGGGCCGCGCTCTCTGAGGATGCTTTCTCCCGTGAAACCGCCACTTCAAAAAACCAGTCGTCCTCGCCCTCAGTGTCCAACATCCGCTGCGTCACCCGAAAGTGACCGTTCGCTTCGGGAAACCACACCGTGTGTTCCGACAAACGGGCATCGGCGGTGATGCGAATCCCTTGGTGAACGGCCCAAAAAGGCGCCATCGCCGCCTCCATCGCAGGCGGCGTCCACGCTGCGTCACCGTCGTCCAACAGCGCGGAGGCGGCTTCGTAGTCCTTGCTGGCCAGGGCTCGCAAGAGGGCATGCATTTCGCTTCGCACCCGTGCCCGGAAATCGCGTTCGTTCCGATAACCTGTCGCTGGGACTTGCCGCACTTGAGGCAGGGATGGAACGACAGCGCCCGAAAGACCCGCCCACTCCTCCAACAGGCTGCGGTCGACACTTCGCACCAGTGTGCGGAGCTCAGCGATACGCTCTTCAAGCGCTTCTGTGCGTTGGTCCGCTGGAATCGTTTGCACAAGCGTCTTGTAGACTTGGGTCAAGTGACGCAGCAGGACGCCCTCACTCCGGGCCAGACCGTATTCCGTGACGTAGTCGTTGAATGACGTGAACCGTTCCAAGAGTTCTCGGGCGACGGACTTAGGACGCACGTTGGTGCCCGCGACCCAGGGGTGCTTCACCCGAAAGGTGTCAAAATGCCCATAGAGGAAGTCTCGCAACGGTTTGGGCCACTCCACTTCTTCGAGCTGCGCAATGCGCTCCTCAAAAGGCACGCCCTCGGCCTTGAGTTCCTCGAGTCGTCGCGTTTTGGCGGCGTCGCGTTGCTTCAGAAGAACGGGCGTGGGGTCCTCCAGCACCGATTCGACGACGCTGATGACATCCAGCGCCCAGGTGTCTGCAGCCGGATCGAGTGCTGGCAAGACACTCAGCACAAAGAACGACAGCGCGTGATGAAGCGAAAAGTCGTCTTGCAGTCCAGTGCGAAGGGTGAGCCGCCGGTTCTTGTGCTCCAGCACACCGGCATCCAGAAGCGATCGGGCGAGGGTGCGCGCGCGCACAAGGTGCCGGTGTTTCAGAACGGGGCGCTCGTGCGACCGCTGAATGATCCGGACAAGCTGTCGATAGCCATTGGGCTGCGTATCGCCCTGAAGAAGTTGAAGCAAAAGCCCATGCGTGACTTCAAACCGCGACGCCAACGGTTCCGGAGGCGACTGGGTCAGTCGTTCAAAAACTGCGGCGTCCCAAGCGACGTAGCCTTTCGTCGGCGCCTTTTGCTTCACGACTTTCTTGCCGGCGGCTTCCTTCACGGCGAGTCGCCTGTTCTCAATGACATGGGCAGGCGCCTGGGCGACGACTTGGCCTTTGTCGTCGAACCCTTTGCGCCCCGCACGACCGGAGATTTGGTGAAACTCGCGAGCACTCAGGCGTACGGCTTTTTCGCCATCGAACTTGCACAGCTGCGTGAGAAGGACGGTTCGAATCGGGACGTTGACGCCAACGCCCAGTGTGTCCGTGCCACTGATGACTTTGAGTTGCCCCGCTTGGGCAAGCCGCTCGACCAGCCTGCGGTACTTCGGCAACATGCCGGCGTGGTGAATGCCAATGCCGTGTGCGAGCGCACGGCGAACGTCTTTGCCAAAGGGCGTGTCCCATCGTGCGCCATCGACTGCGGAACGAAGGGCGTCGCGCTCTGGGCGTGTGGTGAGGTCCCAGCTCGTCATGGCTTGCGCTTCTTCCGAAGCGGCGCGCTGGGTGAAGTGCACGACGTAGACGGGCGCTAAACCCTCCTGGACGAGGGAAGTGACTGTCTCGTGCAGCGGCGTTTCGGCGTATCGAAAAGACAACGGAACGGGTCGCTCGGTTCCCAAAACGCTCGCGACGCGCCTGGAGGTGACTTCGGCCAGGGAAGTCTCGATGCTTTGGGTGTCGCCGAGCGTGGCGGACATCAAGAGAAATTGGGTGCGCTCCAGGCAGAGGAGTGGCACCTGCCAGGCCGTGCCGCGTTCTTTGTCGGCGTAGTAGTGAAACTCGTCCATCACGACGGCCTCTGGGGGCGAGGCGGAGCCCCGGAGGCTCGTGCTCATGAGAACTTCTGCTGTGCAACACACGATGGGGGCATTGGGGTTGACCGTCGCGTCGCCTGTGGCAAGGCCCACGGCTTCGCTGCCAAACAGCCCGCACAGGTCAAAGAACTTCTCGTTGACCAGGGCTTTGATGGGGCAGGTGTAGACGCCCCGCTGACCGTGGACGAACGCTTGAAACATGAGGCCCAGTGCCACGAGAGATTTTCCCGAGCCTGTCGGCGTTTGCAGCACCACATGATGTCCTGAAAACAGCTCGAGCAAGGCCTCCTCTTGCGCGGGGTAAAGCGTTCGGCCTGTCCGTGTGACGAACGCCAAGAAGGCGTCCAACAGAACATCTGGCGTTGCCCCGTGGGCCCGAACGTGTGCGAGGGCTTGCGCGAGAAGAGGGGTGCTCAAGGAGAAGGCCTTCTATCAGGCAGCGTGCGCAAATCAGCGTCGTGTGTGATGGACCCTACAAAGTAGGTGAATGAACGCCTGGGTCGGTGCCGCTGGCGACTTTCGGGTCTTCGCAAAAACCCTGGGCTATGACTGCCCCATGAGCGAAGCGCGTCCGAAACTGGATGGAGGGCCGGAGGCTGGGATCGACCGCCGTCAAGCCGAGCGCATTCCTGCGAAATTGGCGGTTCGGTTTTCGCGCAAGGAAGATGCTGCGCGCGCCTTGCGCGCTTATTCCCTCAACTTGTCCGTCGGCGGGCTGTGCCTGCGCACACAAAAAACGTACGCCGTCGGAGAATCTCTGCAACTGACCCTGGAAATCGACGGGCAGGCAGCAGAGGTGACGGGCGTCGTGGCGTGGGAACGCAACGGCGCCATCGGCGTGCGGTTCACCAACCTGTCGCCTGAACTCCGCGCACGCCTGGGTGAACTCGTGTCGTCGCTAAAAAAGTCATGAGTGCTTAAGGTCACTGCGTTCGAGTCGGAGCGCTCGCGGGGATGATGTCCAGCCTGAGCACGTGCGCACCCGTCTCTGAAAACCCAAGCTTCTGCGAGAAACCTGGGCCATCGGCGTGGTCCAGTTCGGCGGTCAGGATAAGTTTCTTCACCGCCAGCGCCTTGGCGCGCTCAATCGCACGTTGCAACAGCGCACGGCCGACGCCTTTTTTTCGCCAGTGAGGCAACACGACCAGCTCATCGATGGTGGCGCGGCGCCCTTTGAGGCGAAGTTGCGGGCGATGGGAGAGCGCGACCATGCCGATGGGCTTGTCCATCGCGTCCACGGCCACAATCACCTCTGTCTCCGGGTGGCTCAGCACCCAATGAACAATCGATGCGTCGCAGCCCTCGGCGAAGCCGAGTTCAATGATGAGCGCGGACAGTGATTCGACGTCGCCACGGCGCGCGTTGCGAAGACGAAAGCCAGCGGCGGATGCAGAGGCGGGTTCAGTTCTCGAGGGAAGCGGCGTCACGGACGTGCGCAGCAAGTCTCAAGTTGCGCCCAGAAGCAAGTGCAGATCGCAGCTCATCCGATGACCATGTCCTCGTGGGTCAATGTACCCCGGGTGAAACGGTCAAGAGAGAAGCGCTCAAACAGGTCATCGGAGGTTCGACCCAATAGCCATTGCGCCATGCGCTCGGCGAGCGCGGGGGCCATCATGAAACCGTGGCCGACGAATCCGGACATGTGCAGCAAGTTGGGCAGGCTGGGTGTACGCCCCAAAATCGGCTGGTTGTCGGGTGTGACGTCGTAACAACCCGACCACTGACGCACGACTTTCAGGCGACCCAGCTGGGGTGCCTGTTCCAAAAGGGCTTCCGAAAAGCGCTGCAAAAACCGCAATGACGAACCCATCCGCAAACCCGATGGTTCTTGCCTGTCGCCCATGCCGCCAACCAATTCGCCGCGCATCGACTGACTGAAATAGAGCCCACTGTCGAGCACCGAGACGAGTGGCGCCAAGAATGGCTTCAAGGGTTCTGTGCTGAGAATTTCGTGACGGTAGGGACGGTTGGGAAGAACGACATCTGCAAGCGATGCGACTTCAGGACTCCAAGCACCGGTAGCCAAAACGACTTCATCGCAGGCAATCTCGCCTCGGTTTGTCATCACGTGCGTGATGCGATTTTCTTGTCGGCGAAACCCGGTGACCTCGGTGAATGTTTCAACGCGTATGCCGGCCTTCGCGCACGTGTTCGCGTAGCCCCAAAGAAAAGGCCATGGGAAAACAACGCCGTCTTCTGGGTTGTACGCACAGGAGACAACGCCCTGGCAAGTCAGATGCGGGACGACGTCTTTGGCTGCTGCTGGCGTGAGAATTTGCGTCTTCAGGCCGTAACGTTGTTGAAGGGTGACGCTTCTTTCCAGCTTCTGCGCCACCTGCGCGTTGCGCGCCAAGAACAAGTAGCCGCCCTGACGGAGCCAGACGTTCATGCCGGTGTCCCGGGCGAACGTCTTCATCAGCGCGATAGACCGCATGGCGAGCTCAATGTTCCAGGGCGAGTTCCACTGCATGCGAACACCGCCGCCGTTGCGTCCGGACGCCCCGGCGCAGAGGTAGCTCTTTTCGAGAACCACCACGTCGCGTTCCCCGGCTTGCGCAAGGAAATGCGCCAGGGCAAGCCCCATGATGCCGCCACCGATGATGACGATGCGCGCGCGCTCCGGAAGCGGTGGTGCATCTTGAGGCGGCGCCGCGGAGCGGATGGCGAGGAATGGCCCCGCGCTGTCCGCATCGCTGGCGGGCTGGGGTGGCACGCTGGCCAAGAGCGAGAGTTCTGTCGGCAGGAGGGGCGGGCGGGGCGTAAAGGGCGGGTCGCCACCTGACGTCGCGGGAGATTCTTGGGCGAGCAGTGCCGCGACGGTGCTCAGGCAACTCTTGCCTTGGCAGGGGCCTGTGCCGAAGCCTGTGACGCGCTTGATGGATTCAATGTCGCGCTGACCGGAACGGAGCGCGCGCTGAATGTCACCGGAAGAAACGTCTTCGCAAGCACACACAATGGCTTTGCTCATGCGCGCGTTCCGCCGCGAAGCATGTTTCCAACGGCATGGCCCGTGAGGAAACCGGACTCTGTCGAGGCCTCCGCGTCTTCTGCCCCTGCCGCAGTCCCCGTCGCCCACACGCCGGGGATGGAGGTGCGACCTTCTTCATCGCAATCGACACGAAAACCAAGAGGGGTGTGAAGCAGCGCGGCGCCAGCCTGGCGCGCGAGCTCGAACGCCGGGCTGATGGGCCCAGCGACGAGGACAGTGTCGCAATCCACGCGGTCACGTCTGCCGCGTGACGTCAGGAACGACAAACCCGACACGGCGCTAGCGCCGTGCACGCGAATTGGACGGCCCACGTGAGCGGGTCTCGGCGTCCCGGCGGGCGGTGCGTGTTGTGTGTCCAGCACGAGCGCTGGGCGAATGCCCACGGCGACAAGGTGCTTGGCCATCGCGTACAGCTCAGGGCCCTGTCCGACCAACGCCGGCGTGTATGTGCACCGAATCTGGTGACGAAACAGAAGTCGGGCTGCGGCGCGGACGGAAAAAACGCCGGGCCGGTCATTGTTTTGGAATGTGAGGGGTGCGGCATATCCGCCGGGCGCCAATACCAGATGTTTCGTGTACGCTTTGACCAGGAAGGGGCGTTCGCTGCCGCCTCGGGCCACCAGGACAAAACGACCGCCGACATCTTCGTAGACTGCCAGCGCGACGGCGCGGGTCCAGACTTCAACGGGGCTCGCGGGCATTGCGGCAGGTCGGGCGATTTGCGCGTTGACGCGGTGCCCGCCCAGCCAAGGCTCTTTCTCCACGAGGATGCAGCGAAAATGCGGGTGGGCGAGCTCCGCCGCAGCAGCCAGTCCCGCATCACCGCCGCCGACCAGCAGGACGTCGGTATGAATGACGGTCATGGGCGGGCGATGGGGTGCGGGTGCATCGGGGAGTTCGCCGACACCCGCAAGGGGCGCGACGACGCGGGCGAGGAAGCGGTCGGCCCAAGGTGTTCGGGCCAGCAGCGTGTGGGGGTCAAATCCTTTGGGAAACAGCCAGTCGACGGCGTTTAACAAGTCGAAGTCCGCGGTGGGGTAGGCGTTTTGTCGCTCAACGCGCGTGCCCGCTCTTGCGGGGGCTTCACAGGTGAAGACGTTGGGAACGCCGTCGACTCTCATCAGGCACTGCCCGCAGGAGCGTGTGAAACAGAAGGGGCCACGGGGTCGGTGGTACTTCGGAGAACGCGAGAACACGCGCTGGCCGGAAGCCAACAGCGCGCAGGCCAACGGTTCACCGTCGATGGCTTCGACAGAAGTGCCTTCGAAATCAACCATCACCGCCTGGCTTTGGGCCGGCGGGGTGAAACGGCGCATGCGCGTCTTCTAGCTCAACGCGAGCGCGACATGCGGGCCTTTTGCCGCACAAGCTTCTTCGGTTTGTACGCTTTCCGCGAGGTGTCAGCCTTCCGAGGGATGTACGCTTTCTTAGGGGTGTCGGCGCTCTTCGAGGCGTCGGCTTCCTTGGGCTTGGGCGTCTCGAAAGGCCGGATTTCACTTTCGTTCGGAGAGAAGTGAAAGAGCCGTTTGATGACCAGCGTGGCGTAGGCACCCGGTGGCAAGGTGAAAGCGACGTTGACCTTTTGGCGGTCGCGGTTGAGTTCGTCTTTTTGGGGGCGTCCGACGACGAGTTTCTGCGGAAACACCAGAATCCCTCGCTCTTCGTGTTTGAAGAACAGCGAACGTTCGGCACCGGGCACGCGCAGGCTGTCCAGGGTTCGCTTCTCCTTGGCCAGGGTCCAGTCCACAGCCGCTTTAATGCGCTCGTCCGAAAACGGCGTGTCAGGTGCCAAAAGCGGGAAGGTGAGGGTTTTGAGTTCGCGGAGGACTTCGGGACTCGCATCGCGGTGAAAAAGGAGGGTGCCGGCTTGGTAGGGCAGAGGGAACAGTCGCTCTCGGGGAAGAACCTGCGACAAGAAGCGTCGGACGCCCTCATTCCAAAGGTAACTTTGGTAGGTGAACAGCTGCATCGCGCGGTAATCCGCGTCGATTTGCAGGAACGCCCGCTGAAAATCCTCGGGCGCATTTCTCAAGACATGAAGCACACGCTCATACCGCGGGTGTCCTTTCACCGGCGAGCGTTCGGTCCACTGGCCCCAGTGCTGCTGCCAAAAGCGCTTCACGGCGGCATCTGTGGATTGGTCCAGGGGCGAGGGTTTGGCCATGAAGTTCTTGAGGGCGGCTTCAAAATCGCCCCGCATCAAGTCCTTCGCGATGAAGCCTTGGCCATGTTTCAGTGATCCGAAACGTTGGTCGTCGAAATAGTTCACAACCCCCAAACGACCCACTTCAACTGCAGCCAGGGTTACCTTTGAAAGTTCCTCGTCGCGCAATGCGCGCACGGTGACGGCGAAACGGTTGGATCGAATGTTCTGGGCGCTCAGCGGCTTGTTCGTGCGCCCGAGCAGCTTCAGCCGCAGCTGAGGTTCCTGAAAACTCAAATCGGCTTCGACGGCGATGAGTTGCTCGGTCCGTCCCTGTTTGTCCTTGAGCCCGCAATAGCTGATGGCGCCGGGTTTCAATCCGAAAGCCACGCGGATGCGCTCAATCGCCTCGAACGTGGACAGCTTCTGCTTGTCGAGAAGGTAGACCCGATACCGCCCTTGGGGGACCTCTTCGAACCAGTAGGACTCCACCACAGAAAAGTCTTCGGGTCGCTGCTTGATGCGCACACCGCCCCATACCCCACAAATGGCCACTTGCCCCAAGCCCGCGTCATTGTTTTTCGGTTCCAGCGGTGTCTGTTACCGTCTCCCGGTTGTCCGGAGGCGGACGCAGCAACCATGGCTCCTGTGGAGAAAAAACCAGCGCGACTGGTGGGAACCCTCGAGGGCAAGAGCTTCGAACTGCCGTTGGGGCCCAAAACCTCGCTGGGTCGGCATCCTGCCAACACCGTGCGCCTGCCGGACAGGGAAGTGTCGAAGGAGCATGCGGTCATTGAGCAACGTGGGGAGGGTGTTTTCGTTCTGCGGGACTTGGGATCTTCGAACGGAACATTCGTCAACGGGCGCAGAGTCACCGAGCTGCAACTCTCGGAGGGCGACGAAATTTCGGTGGGGAATCAACGCCTGTTGTTTCGCAAGAGTGCAGACCCCAGCCCGTATGCCCAAACACCGGTCACCGTGGTCGGCTCGGCACTGTCGCTCCCTGCTTTTTTGGCGCAAGTGCCACAAGTAGAGGACGGCGAGTTTCGTCCCGCTGATCAAATCCCAGACGCGGTGCAGCTGCGTCAGGACTACGAAAAGCTCCGGGTTGGGCACGAGTTTCAACGTCAGATGGGTCGTGCGCGGGACGAAAACACCCTTTTTCAGCGGATTCTCGGGGCTGCGTTTCAGCTGATGACGGCCGACAACGGCGTGCTCTTCGCCGTGGAAGACGGCGGTTTCCGAACCGCGGCCGTCAAACGCCGCGGCGGCGATCGGAGCGAAGTCGTCGTATCGGACACCGTTCTGCAGCGTGTGGTGGAGACGCGGCAGGGCGTCCTGACCGCGGATGCCATTGTGGACGCGCGCTTCTCGGCATCCGAAAGCCTCGTGGCGCAAGGGATTCGGTCGGCCATGGCGGTGCCTCTCATCACGCAAGGGAAGGTCCGCGCCATTCTCTTCCTCGACAGCCGCGTCCGCGCGAACGCCTTTTCCGAAAAGGACTTGCGCATCTTGTCGACCATCGCGGCGCAAGCAGCGATTGCGCTGGAGAACACCGACCTTGTCCGGCGCATCGAGGCCGAAGCTGTGACGCGCGCCGAACTGTCGCGCTTTCTCTCGCCCGCCATCGCCGAAATGGTTGTTCAGGGGCAAGTCGACATGCTGAGGCAAGGGCGACTCGTCGATGTTTCGGTGCTTTTTGCGGATATCCGCGGCTTCACCACCATGTCAGAGCGCGAAACGCCACAGACGCTGGTCACGATGCTGAACGACTTTTTTTCTGCGATGTCGGCGGTGGTTTTCCGGCACGAGGGCAACCTGGACAAGTTTATTGGCGACTGCGTCATGGCTGTTTGGGGGCCGCCGTCGGCGCACGAAGATGACCCTGGTCGTGCCCTGCGCGCTGCCCTGGAGATGCAGGAGGCCGTGGTGCTGCTCAACGCGTTGCGCGAAGCAGCCGGAAAGCCGCCCATTGAAGTCGGTATCGGCGTGAACACTGGGCCCGCCGTCGTCGGGTACATGGGCTCGGTGGACCGGCACGAATACACGGCGATTGGCGACTCGGTGAACACGGCGTCGCGGCTGTGCGGCTTGGCCCAAGGTGGCGAAGTCTTGGCGACGGACGCCACGGTGACGCGTGCAGGCACCGGCTTTGAAGTCGAACCTCTGTCGCGTGCTTCGCTGAAGGGCAAAGACAAGCCCGTCCAGGTCTACCGTGTCACCGGTGTCGAGACGACCGATGGGGGGCGGAAGCGTTGAAGTCCCAGACTTGCCCCAACTGTCAGCGCGCGCACGATGTCAGCGTGTACGTGACGGGGCAGCGTGTGTTGTGCGGGTGCGGCATTCGTTTCGAAGTGCGACGAAGCGCCATTGGGGTGTCGGGTTTGACGGCGGCGGCGACACCGTCAGCGCTTGACGCGACGGCCCTGCGTGCTGAGCCTCCCGGTGGTTTCGCGCCGACGTACGTGGCCAAGCCCGTGCCTTCGCTCGAGATCCCTGGCTACGTGTTTCGCGAACTCTTGGGCCGCGGTGGCATGGGCGAAGTCTGGCGCGCCGAGCAGCAGTCCCTGGGGCGAATGGTTGCCGTGAAAGTGTTGCCGCCCCAGTCTGCCAAAGACCCGGAGTTTGTCGCACGTTTTGCCAAGGAAGCTGCAGCGTTGGCCGCGCTGAGCCATCCCAACATCGTTCAAATCATCGACCGAGGGATGGTGGGAGAGCACTACTACTTCGTCATGGAATACGTCAGTGGCAAGAGCCTGCGTGAGGCCATGGCGAAAGGGCCCCTTGCCCCGCACGAGGCGACCAAAGTGGCCGCTCAGATTTGTCGTGCGATGGAATCGGCGCACGAACACCACATTGTTCATCGCGACCTCAAGCCCGAAAACATTTTGCTCGATGAAAAGGGCCACTTGAAAGTTGCAGACTTCGGTCTGGCCGGGTTTCGCGCCCCGGATGTGGACCACGGATTGACGGGGACTGCCGTGGCCATGGGTACGCTGCACTACATGGCCCCCGAGCAGCGTCGCGATGCGGCCCGGGTGGATGGCCGAGCGGACCTGTATTCGTTGGGCGTTGTCCTCTACGAAATGCTGACGGGCGAGCTTCCGATTGGCCGTTTCAAGCTGCCCTCGGAAAGAGTGCCGGGCATCGACACGCGGCTCGACGCGCTCGTCTCGCGTGCCCTCGAACCCGACCCCGAGCAGCGTTTCTCGAGCGCGGCCCTGATGGGAGAGACGCTGGAACGGCTTTTGGCTGAGGCGAGCGCCGGGCCTTCGCGGTGGATCTCTTCGGTGCGGCCTGCGGGGCGAGCGCCGTGGCGTGTCCCCCTCGTGTGGGGCACTGGCGTCCTGGTGTTGCTGGCCAGCCTTGGCGCGCTGGGCGTCTTTTGGCGGCGAGCGAGTGCGCGCATCACCGACGATGGTCACGCGCATGCCAAAGCCGGTGCGCTTCCGCCCAACACCGATGCGACGCTGGGGGTTGCGGCTCTGGCGAGCGAAGCGAAGGG
>JBJXGM010000105.1:0-2989 GCA_046155985.1 Myxococcaceae bacterium | reverse complement strand
AGAACAAGGAGGCGCTAAACACGGCGCTGGAGATCCAGGGCCTGGGCGCGCTCTTCCGCTATCACGGGCAGATGAACGCGCTCGGGCGCCTGCGTCAGCGGGCGGCCGACGACGGCTTCAACCGCTTTCGGGGCTGACGAAGGGCTGAACCCGGTGGCATCGCGCCAGCACGACCAGTATTGGGCTGCGTCATCGAGTCCCTGGAGCGCTTCTTGCCCCGCCGCCCGGCGCAAGGGTCATCACGAGTGCCAACATGCCAAGCCCCTCGGCGACAGAGAAGCTCGCGTATGCAATACTTGGTCGATGGTTCATGTTACTTGCTTCCGTTCGGAAACGAGAACTTGAAGGACGAAAGTGGATCCAGCGGGCACTTCCGACGGCCCGGACCAGCCAGCTGCTGGATAAAACGAAACGTGGATCCGATGAGTATTGCTTCGCATCGTCAGACCAAGTTGGGACGGCGGCGACTCACCGCATTCGCATACTAACTCCCAACCCCTGTCGAAGAAGTACCGCCTTGTACTCCTCCTTCAATGGATTGAGCGTTCCCTGAACAGCAACACGCGCATCACAGCGATGGTTGGTCAATAGCGTTTTCGCCCGACAAATCACGCTTCAAACGACGACACCATCGCTGACGACATGAAACACTTCATGGTCACTGAGTCGTTGATCTACGTCCTCGGCGCTATCTCGACATCCTGTCAGGGCCGTTGTCGTCGTAACCACCATCAGCACGATGAGGGCTAAGCGCACGCGTACGACCCGACCCGACCCGCAGGGATATTGCGCCGATGCCACGCTCGGTCCCGGGTCTCCCGTGAATGGAGAGGGGTCCAACTCCGAGGACAACTGCCCGCCACAAGCGGAACTCAAAGCGCGTCCGATTCATCGAATCTCCTCCAACCTCACCCTAAAGGCGACAACATTGGGCCTAAACTCGTAGTTGTATCACCCAGAATTAGCTCGTCGAATTGCTCAACGTTCAGCCTCAATTCTCCATCCGGACTCGTCCATGACCACAGGGGCGGGATGGTTGGATTTGGTCGCTTCTCAGGCCCTGACCAACCTCTCCTCGCCAATTCCCTTTCGTAGAAACCGAACACATCATTCGACTTCATGGGTAACACCAGTTAGTGGCACCGGTAATCTTGGCGGAGATTAATCGTCGCAACTGCTCGCCCAAGATGATAGTGAGCCCTGTCCTGCAGTCGTTGACCCCGACACCCCAGACGCCAAATTCAAAGCGCCCTACCGTTGGCGGCTGGCCCCCCCGGAGCCACCGGGGTGAGGAGGCTGAGCGACTCGACCGGCTCTGTCAGCTCGATCAGCCTCCACTGACCTTGATCTTCGACCAGCAGCACTTCGGCACGGTATGAGGTGGTCACCCCGGCCTCTGTCCAGCGCACGTTGACGTTCCCCGACGCGAGGCGGGGGCCAGGGCCTGGATCCTGGAGATACGCCACCGGGCCGGCCAACGCCCATCGAGTCGCCGGCCCGTCCGCAGCAACGCCATCGACCATCGCAGCTGCGAACTCTTGCTGGGTTACGAGCGCTTGGGTGTCCGAATCCAGGGTCTGGTAGAGCCCTTGCCAGTCCGATGCGCTCAGCGCAGCCATCGCTGTGCTAAGCATCAGGTCGGCGTTCTGGGGTGGCGGGACGGCGTAGGAGACCGTGTGGGTCGCGCCGTTATGGGTGATGCTGGCAGTGTCGGTCCGGTGGTCGGCCGCGAACGTCGCGGTGAAATCGACGCTCACGGTGACGCTGTGGGTACCGGTGTAGTACTGGTATCCGATGTTCCGCCGCCACGTCGCGCCGACGTTGAGGGTGGCGGGGCCCGAGTAGCTCAAATGGGTGACGCCAGCGCCATCAACTACAACGGTGGCTTGGGCGAGGTGCGAGTTGATCACGCCAACATCCCAGATGCCGAATTGAAACTGTCCTGCCTCTGCATGGGCGGGGTTGACCTGGGCTTGCACCCAGTTGCCATTCGACTGATCGACGAATCCATAGCGCAGATCGCTCACAGAGGCGTGAGCATGCCTTGCCTCTGAGGACAGGCTAGTAGCCAACAGTAGGGCGAAAATAATAGCAACCACAATCCAGTCGGATAGTTTATGAGATCGACTGCAATTTCTCACTTGATTCCCACCAGAATTGTCAAATTAATGCGATTCATACCTTTGGCATCGTCTGAGGCGCCATCATCTGGTGCGCCGGGAAGGGTCGTCGAGACGCCGAACTCTAGGTTTCTCTGTTTGTGTTCCCACGTCGATTCGGTCTCGAGGCCAGTTCTGGTTTCCAGAAACGTCCAACCGCGGTCGCTCAGTTGTTGCTTGTACCATGCGATCACCTCTGCATCACTGAGTGAGGTGACGAGCGAGATAGAAGCGGCTTCTCGGTAGATGCCAAACTCTTTCGGGTGGTATCTTACAGGAGACACGTCCGAAGAGTGTGGCGGAAGAAGAGTTGTCAGCTCCTCAGCATTCACCAATTCGGACTTTCGGGAGCTGGAACACGCAACCCCGGTGATGAAGAGTACGGCGATGATTCCCGCAAGTAGAGCTGGTCTCACGGAGAATGCCTCGGACACGCATACGGGGTCGACGAGCTTAGGAGCTTCCCTCGGATGATTTTCCGGAGCTGTTCGCCGAGCGTGGTCTTTTGCCCGGACACGGCCGTCGAGAGGCCGGCGGCGATGGTGACGGCGCCGGTGGCGTCGGCCGCGGGGTCGACGACGACCTGGTAGGCGCCTGTGGTGAGGATGGGGATGTCGGCGAGCGTCGTCGTGCCGGTCGCGAAGGGCGTCTCGATTTGGGTCGAGCCGTCGGGGCGGAGGACGCGCAGGGTGCCGCTGCCGATGGTGGAACTGCTCGCCGTGACGGTGATCACCTGGCCGGCGGTGGCGTTCATGGTGAGGACGCCGTTCTGGCCGGGCGTGGTGAGCGCGAGCGGGACCGAAGCACCGCCCGGCGTCAGCGTGCCGGTG
>JBJXGM010000092.1:0-33037 GCA_046155985.1 Myxococcaceae bacterium | reverse complement strand
GCGCGCACTTGCACACCACACGTGGGATGCGCGGTTTGCGCGCCTGGGGGTGCTGATTTCCGGGGGAGGTGGGGTTGCGTGATAGGTTGCCCGCCGACCCATGGATACGAGAGTCACACTTCCCACCGCACCGTCCCCCGAAACCTACTGGGACCTGCGCGCCTGGTCGCGGATTCTTTACCGCAGCCGGTGGTGGATAGCCGCCTGCGCTGTGCTGGGCATATTGATTTCCGCGGCTGCGACGCTGCGTCAGCCCCGGGTGTACGAAGCGTCCACAACGCTCATCATTGACATCGCCGCGCCACGCGTTTTGGACAGCCAGCAAGTGCAAGACGTCATGGAGTCTGGTGTCGGGACCTATTGGTACAGCAAAGAATATTACGAGACGCAGTACAAAATCATTTCCAGTCGCACCGTGGCAGACCGCGTCGCGCAGCAGCTGGGTTTGGCGAACGATGCAGATTTTTTGGGCTTGTCCAAAATCACCGACACCCGCGAACGCGACCAGCGAATGAAATCCGCCGATGCGGCGCAGCTGCTTCAACGTCGGCTTCGCGTTGAACCGGTCAAAGACTCTCGCGTGGTGAAATTGACTGTCGAAGATGGTGACCCCGACCGGGCTGCGCGCTTGGCAGATGCTTTTGCGACCGCATACATCGAGCACAGTCTGACGGTGCGCCAATCCACCAACAAAAACGCGTCCACATGGCTTCAGGACCAACTGGACGATTTGGAAACGGCGTTGAACACGAGCGGCCGGGAGTTCTTCGATTTCAAGCGCAAGCACGACATCGTCTCCACCTCGTGGGAAGACAAACAGCAAATGGTGCGCCAGCAGTTGACGTCGCTCACAGAAACGCTGAACAAGAAGCGTACGGACAAGGCGGAACTCAAGGCGCGACATGACGCCATCGTTGAAGCCAAACGTTTGGTCGACCAGGAGCTCGCGTTGGCTTCGTTGCCGCCGGTCATGTCGAGCCCGGCGGTTCAGCAGTTGAAGTTTCGCTATGCGCAGCTTCGCGAAGAGTGCGCTGACTTGGAAGACCGCTATTTGGAGTCGCACCCCAAGTTGACGAGCTGCCGAGAGCGTCTCATCAAGACGAAGGAAAGTCTTTCCTCAGAAATGCAGACTTCGCTCAATGCCGCGCTGGCGCAGTATCGCGAAGTTGTCGAAACCGAAAAGAATCTCGAAGCGCTGTTCCAAAAGGCCAAGTCTGAAGCGTTTGAGCTCAATCAGTTTGAACCCGAGTTCACGGAAATCCGTCGACGTCACGAGAACAATCAGCGGCTTTATGATGTCGTCTTGAAGCGCCTGAAGGACACAGGTCTCTCGGGGCTGCTGCACATGAGCAACGTGCGTGTATTGGACCCCGCGCGCGTCAAGCGAACGCCGGTTCGGCCAGTGGTGCGCAACAACCTCTTCTTGGGTTTGGCGCTGGGTTTGGCGTTTGGCACGTTGGCCGCGTTTGTTCGCGACCTCCTGGACAACACGGTGGCCAGCCAAGAAGACGTGGAAGGCGCATTGGGCCTCACCTTTTTGGGGATTTTGCCCACAGGGACGAGTCCGGCGGGTGGCGCAATGCAGGACCTCGCTGTGTTTCGCGAACCGCGGTCGCCTTTGGCCGAGTGTTGCCGGTCGGTGCGCACGAACCTCTTGTTCATGTCGCCCGACAGGCCACTCAAAACCGTGTTGGTCACGTCGGGAAGTCCGCGGGATGGAAAGACGACCGTGGCGATCAGTTTGGCCATTGCGATGGCAGAGAGTGGCGCGCGTGTGTTGCTGATTGACAGCGATATGCGACGCCCCCGATTGCATCAGGCGTTTGGCGTTCCCAACACCGCGGGACTTGCGAGCCTCATCGTGGGCGATGCGGACCTGGACGCAACCCTGCGCAGCACCGAAGTGCCACATCTGAGCGTCCTGACGTGTGGCCCACTTCCGCCGAACCCAGCCGAGCTGCTTCACACCCAAGCGTTCAAGCAGTTGCTGGAGCGCTGCACACAAAAGTTCGACCGCGTGATTATCGACTCACCCCCGTTGGGTGCCGTGGCCGATGGCGCCGTCATTGCGGCGCAAGTGGATGGAACGGTGTTGGTCGTGAGGGCGAATCGGACCCACCGAGACCTCGTTCGGAGGTCCATCCGGACACTGGGTGACGTGAAGGCGCGCATCTTGGGCGTGGTGCTCAATGACTTGGACCTCAAGAATCCACGCTACCCGGGGATCGCCTCGTATCTTCACTACGGCTACTACGGCAACTCGAAGAACGAGCGCACGGTTTAGAGCCTAGGCCGATGGATGTCCCGCGCGTCGCTGTTATCAATTCGCACCCCATTCAGCACTTTGCACCGCTGTGGCGCGACGTTGCGCGAACGGGTCGCGTCAGGCTCCGAATCTTCTACGTGTCGCACCGGGGACTGCAAGCGTACGCAGACCCCCACTTTGCGCGGTCACTCCAATGGGACGTTGATTTGCTGTCTGGTTATGAGTCCGAAGTCTTGGAGCCTCAGACGGCAAGCGAACCCCTGACCTTTGCGTCAGCAGACAGCGCACAGCTCGCCGGTCGGCTCGACGCCTTTCGGCCCGATGTCGTCTTGCTGCATGGGTATGCTTTTCGCATCAATTGGCGGGCGTTGTGGTGGGCAAGGCGTCGTGGCGTTCGGGTCATGACAATTTCGGATTCGGAACTGCGGCACCAGCGGCCCATGACTCGACGCATTGCGAAAGAAGTTGTTGTTCGCGCTTTCTTTTCGCAACTGGACGGCGCCTTTACCGGAGGTGACGCCAACGCGGGGTACTACCAACGCTACGGCTTGCCTGAACGCGCACTGCACTACTGTCCACTGCCCGTGGACCGTGAACGCTTCTTGGCGGCTGTGCCAAGCCTTGACGAAGCGCGCTTGCAGGTCCGAAAAGCGCTTGGCCTTTCGATGGACACGTTCGTGTTTGCAGGCTTGGGCAAGTTCGTGCCGTGGAAACGCTTTCAAGATGTGATTGCCGCCCTCGGCACGCTGCCCACTGCCCGGCGTTCGCGTTGCGCAGTGCTGCTGGTGGGGGATGGACCACTTCGTGCGGAACTTGAGGCGCAAGCACGCGCGTGTGGGGGTCAGGTGGTGTTTGGCGGCTTCGTGAATCAGTCGGCGCTGCCGCCTTATTACGCGGCTGCGGACGCAGTCGTAGCGAGCAGTGAGGTCGATGCCAAAGGGCTCACACCTTCCGAGGGGCATATTTTTGGTCGACCGACCCTGGTTTCGGACCGCGTGGGCTGTGTGGGGCCAAACGATGTGATTCGCGACGGCGTGAACGGCATCGTGTACCCCTGCGGCGATGTTTCGGCGTTGGCAAGCGCCATGGCGCGCCTTTCCAGCGACCCGGAGCTTTATGCGCGCCTGAGCGCCGAGGCGAGCCACACCGCCACGCTGCAATCCAGCGCGGCGGCAGCCAATGACTTTTGTGACGGCATTGAAGCGGTGCATCAAGCACCCAGGGCATCCATCGCCGAGCGCGTGAGTCGGCTGTTTCGCGTCAGCGCTCCCTCGCTTGGACAACGCCCGCTTTGGGTGAAAGCGCGAAACGCGTAGACTCCGCGGGCTTTGAACCCAGACACCGACTATCGCGAGCGCATCTATTCCCGCTACGTGTCCGAAAAGTTGTCGCTCGCGGCTCCGCCCCTCGAGTCTCACGACGACGCCGGGGCACACGCCGCGCTTCAACATCGGCTGCGCGGCTGGCTCCCCGAAGACCGCAACACACCGGTGCTTGAACTGGGCTGTGGACCGGGAAGGGTGCTTCGCTGGCTGCAATCTTTGGGATTCAAGAACCTCACAGGGGTCGACCGAAGTCCCGAGCAAGTTGCGCAGGCACGTCAGTTGTGCCCCGGCGCGAACATCATCGAAGGCGACCTGACCTCATTCCTCGCGAAGTCCCACCAAAAGTACGGACTTATTGTGGCGCTGGACGTGCTGGAGCATTTCCGCAAGGACGAATTGCTGCCGTTGATGGCCGGTGTCGTGCAGGCGCTGTCGCCGAATGGGCGTCTCATCGCGCAAACCCCCAACGCAGAGAGCCCGTGGGGAACGATGCATCGCTACCACGACCTCACCCACGAAGTTTGTTTTGACCCCCACAGCCTGCAGCACCTGTTTGCACTGTCGGGGCTTGGCGGTTTCGAAGCGCGAGAATGTGGGCCGGTGCCCCATGGTCTTTTGAGTGCGACCCGGTTTGTGCTCTGGCGTCTCATCCACATGGGGCTTTTGGCCTGGAACCTGATTGAGACCGGCTCAGGCGGCAGTGGCGTCTACACGCGTGTCTTCGTCGCGTCTGCTCGAAGGAGTTGAGGCGCTCGCTTGAAGATTCTGATTCCTGGGCCTGCTTTTGAGGATTCGTTCTCCGAGAATGTTGCCATTGCGCTTCGTGACATGGGTCACAGTGTCGCGCAGCTGCCGGAAACCCATTCGGGCTACTACGCGCTTCCGCGCCTGCTTTGGCGTGCGGCGCAAGAGCGTCTGTGGGGTTATCGCCCTACCGCTCGAGACCGCGCGGTGTTGCGGCTGGCGCGAACATTCAAACCCGACGTTGTTCTGGGACTGACGTGGGACATCCACCCCGAAGTGCTGGCCGAGCTTGGCCAAGCGTGTCGGGGTCGTCGTGTGTTGTGGTGGGCCGACCCGCCCGCAAACAGTCAGCGATGGGGTGTCGCGAATCCCGAATGGGATGTCATTTATGCCAAAGACCCTGAGTTGGTGCGCAAGGCGCGTCTCTTGGGGAAGCGTTCAGGCCTTTTGCACGAAGCGATGAATCCCAAATGGCATCGACCGGTCGCAGACGCTGCGAATTCGACGGTTGCCGTGGTGGGCAACTACTACGCCTTTCGGCAAGCCCTGTGCTTGCGGTTGCACCGCGATGGCGTGGCGCTGGGGGTCTATGGGTCCAAACTGCCAGGGTGGGCGCATCCTGAGATTCGTCGGCTTCACACGGGTCGGTATGTCGTTCGAGAAGAGAAAAGCCGCATCTTTGGCGAGGCGCTGGCGTGTCTGAACACCACCAGCTTTGCCGAAGGCAATTCGCTGAACTGCCGTGCATTCGAAATCGCAGGCGCAGGGGGCCTTCAGCTTTTGGAGCATCGCGACATCGTGAGCGAATGCTTTGAGCCCGGGCGCGAGTTGCTGACGTTTCGTACTTACGAAGAGTTACTCGAGAGCATTCAGCGCGCGATGCGACATCCAGAAGAGATGAAAACCATTCGAGCGGCAGCCGCGAAGCGCGCGCTTGCACAGCACACGTATGCGCACCGTCTCGAACGCATTTTGGGTGAGCTGGCGTGAGCCGTTCCAAGCGCTTCGTTCTGGCGACCTCAGGCGTGGGGGAGGCCTTTGGTGGTATCGGCGTTGTGTCGGCGCACGTGCAGCGCGTGTTGTCCAAAAAGGGAGAAGTGCGCCTTTGGAAGCACCCCCCTCGCTGGCTGCGCGCGCTTCGTGCGAGCGTGTTCGCCGCGCAGGCGTGGGCGGGTGCGCTGTCGTGTCCGTCATTTGTTCTGTACGAACACGTGGACCTGGCGCGAATTCACCGGTGGGTCCCGGGTTTGAGACAGGTTCCCTACGGCGTGTTTCTTCACGGGGTCGAAGTGTGGCGTCCCCAGACGCCGGCGCACCGTGCAGCGCTCACGAATGCCACCCTCTTGCTTGCCAACTCTCACTTCACCGCGAAACGGGCGAAGGAAATCAACCCTTGGCTTTCTCAACCTCAGGTGGCGTGGCTTGGGGTCCAAGTGCCCGCGTTGGAGCTTGCGGTCCGCAAGCCCGTTGCGCTTGTTGTGTCGCGATTGGACGCATCTGAACACGCCAAGAACCACTTCGCTGTCTTGGAGGCGTGGCAGTTGATTTCCAAGCAGGTTCTTGATGCCGAACTTGTCATCGTGGGTGACGGAACAGGTCGCGCAGCGTTGCAGCAGCGCGTCGAGGCCCTGAATCTATCGCGCGTGCGCTTTCTGGGTCGCATCTCCAATGACGACCGCGACGCCTGGTACCAGAAGAGCCGTGCGCTGCTGTTTCCCTCCAGTGGTGAAGGTTTTGGTTTGGTGGCGGCTGAAGCGGCGGCCCATGGAATGGCTGTTCTGGGGCTGCGCGGTACCGTGTTGGATGAGCTTTTTCCAAATGGGATGACTTGGGTAGAGCAGGTGACCGGTCAAGCCGTCGCCGAGGCTGCCCTTCCCCTCTTGCAAGACGCGGCGTTGGCTCAAGCCAGAGGCCTGCAGCTGCGCGCACGCGTCAGGGCAGAGTTCACCGACGAACGCTTCGAGGAACGCGTCTTGAACGCACTTTCCCCCTGGGTGGATTGACATGTGCGGCATCGCCGGCGCTTTCAGCAAAGACAAAAGCGCTGCAGAACGTGCGGTGCGCGTCATGGTGTCGGCTCAAAAACATCGCGGCCCCGACGGTGAAGGCGTTGTCGTTTTGCCCGCCGGTGACGGCTGGCTCGCGCTTGGCCACAGGCGGCTGAGCATTTTGGATTTGTCTGCGGCGGGGCAACAGCCCATGACCGAGCCGGGTGGAAGCTGGCTCACGTACAATGGCGAAATTTACAATTTCGCGGCCCTGCGAAACGAGCTGTCTGGGCTTGGTGATGTTTGTCGGACCCGCACCGACTCCGAAGTCTTGCTGTTGGCGATGGCGCGTTGGGGGACCCGCGCGCTCGAGCGCATTTCCGGGATGTTTGCGTTTGGCTATTGGAGCGCGCGAGACAAAACGCTGCTCTTGGCGAGAGACCCTTTGGGCATCAAGCCCTTGGTGTGGGCCCACACATCGTCGGGATTCCTGTTTGCTTCGGAAACGCAGGCGCTTTTGGCGACGGGGTGGTTGGAAAGGCGCGTCGACACGGAAGCGCTGACGAGCGTACTGGCCTATGGGTCGGTGCCCGCGCCGTGGACAGGAATCCTTGGCGCACACGCGCTGATGCCAGGACACCTCTTGTCACTGACGTTCGCTGAGCCGCGTCTGGAGCCCAAAGCCCAACGCTATTGGTCGTTTCCGCTTCCCGAAGAAAAGGTTGCGACCGAGTCCCTGTCTCAATTGCTTCGTGATGCCGTCGCATCGCACCTGGTCGCCGATGTGAAGACCGGCGTGTTCCTGTCAGCGGGCATCGACAGCACCGCCGTGGCGACGGTTGCGGCGCAGATACGCGACGGCGACCTCGATACTTTTACGGTATCTGCCCCGTTTGACCGAGGCATTGATGAGACTCCGATTGCCCAACAGACTGCGCAGGCATTGGGTGTTCGCCACCACGCCATCGCGCTTCAAGAAGCCGACGTGCTGCCACGCGTTCAAGCTTGGCTGTCCCGAGGCGGTGAGCCAAGCGTCGATGGCCTCAACACTTTTCTGATTTCGCAAGCTGTTCGCGAACGCGGCATTGTCGTGGCGCTTTCAGGCCTGGGCGGTGACGAAGTCTTTTCGGGCTATTCCACTTTTCGCTCGGTACCGCGCTTGCACGGTTGGGCGAAGCGTTTGTCGTGGATTCCGCCACGTGTTCGCAAAGCATTGGTGGCGACGGCCTGGACAGGTTCCACAAAGATTCGACGTCAAAAAGCGGTGGAGTTGGCGTCGACGCCGGCAGACCTCGCCTCGCTTTACCTTCGTCGTCGCCGCTTGTTCTCAGACGCCGAGCTTCATCACTTGGGGATGTCGTTTAAGCATGAGCGTCTGAATGCGTCGTTGTTGCCAAACACGGGGGACACCCAGCATCTCCCCCCAGAGGACGACGTCGCAGGCATTCGCGTTCTGGAAAGTCGCCATTACCTCGCCAACACCTTGCTGAAAGATGCCGACTACTACGGCATGGCGAACAGTCTGGAGATTCGGGTGCCTTTGCTTGACCGCCAGCTTGTGGAGGCGGCTTTTCGCATTCCCGGCGAGCGGTCGCTGGAACGAGGTGTCCCAAAGCCGCTCTTGTTGAAGGCGGTGCAAGTGCCGTTGCCCTTTGCCGTCAGGCAGGCGCCCAAGCGGGGGTTTTCGCTTCCGTACGCGCGCTGGATGCAGGGCCCCCTTCGGGATTTGGTCGCTGGGCTTCTTGAAGATGTGCGAGGCACGGGTTGGGTGAACCCTGACGCCGTGACGGAAGTTTGGAACGCTTTCTTGTCAGGCGTGGACGCACAACTGTGGACGCGCGTTTGGATGCTGGCGGTTTTGGGCCGCTGGGCGCGAGGCCTAGGGTAGAACGCGTCGATGCGTGTCTGGGTGAATGCAGCTTCGGCCTCTTTGGGCGGCGCAGCCACCTACCTTCGAGAGTTGCTGGCTGAGTTTCGTGCCCAACCTCGTGACGCAACACTCGTGGTGTGGGTCCCGGCGGGAACAGACACGCTGTTGGGTCCGTCAACGGACGCGCTGAAGTTCTCTGTGCTTCCGAAAGCCCCCGGCGCTTTGCGGCGTTTTTGGATGGACCAAGTGTCTCAGCGGCGATGGCTTATGCGCGAGCGCATTGACGTGGCGTTTAGCAGCGCGAATCTCGGCATGCTGTCGAGTCCCGTTCCCCAACTCTTGTTGGTCCGCAATGCGTTGCCGTTTTCAGTGCTTTATCGGCAGAGAATTCTTCCCCAAAAAACTTGGCGTCTTCGGCAAAGCGAAAACGCACGCAAGGTCCTTGCGCACCTGTCCGCATCACGAGCCCATCGGGTGATGGTGCCCTCCGAAACGATGCGCCAAGAGCTGCTTTCCGCGGTCCCAAGCTGCGAGCGTCGGACTGTCGTCAACCTTTACGGTGTGCGGTCTGAGCGGTTCGGTCTCGACAGCGGCGCGCGGCCAATGCCCATGCTGCCGACGGCGGTGTTCACAGGTCTCTACTCGGAACACAAAAATCTGGGCACCTTGTTTGAGGCGATGGGCTTGCTCGCGCAGCGTGGACAGCGTGTGCTGTTGAAAACGCCCGCTGACCCCAGGCTTGAAAACATTCACAATCCCATTCGCCACCGCGACGCGCTGTTGTTGGACAGTCTGCGCCACCAAGGATTGGCAGCGTCGACGGGCGTGCTGAAGGCAGAAGGGCTGGCCAAATTGTACGCGGAAGCGTCGTTGTTCGTTTACCCGTCTGTCGTCGAGTCTTTCGGACACCCGCTCGCAGAAGCCATGGCAGCGCAGCGGCCGATTGTTGCTGCGGATGTCCCCATCAACCGCGAACTTTGCCAAGATGCCGCCGTGTACTTCAGCCCGTTTGACCCCTCTTCATGCGCAGAGGCAATGACGCGCGTTCTGAATGATGCCACGTTGCGTGACAGGCTCATTCAGAATGGGACGCGGCGCGTGGCGACGTTGACGTGGGCGTCTCATTGGGAACGCCTGCACGGCATTCTGAAGCAAACCGCGGCGGGGGTTTTGTGAAACGCGTTGGGGGCTGGGTCTTGGCCAAGAACGAAGCGCAGAACATCGTCGCGACAGTGCAGGCGGTGCGCGCACTCGGCGTTCCGGTCATCGTTTTAGACAGCGGCTCGACCGATGCAACGCCAGCGCTCGCGAAGGAAGCCGGCGCAACAGTGGAGTCCTACACCTACGAAGGTCACGCTTCCGCCTACAATGAGATTTCGACAAAGCGCACAGCCCAGGGCGATGTCGCCCTGGTGTTGGACGCGGACATGCGGGTCTCGCAGGGCCTTGTCGATGAAGCGCTTCGGCTCGCAGAGGCTGGTGCACAAGTGGTTTCTGCACCCATTGAAATGTGGTGGGCGGGCGAACGGTTGGCGCACGGTTCGTTGTGTCCGCCGAAAGCGTTTTTGCTGGCAGGCGGGGCGGCGCACTTCGAAGCGATAGGACACGGTGAGCGCGTGCGAAGCGGGTCGTCGACCGCCACGACTTCGACTGGGCTTGTGCACGACGACCGCAAGCCCTACGAAAGCTATTTGCTCACGCAACTGCGTTACGCCCGCGCGCTGACGGTTCGCGCTGCAGAAGGGAAGCTGACGTGGCGAGATCGAATTCGTCAGCGGTGGCCTTGGGGCGTTCTGGCGGCACCCTGGGTGTCGTACTTTTGGCGAGGCGGCGTATGGGCCGGCCGCGCGGGGCAGCTCTATGCATTGGACCGGCTGATTGCAGAGGCCATTGTGTTTCGTGAGCAAGTCGCTGCCAAGAGCCGGGGCGTACCCCGATGAAGCGCGACACGTTGGGCACGCAAGTGGTCGAACTGTTCGACGAAAAGGCACCCTCTTGGGGTGAAAAATATGACGTCTCAGGCTCGCTGCGTGACCGCCTCTTGCGATTCGTTGTCGCACTCCGCGAGCGAAAACCTCCACCGGCGAACATCTTTGAACTGGGTTGCGGCACAGGGGATTTGGCGGGCGCACTGAACGCGCAGGGGTATGCCGTCACCGCCGCTGATGTTTCGCAGCGGATGCTGGACCAGGCCAAAGTCCGTTTCGGACACGAGAAAATTCGTTGGCACGAACTCCCCACGGGCTGGCGGAGCTTGCCGCTGGCGACGGCGTCGGTGGATGCCGTGCTGGCCTCGAGCGTGCTGGAGTACGTGCCAGATGTTCCGGTCGTCTTGGCCGAATGCGCACGCGTGCTTGCGCCAGGGGGTGTATTCCTAGCAACCGTTCCGAATCCCGCCCATTGGATTCGAAAAGTGGAAGGCCTGTTCAGCGTGGATTGGGTCGGGACCGCGATGGGTCCTCTGACTGCGCGTGTGCCGAAGCTTCGGAACTATCGCCGCTACCTCGAGGTCTCTCGCAACCGTTGGCCGCCAGAGCAATGGCAACTGCTGCTGCGCGAAGCTGGGCTTTCCCCAGAACCACAACTCGAATCTCGCGGTCCACTGACTCTGCTTGGCGCGGTGCGTGGTAGGACTTCGGTGGGTTCAACGTGAAGCAAGTCCTTCAATCCTACAAAACGGGCGAACTGCGCGTGGCTGACGTTGCCGCGCCCCAAGCTTCGCCGGGTACCGTTTTGGTCCGAACGCGCTGCTCGCTTGTTTCCACCGGAACAGAGCGCATGGCGCTGGAGCTCGCGCGCAAGTCTCTTGCGGGCAAAGCGATGGAACGCCCTGACTTGGTCCAGAAGGTTGTGGACAAGATGGTCAAGGATGGCCCCGTGGCGACTGCGCGCGCCGTCTTCCAGCAGCTCGAGCAGCCCCTGCCTCTGGGCTACAGCGCGATGGGTGTTGTGGTCGCACTGGGCGAGGGTGTCCAGACGCGGACGATGGGCGAACGCGTTGCGTGTGCGGGCGCAAAAGTGGCGAGCCATGCCGAGTTCAACGCCGTACCCGTTCAACTGTGCGTCCCAGTTCCGGATGCGGTCACGGACGAGGCCGCGGCGTTTGCGACGCTGGGTGCGATTGCGCTTCAGGGCGTGCGGACGGCGAACCTCACCCTCGGCGAGCGGGTTGGCGTCATCGGGCTTGGACTGATTGGCCAGCTGGCTGCCCAACTGGTTCGTGCCAACGGCTGCCGTGTGGTGGGAATCGACTTGGACGCGCAGCGTGTCGCACTGGCGAAATCGTTGGGCGCTGACCTCGCGTTGATGCGAGAGGACGATGTCGCCGCAGAGGTGGCGCGCTTTACCGAAGGCCGAGGTCTTGACGCCATTCTGCTGACTGCGGCCACCGATTCAGACGACCCCGTGGCGTTGGCCGGACAACTCTCAAGAGACCGCGGTCGCGTTGTCGTTGTGGGCGCGATGCCCATGAACATTCCGCGGCGCCCTTATTACGACAAGGAACTCGCCGTTCTTCAGAGTCGCAGCTACGGCCCAGGTCGCTACGACGCCACCTACGAAGAGCGGGGGGTCGACTATCCCTTGGGCTACGTCCGCTGGACGCTGGCGCGAAACCTCTCGGCGTTTCTGGAACAGTGTGCTGAGGGCCGAGTGCAGACGGCGCCGTTGATAACCCACCGTTTCGCAGTGTCGGACGCGGAGAACGCGTACCGGGTCGTGTCGGGAGAGGCCAAAACGCCCTCGTTGGGTGTCTTGTTGACCTACGATGCCCACGCACCGCTGTCTCACGCCATCGAACTCGAGCGCGCTTCACTCTCGCTCGCAGGTCAGCCGGGTATTTCGGTGCTGGGAACCGGACAGTTTGCAGGAAGCGTCTTGGGTCCGCTTTTGGCAAAGCGCTCAGACATTCGCCGTTGTACCGCGACTTCGGCCAGGGGTGTGTCGGCGCTGGCGTTTGCCGAACGGTTTCGGTTTGCACAAAGCAGCACCGATGTGGACGCCACACTGTCTGCAGCCGGAACCGATGGTGTTGTCATTGCCACGCGCCATCACTTGCATGCGAAGCAAGTGGTGGTGGCACTCCAGGCAGGCAAAGCAGTCTATGTGGAGAAGCCCTTGGCGTTGGACGAGCCGAGTCTCCTTGAGGTTGCGCGCGAAGCGATATCGTCGGGTCGGCCGCTGATGGTCGGCTTCAACCGTCGCGAGGCACCCCTCTTCAAGTCGCTCAAAGCTTTCATGGGTGAGACGGGACAGCCCGCGATGTGGAGCTACCGCATCAACGCCGGACGCGTTCCGGCAGGGTCGTGGCTCAATGATCCAGATGCCGGCGGGGGAAGATTGTTGGGCGAAGTCTGTCACTTCATTGACCTCATCGCCGACGGAAGCGACGCTGAAGTCGAACGCGTCATGGCCAGCGCAGTGCGAGGGGCGACGGACGGTGTTCGTCCAGACGAACAAATCGTCATGACGCTCGAATTGAGCACTGGCGCGGTGGGAACCATCCTCTACACCTCAGAAGGAAACCCAGCGCTTCCGAAAGAACGTCTCGAGGTTCATGGGGGTGGCAGAAGCGCTGTGCTGGATGATTTCAAGACTTTGGCCCTTCATCACGGTCGACGCGCCAAGAACGAGCGGTCATTCTCCAAAGACAAGGGCCACGCCGCATCGCTGGACGCGTTTGTGCGCGCAGTTGCATCTGGGAAGTCGCCCCAATCCTTGCGCAGCCTGATGTCGACAACGTGTGCGGCGCTCGCGGCGCTCCAGTCGCTGCGGACCGGAGAGCCTGTGCTTGTGCGTCCGCGCGTCGATGCTTTGTTGGAGCGTGCGCGCGCATGACGCCCACGGTGGGCACATGGTGGCGAACGCTCAAACGCCTCAAGCGCGAGCAAATTGTCGGCAGGCTTCGCCACGAACGGCGATGGCGCGCCTTTCGCCGCCACCCCGAAAAGCTGCAAAAGTTGCTGGAACAGCCGGGTCCGCTGACCGGCGAAGTCGTGGTCTCCTGTTCCGCGCCGGCGCTCGACCCTGAGCGCATCGCCTGGGCCCGTGCGTCTATGGTTGGGCCCGTGCGGCTGGCGGGTGTGGAAACCACGGCTTCCGCATGGGCGAATCTCGATTTGCCCAAACTCGTGCGTTACCACTTGCACTATCTCGATATTGCGCGCGCCCGTGCCGAAGCGGCACCGCAAGCCCCTGACCGAGACGACATGATGGCTTCGGCAGTGGCGCTCGTGCAGGAATGGGCGCGTCAGAACCCTGCGGCATCGGCTGGAGAAGGTTGGGAACCCTACTGCGTCAGTGCGCGGCTGATGAATTTGTGCGCCATCGCGGCGTTGATGGGGCCTTTGTCTTCACCCGAGTTGTGTGGCCTCGTCGCACTTCACGCGCGGTATGTGGCCGCCTTCCCCGAAGTTCATCTGTTGGGAAACCATCTCCTCAAGAACTATTGCGCGCGTGCGGCAGCAGGTCTTCTGTTGTCCGGGGAAGAAGCACAGACTCACGCCGAACAAGGATTGGGGGATTTGCAGCGCGAGCTCGCTCAACAACTGCTTGCCGATGGCGGACACTGCGAGCGCAGCCCCATGTACCACGCGCTCCTGTGGGCCGATTTGCTCGACATTCGGGACTTGGCCAAAGCGCGGGGGCGGAAAATTCTTTGGCTCGATGAAGCGATTGACAAAATGGGACAGTGGCTCGCGCGTGTTCTGCACCCAGACGGTGACATCCCGCTGTTCAACGACGCTGTGCTTGGACAGGCGCCTCGGCCGAGCGAGTTGTTCGCCCGGTGGGAGACGCAGACGACCGTTCCGCCGGCGCTGCTGACCGACCTTCCGGAGACAGGTTTTTGGGTCGTGCGGCCCAGCCGCCAAGAAGCCCTGTTGCTCGACGCCGGGCAGTTGGGGCCGCCGCATCAACCTGGGCACGCCCACTCGGACACGTTGAGCTATGAGCTTTCCGTTGGCGGTGAGCGGCGCGTCGTGAATGCCGGCATGGATGGGTACCAAAGCCCCCATCGTGCCTTCTTTCGCTCAGCGGTGGCGCACAACACCGTTACGGTCGACGACGAAGGCCCCGACGAATTGTGGGCGGACTTCCGTGTGGGTGGGCGAAGTCGCATCTTGTTTCGTCACGCAGAACAGCGGGAGGGCCGCATTTTTTTGCGCGCGAGCCTTGAGGCGTTTCAAGGGTGGGTTCAAGACCGTCGGGTGCTGTATTTCCCGGAACGGGCGCTCATCGTTATCGACAAAGTCCACTGCGCCAAGCCAAGCAAGGTCGTCTCTCGCGCGCGCTTTCTGCCGGGTCGAACACCGCTCCGATTTGTGCCGCTGGCGGGAGAGGGTGCCCAACGGGCGAGTGCCTATGCACCCGAGTTCGGCATACGCTTTGAGGTCACAGAACACGCCGTCAGCGTTCACGCGAAAGACGCCAGGCTTGGGTATGCACTGCTGTGGAACGCCCAAGATGTGCGACTTCATGAAAACGTGGAGGGGTGGTTTGTTGTTTTGGACGGCGTGGAACATCGCGTCGCTTGACCTTTGCTTCTGCGCCATGTGGCGTGCCACGCAGTGAAGGATGAGTGCAGTGCGAATTTTGTATGTGTCTCAATACTTCCCGCCAGAAATGGGAGCACCGGCTGCCCGCGTGTCGGAGCTCGCGGCAGCCTGGGTAAGGGCAGGCCACGAAGTGACGGTGCTGACAGGTTTTCCGAACCACCCCACCGGTGTCATCGCAGAGGGCTATCAGGGGCGTTGGTTCATGCGGGAACGCGTTGAAGGCGTCAGCGTGGTACGCGTTCCGATTTATGCCGCGGCGAACCAGGGTTTTTTTCGTCGCGTCTTGAGCTACGTGTCCTTTGCGTTGTCCGCATGCGTTGTTGGGCCTTTTGTGGTGAAGCGGCCGGACGTCCTCATCGCGACAAGCCCGCAACTTCTGACCGCGGTTGCGGGCGCGTGGTTGTCTTGGCTCAAGCGCGTGCCCTTCGTCTTTGAGGTTCGCGACTTGTGGCCCCAGTCCATTGTGGCGGTTGGCGCGTTGCCGGCGTCCCATCCGCTCATTCGGCTGCTGGAACGCGTGGAGATGGCGCTTTACCGGTGGGCGCGGCGCATCGTCGTGGTCACAGATTCTTTTGTGACAGAACTGGTGAGCCGTGGCGTGCCGGAGAAGAAGCTTTGTGTGGTGAAAAATGGGGTCGATCTGGAGTTGTTTTCACCACAACCGCGCGATGAGGCGCTGCGGGCCACACTTGGAATTCAGCGTCACGAGCTGATGTGTCTGTACGTGGGGACGCACGGCATGGCGCACGGTTTGGGCACGCTGTTGGACGCAGCGGAAGGATTGCGCGACAGGCCGGAGATTCGCTTTGTGTTTGTGGGAGAGGGCGCCGACAAGGTCGCGTTGAAGGCACGGGCTCAGGCGCTGGAACTCAAAAGCGTGCAGTTTGTCGACCAGCAGCCGCGTGAGCGAATCGCCCAATTTCTTGCGGCATGCGATGTCGCCTGCGTGCTGCTCAAGGCCAGCCCGCTGTTCAAAACAGTGCTGCCTTCCAAGTTGTTCGAAATCATGGGCAGCGGACGCGCCATTCTTCTGGGTGTCGATGGCGAAGCGCGACAGTTGGTCAAGGAAGCCCAGGCCGGCGTGTATGCACCGCCAGAAAGCGCCGACGACATCGCGCAGGCTTTGATCACATTGTGTGACGCTGGCCTACGCGAAAAGTTAGGTAGGAACGGACGGCGTTACGTCGAGAAGCACTTTTCACGAGAGCTCCTGGCGAAGCGCTACCTGGATGAATTGCAGGGGATTTTGCCGAAAAGTCATCCGCGCTCGCCCGCCGGGTGAAGTCGCCGCCTTTCCTGAAAATCCAGCAAGAGGTAAGGACATCGAGCCCCTCTTGTTGCCATGACGCTGTCCATCGCATTTCTGACTGCACTCATCGCGGGTGCGACGCTCACGTTGGTGGTGAGGAATCTCGCGCATCGTTTTGCCTGGTACGACACGGTACGAGGCACTCGAAAGCTTCACGCAGCGCCTGTTTCGCGACTCGGTGGTCTGGCGTTGATTGGCGGCTTCTTTGCACCGCTTGTCGCGCTCTTGTGGGTGGATTCCAGTGTTGGACAAAGTTTCTCCTCGGAGCCACGCATTGTGGCCGCGTTGTTTGGAGGGACACTCGTCATTGCTGCGCTCGGGCTTTACGACGACCTCAGGGGGGCAGGCGCGTCGAAGAAGTTCATCGTACAAGTCGCCGTGGCCCTAGGGCTTTGGGCGCTGGGTTTCCGCATTCATGCGGTAGCCAGCCCGTTTGGCGGGGACATTGCGCTGGGTTACTTCGCGCTTCCGCTCACAGTCTTTTGGATTGTCGGTGTCATCAACGCGATGAACCTCATCGACGGGCTCGATGGCCTGGCCGGCGGGGTCGCCTTCATTGTGGCCGCCGCGAACTTCGTGCTCGCCTTCACACGTGGCGAAGCCTTGATGTCGCTGATGATGGCGGCGCTGGCGGGGGCTCTGCTGGGCTTCCTTCTGTTTAACTTCAATCCCGCGTCGATTTTCATGGGCGATACGGGAAGCATGTTTTTGGGATTCGTTTTGGCTGCTGTCTCCGTGCGGACATCGCAGAAGAGCGGCACGGCCGTCGCGCTCCTGGTCCCCATCATTGCCCTCGGACTTCCGATTATGGACACCCTTTTGGCGATGGCGCGCCGCACGGTGTTGGGGCGGTCGATGTTCAGCGCGGACAAGGAACACATTCATCACCGACTCATGTCCCGGCTCATGTTGAGCCAACGCCGGGCGGTGCTTGTGCTTTATGGACTGTGTTGCGTGTTTGCCGCGACGGCTGTGGCACTCAGCTTTGCCAACGGCGCGCAAAGTATCGTCCTGCTTGCGGGCATTGGACTTGTGGTGACCGTGTTGATGCGCAAACTGGGTTACTTGAACTTGGGTGCTGCGCCGACTGTTCAGCGGGCGCGCCAGCGCAACATTGCGTTGCGTACCATCGTGAGGGCTTCCACCGACGCCGTGGAGTCTTCGCGCACCACACAGGACATGTGGACCGCTGCAAAACCGCTGGCCGAAGCGATGAGTGCGAGTTTCTTTGAGATGTATTTCAAGGGCTCTCTCAAGGACCCGGGCGAAGGCGTCCGCTACGAAGTTCGGCGACCTGGTGAAGGCCCGTTGTTGCGTTGGGAAGCCCCCTTGGAACACCAAGGTCAGGTGTGGGGGACGTTGTGCGTGCATTGGCAGGATGGTCGGCTGGAAGTTGACCGCGATGAAGAGCTCGCGCTCGAGCTCTTGGCCGATGCGGCTGCAAAGACACTGTTTGGTTTCTCGCGAGAACCGCTCCCCGCGAACGTCTTGTCCTTGCGAAAGTAGTCCGATGGGACTTCTGCGTGGGTTGCGCGAGCGGCCACGTGGCGGGGCTGGCACAGTTCGAGTATGCGCAGGGTCACGATGCTCGCGCTTTTTCAGCAGCTCTCCAGCTTTGCCCCCCCACGCCAATCGCTGAAGCAAGCGCCCTGGGATGCCTACGTGCCCTGGGCCATTGGCAACGGCCTTGCGCCGCTGGCTGCGTACAACTTGGAGTATCGCCTTGCTGGAGCGGACGCACCCGAGTGGGCGCGTGACCGATTGTTGTCGGTCTATCAAGGCGCGTTGAGCGACAACGTCATGAAGCTTGTCAACTTCAAGCGCTCCGTGAGCGCCTTGGAGGGGCGGCGTGTCCTGTTGCTGGGTGCTGCAAGCTTTGTCGAAGTGCTTTACCCACACGTGGGCTTTCGACCTGTGGCCGATATTGAGCTGCTCCTTGCGCCGGGCGACGTCGAAGGCTTTGCCAACTTCATGGGACAGAATCACTTTCGATTCGACGCCAAGTTGGCGAGCGCATTGTCGGCAACCGCCGCAGTGTCAGATGGTCGCACAGCAGTTGCGTTGAACAGCGGGCTTTTGGGGAAGGGGCGTGAGAAAGCCGAGCGCGACATCTTTGAAAGGGCATTGCCGGCGCCCGTGTACGGGAGCTCTTTTTTTCGGCCTGATTTAGAAGATGCGCTGCTCCTGGCCTGCTTGGACGCTGCGCGACGAGGCTTCGAAATTCCCTTTGTTGCCTACATCGACATTCGGGAATTGGTGAAGGGCGCGCTCTCTCTTGGCGGTGTGTATGCGCGCCCGCAGAACGCAAGCGTCTTGAAAACGCGTGCACGTGCCTGTCGTTTGGAGCGGGCGACTTTTGTGGCGCTGGCCATCACGTCGCGCCTGTTCCCAGAATTGCGCGACGTGATTGAAAGCCTGTCTCCGTCGCTTCCGCGCGCGACGCGTGCGGTGTTGGAAAGGGCCATCGTCGACCCCGTGTCGAAACTGGGTCAAATGCGACTGGCCAAAGGAATGGGTCGCCTGCGCCAGGTGCTGACCGGCACGCGCGCCTAAACGACCGTTCTATTTGTCCATCGTCGGCACGGTGCTTGCTAAGAAGGCGGAATGACCTTGGCGGCAATTCTGCGCACTGTCCGTCCGCGTCAGTGGACGAAAAATCTCGCCGTTTTCGCACCGCTTCTTTTTTCGCGCAGCGTGTTTCGGCCAGGCGCAGCGTTGGACGCCGCGCTGGCCGTCGCGAGTTTTTGTTTGCTCGCCGCCGGAACGTACGCGCTCAACGATTGGGTCGATCGAGACAAGGACCGACGTCACCCTGAAAAACGCCTGCGCCCCATCGCAACGGGTGAGCTCTCCGGCTTCGTCGTTTTTGCGGTGTGGTGTTTGGGGTGGGCCGGTGGCCTGGGGGTGGCGTTTGCAGTGAGGCCGCAGTTTGGGCAAGTCGCGCTCGCCTATTTGGCGTTGCAAGTCCTCTACACGTTTGCGCTGAAGCGTTTCGTTTTGGTGGATGTGATGGTGATTGCACTGGGCTTCGTGATTCGTGTGGCCGGTGGGGGTGTGGCCATCGACGTGCCCGTGTCGAACTGGCTGTTCTTATGCACCCTGCTGCTTGCCGTGTTTTTGGGTTTTGCCAAACGTCGTGCAGAGCTGTCGGCCTTGGCAGGGGATGCTGGCGCCCATCGTGAAAGTCTTGAGCAGTACTCGCTTCCACTCTTAGACCAACTGATTGCTGTGACCGCGGCTTCGTGTGTGTTGTCTTACGGTCTCTACGCCGTGTCTGCCGAAACCATCGAAAAAGTGGGTTCCGACCGGATGAAATTCACGGTGCCTTTCGTCTTGTATGGATTTTTCCGTTACCTCTTTCTGATTCATCGCCAGGGGGCTGGCGGCGCGCCCGAACGTGTGCTTTTGACGGATGCGCCAATTCTTTTCACGTTGCTGGGCTTCGTCGGTGCTGCAGGGTGGGCGCTGTATTCCTAGGGCCAAGCAACAGACCTTGGGAGCTTGTGAAAACGGAACTTCGTTACAACCTCGAAAAAGCAAGTGAGCTGTGGCAAGCCGAACTGTTCGCGACTTCTGACCTCGCGGACGTTCCCAATCGTGCAGATGTGAAGGAAGCCGCTGCGCGCATTCGCCCCCATGTGCGAATGACGCCCGTGCTGGAAGCGGACATCGGCGGTCATCACGTCTGGCTGAAACTGGAGCACACGCAGCAGACCGGCTCGTTCAAAGTGCGCGGGGCGCTGAATGCTGTGTTGTCGATGAAGCCCAGGCCGTCTGCAGTGGTTGCGGCATCCGGCGGGAACCACGGCCTGGGCGTTTGCCTCGCCGCGCAGCGGGTTGGCGCGCAGGCGCACATTTTTGTTCCGGAGACGGCGCCCGCCGAGAAGCGCGAACGCATCGTGCGCATGGGCGGCAACATCACCGTCATCGGAGAGCGTTACGCAGACGCAGAGCAAGCCGCACGGGCGTTTGCTGCCGAGAAACGCTTGCCCTGGATTCATCCGTTCGCACAAAAAGAAATCATTGCAGGGCAGGGGACGCTGGCGCTGGAAATCATGGAGCAGACCCAGGGGAAATGTGACGCCGTGGTGTGTGCTGTTGGGGGTGGTGGACTTCTCTCCGGCGTCGGCGTCGCGCTCGCCGGCACCGGCATGCGGGTTGTGGGTGTGGAGCCCGAAGGCATTCCCACCTTGCATCGCGCGCTGGCGCTCGGCAGCCCTGTGGATGTCGACATTCACTCGATGACGGCGTCGGCGTTGGGTGCGTCCCGTACCGAAGCGCTGAATTTGGCAATCGTGGAGCGCCTCACCGAAGGCGTGGTGTTGGTCAGCGACGCCGCCATCGCAGACGCGCGGCATGCATTGTGGGAGTCCTGTCGCTTGCTGGTTGAACCCGCGGCCGCGGCACCATTGGCCGCGCTGCTGTCTGGGGCAGTTGTCGCGCAAAGCCCCTGCATTGTTTTGTGCGGGGGAAATGGGCCGGTCAGCCTTTAGTTGCCCACGTTCAGCCGTTGGAACGGTTATGCTTACAAACATAATGAAAGCGTGCATAATGTTTCAATGGACTTTCTGAACCGAACCCCAGAAATGGAGCGCCTTGTCGGATTGCGTGCCCGACCCCAGGGAGGCTTCGGTGTTGTCTGGGGCCGTCGGCGCGTGGGCAAGACACGCTTGCTGCTCGAGTGGTGCCAAAAATCGCAGGGGCTGTACTTCGTCGCGGATCAGTCTTCCGCAGATTTCCAGAGACGCTTTTTTGCGCAGGCTGTGCACGAGCGGTTCCCCGGATTTGCCGACGTGGAGTACCCGGACTGGGGGAGTTTGCTGCGTCGCCTCGCTCTGGAGGCCAAACGGTCCAAATGGCGCGGGCCGCTCGTTGTGGACGAGCTTCCTTATCTCGTCGAGTCCGCTCCGGAACTGCCCAGCATCTTGCAGCGCTGGGTGGATCATGAGCTTCCCGACGCACGCCTAACGGTCGTCGTGGCGGGCTCGAGTCAACGACTCATGCAGGGCCTTGTGCTGGATGCCACCGCGCCACTTTTCGGTCGCGCGCAAGAGTTGATGTCGCTGCAGCCGCTCTCTCCACATTGGATGACGGGTGCCTTTCAATCTCTTACGCCTCGCGCAGTGATTGAGCACTACGCGGCCTGGGGTGGCATTCCGCGTTACTGGGAATTGGCCAGCGACCTGAAAACGAAGCGACTGGAAGAGCAGATCGATCGCCTGGTGCTGGATCCTCAAGGGCCGTTGCACCGAGAGCCGGATCGCCTTCTGTTAGAGGAACGCCCCTCTGCGACGGCGCTGAGACCGGTTCTCGATGCCATTGGCATGGGATGCCATCGACTGTCCGAAATCGCAGGGCGCGTGGGCCAGCCCGCGACGTCGCTGTCACGGCCGCTGCAGCGCCTGGTCGACCTGGGAATCGTCGAGCGCGAGATTCCGTTCGGCGATTCCGAGAAAGGCAACAAGCGTTCCCTTTACAAGATCGCCGATCCTTTCTTCCGCCTGTGGTTCCGTGTTGTTTCACCGCATCGCTCCATGCTGGCCCAAGCATCCTCCAGCGGTCGGTTGGCTTTATGGACGAAGCATCGGGACGCGTTGCTCGCGCAAACTTGGGAACAGTTGTGCCGACGAAGCACGCCGCACCTCAGGGGAATTCGAACTCGGCAGTCTCGACGGGAGCATTCCATCGACTGGAAGCCAGCCCAACGCTATTGGCAGGGGAGTGGGCCGGAATGGGACTTGGTCGCGGAGTCGGTCGATGGAGAACATCTTCTCATTGCGGAGGTGAAATGGCGGGTCGGGCAAACTGGTGGGCAAGTCGCCACACAAGCGGTGAACGACTTACTGGCGAAAGCTGCTCCGCCATTCGTGTCGCGGCGGCAGCAGCTCCACAGAGCCGTTTTCGTTCCCGAGAGAGTAAAGCCTTCGAACTTGGGAGACGCTCATGTCTACGACTCGGGAGATGTCTTGCGCGCCCTGGCGGAGTGAAGACGGTGGGCTCAGAAATGTTGAGGCCTCACTGGGGCGTCGCAACGGCCTGGTTCAAACCAAGTTGCCCGTGAATTGCCCATCAGCCGGGGACAAGAATGGCAACGGCACAAATCAGCATGCGGTGAGTAGTCTTAACGCGCCAACCCGCAGGCGGCTTTGCCTTCGGCGGTGCTCACGTTGTTGCAGTCGCAGCCTTCGAGCAAGGCAGCACAGACTTCGTCGTCTTCGCTGGTGATGACGGCGCGGTCGGCTTCAAGAGCCACCTCTTGTTGGCACTGCTGCCGGTCGATGGTGTTGGTGCGGCACTCGCATAACTTGTCGGCGAGTTGACGGCACGGGCCTTTGCATCCGAGCGTCAGCGCAGGAAGCGCAAGGGCCAGTGAGAGCAGAAAGAAGGCGCGCATCGCTGGGCACCATGCCACACTTTGGGGATGCGCCGCCCGGGGCTTGCGCCAATCGCTGAGTTTTTTCTTTGGCTGAGCGTGGCGTTGTCGGCCTTCGCTTGGGGTGGGGCGCCAACGTGGGTGGTGCTTCCTTTGACAGGCTGTGTCGCGGCCGGGCTTCTGGCCTCCAGCCTGGCTTGGCGAAAGCAGGGCCAGCGTTTGCCGATGCCGGCGCTTGCATGGATTCCACTCGCGATGGCGTGGGTCTGCGGGATTCAGCTGATTCCGCTGCCGCCAGGCCTTCTTCGTTTCGCAAACCCTGTTTTCGCGGAATGGGTGGGGTTTGCGCTTGAGCCGTTGGGGCTGGGTCGCTGGCGACCGATTTCAATAGATGCGCCGCGAACGCTTTTGGAGCTTGCGAAGCACCTTTCCTACACATTGTTGTTGGTGCTGGGCGCCGCTGTGGCGCAGACGCGCACCGCCAGACGGCGCGTGGTGGCCTCAGTGGTGCTGACGGGCGTGGTGTTGGCGCTGTCTGCTCTGGGGCATCGGCTGTTTGGTGTGGAAGCGCTTCTGGGCCAATGGCATTTCCGTGAGGCGGGCCCGACCGTTCTCACACCGTTTGGCAACCCGAATCATCTCGCCGCCTACCTGACCCTGGCCGGCACGTTGGCGTTGGGGCTGGCCATGGACGAGAGAAGCAGCCTGCGCGACCGTCCACTCTGGTGGCTTTGGGGCGTGTGCTTTGGGCTGTGCGCCGTGACTGCGGCACTGACGTTGTCGCGCGCGGGGTTCGTGTTTTTTGTTTTTGGGGCTGTGAGTTTCTTTGCGCTTCGGCGCATGCGCACGCGAGTACTTTCCGTGTCTGTTCTCGGTGCGCTCGTGCTGACGGGTTATGTCGCCGGTGAAGCGTTCCTTCGGGAATGGAAGGGCGTCACGGGCCTCAGTGCATGGGATTCCAAAATCGGAATGTGGCCAACTCTTTGGCGGGCCGCCGAGGCATATCCATTGGGGATGGGTCGCGGGGCGTTTTCGCTAGGCTTTGCGCGCTTTCAGGACCGCGCGCCTCACGTCGCCTTCACGCACGCTGAAAACGGGCCGCTGCATCTCATGGCCGAAGTCGGTCCGCTGCTCGGCGTTGCCTTTTGTGTGGCCGCCGGCGTGCTTCTGTTTCGTCAGTGGCAGCAGCGGCGAGACAGTCCGCTCGCACTGGCCAGCACCTGTGGCGCTGTCGCGCTCCTGTTTCACGAGCTGTTCGATTTCGCGCTGGAGCTGCCTGCCACAGCCGTTGCTGGCAGTGTTGTCTTGGGGGCCACAAGTTTTAGCCTCGTGCGCCGCCGCCTGGCGCCACCCACGTTGTCGTGGCCGGCAGTCGTGAGTGCTTTGGGGGTGATGCTTGTGGGTGCCGTCGCCGCTGGGGCCCAGTACGAAACGACCGAAGCTCGGCTCCGAGCGCTGCGGGAGCAAGGCCCGGGTACAGACGTCCACCCGCAACTGTTGGCGAGTCTGCACCGCCATCCGATGGACCACGTGCTTTGGATGGAAGGCGCGATTGCGGCGCTTGACGCGCCGAAACAAGGGCCGCTCCATGCGCTCTCGTTCCTGAATCGCGCGCTTTGGCTCAGACCGCATGACGCCGCGGCCCATTTGTGGACCGCTCGCACGTTGCGTCGGCTGGGACGAAACACGCAGGCGCTGGTCGAGTACCAACTGGCCTACGCAGGGGGCCTGCATCCCCGCTATCTCATTGAGGAAGCTTTGCCGCTCGCGCGCAGCGGCGAAGCTCTCGAGGCTTTGGTGCCAAAAGACGTTGCGGTGTCGCGAGACGTCCTGCGCCGGCTTCTTTCTGACGGACGGTTGTCAGAGGCCGTCGCCTGGGTGAGTGAAGAGTCCTCTCGAAGAGATGATGGCACAGGAGAATGGGATGCTCTTGTGGTGCGGACGTTGCATCAAGCCAAACAGACGGACGCCGCGCGCCAATATGTTGACGCTGCGCTCGCTCGGGTCGGTGAGGTCGAACTTCTGGTGTTTGAGCGCGCCGTGCTGCTGGAGTCGATGGGCAAAGGCGATGAAGCCGAGCGTGTGAGGATGCAGTTTCTGGAGAAGCACCCCGAGGCCGTCGAAGTGGCCATGGCACTTGCAGAACAGCGCATCCGCGCGCGGCGCTTTGTCGAGGCCCGTGAGGCGCTTTCGCGCGCTTTAGCCCAGTCTCCTGAGGCTCGGGCGCGACTGCTTCAAGTCGAAGCGGCGACGTACACGCACGAAGGGCGCCGTCGGCGAGCGCTCGAGTCATTGACCTGGGTCACCCGCGTCGTTCCGGATTGGCCCCAACCGTGGCTCGCGTTGTCAGAAGCCTACGAAGCCCTGGGGGCCTATGACGAGGCCATGAATACCATTCGCGAAAGCCAAAAGCGCTTGCCAGAGAGCAAGCGAGGAGCGCTCGAGGCGCGACTGGCGCAATTGGGACAGCGAGCGCAGGCAGCGCGCACGTCGGGCCAGTGACTCTGAACGCTCTCCGCAGGGACCGGTCTAGCGCTGAAAATCGAAGACTGAACCCAAGCGAAGAATCTGGCAGAGGACATCCAACGCGGTGAAGGTTTCTCGCGCAAACAACGGGTCCTTGAAGTCCTCGGGAACGAGACGGTCGCGGTAGTGCTTTCGCACCCAGGCTTCGAGTTCCGCATGAAGCGCCGCGGTGTAGAAAACATTTGCAGAAACGGACGCGCGTTCGGCATCGGTCAGAGCGACGCGGAGCCGCAAGCACGCGGGGCCTCCACCGTTGTCCATAGACTGACGCACGTCGAGGTAGTGGACCGCTTCTACCGGGTTGTCTTCATGCAGCACGCGGTTCAAGAAGCCGCGGCAGTGAGGGTCTGCCTCGCTGTCTTTGGGGGCGACAATCGCCATCTTGCCAGACGGCAATGTCACCAGCTGCGAGTTGAACGGGTAGGCGGCGACCGCACGCTCGACCGGGAGCTCTGCTGCGTCGGCGAGCGCAAAACTGAAGTCACCGCCGACAAGGTCGCGCAGCCGATGCAAGAGGCCCTGCGGGTCCAAAAACGCAAGCGCGTGCAACATGAAAAAGGGGCCGTTGCCAACAGCCAAGACGTCTGTATGAAACGCGCCGGCGTCGATTCCGACGGGTGCTTGCTGCGGAAAAAGGCATCGCGCGGGGTCAAGGCGGTGCAAGCGTGCGAGGGCCTGACTGGCTTCTAGGGTTTGGCGCGCCGGGTAGCGTGACGGCGCTGGGAAACCCTGAAACGCGCTGCGTCCCCAAGCAAAGATGTGAGCTGCGGCGCCACGAGAAGCGAAAAGCCGCGTGTGGTTGGCAGCACCTTCATCGGCAAACTGGCTGCCACCGGGAAGCGGGCGGTGAACCACGAAGTGACGGGTGTCTGAGAAAATGGCCGAGAGAACACGCCACGTGGTGTCTGCTTCGATGGCGCGGTGAAACATCGCTTGGAGATTTGCTGGCGTGAAATGAACTTTGGCGTCTTGTGCGTCCGTCGATGGCGCGACCGTGGCGGCGTTGGCGGTCCACATCGCGGCGGCGCTGGAGCACTGGCGCAAAAGGTGCTCGGCGTCCACAGCCGCTCGGGCGAGAACTTCCGCATCACTTCCATGAAACCCAAGTGCACGCAGGGCGGACAGCGAAGGCCGTGGGTGAGGCGGCAGCACCGCCTGTCCGACGCCCACCGAATCGATGAACCGCATCTTGGCAAGACCTTCGAGCGCTGCCTGTCGCGGATTCGATTCACGACCTTGGTGTCGCGCAGAGGCGGTGTTGCCAAACGCGAGACCCCCGTAGTTGTGGGTGGGTCCCACCAGGCCATCAAAGTTGTACTCGCGCATGGTATGGCCCTAACCCAGAAACCACGTGTCCACTGTCCCTCTAGCAAAACGGATGCGCCGTGCGCTGCGGTATTCGTTGCTTCGCGCTGTCGCCTTTCCGCTTTCGTACTTGCCGCTGCGCTGGGTGAGTCGCCTGGGCGCTTGGGGAGGCCGTGTGTACGGGCGCTTGGCCCAAGGCGAACGCAAGAAGGCACTGGAGTCCCTCGCCATCGCTTTTCCGGAAAAGACGCCCCAAGAACACGAGGCGCTCGCGGACGCGTGCTTTCAGCACTTGGGTCGTGCGGGTGGCGAACTCTTGCGTCTTCAGCGGTGCGATGGGGCCATTGAAAAAACCGTCACTTGGGATGCCACCGAACAAGCAGCGTTGAAGGAAATTCTGGGGCGTGGGGGTGTTGTTTTGGTCACAGCCCACCTGGGCAGTTGGGAAATGTTGGGGCGTCGCATTGGGCTGACCTGTCACCCCATGTCTGCAGTGGCGCGCGTTGCGCCAGACCCGCTCACGACACGCTGGATTGAGCGCGTTCGGGCTCGAGCGAATGTCCGTACGCTTTGGCGCGGTGCGGAGGGAAGCGCGCGCGGAATGTTGGCGACCCTCCGCGGTGGCGGCATTTTGACGATGCTGATTGACCAAGACACGAAGGTGCAGTCCTTCTTCGTGCCTTTTTTCGGTCGACTGGCTTCTACACCGCGCGCGGCCGCAGACTTGGCGCTTCGAACAGGCGCGGCGGTGGCGACAGGATTTTGTTTTTGGGTCGCTCCTGGGCGATACCGGTTGGAGGTTCGGGAGCAGCTTGTGATGCGTACCGATGACGCCGAAGCCGACGCCGCGCGTTTGACGGGTCAGCTGACTCACGCGATTGAGGCTGCGATTCGCCGGGCACCAGAGCAATGGGTCTGGATGCATCGACGCTGGAAGACGCAGCCATGAATTTCCGCGTGCTGGCAAGTGTCGGGCTGCTGGGCTTGGCGTGTGAGACGCCGAAGCCCGAGCCCATTCGCCCGAGGCCAGAAGTCCTTCTGGAGAACGTGCAGATGCGCAGTTTTCGCGGCGAACGGCTGATGGCAGTGGGTTCTGCGGACCGTGTTGTCTACGCACGGGCGTCGGCCGACGTGGAAGGCACTCACGCGCGTGTGCGTTTGCCGCGGCGCTTTCAGTCTGGCCAGCGGTCTCCGGGCGATATTGGCGGCGTCGAGATTTCGGCACCCGCGATAGAGGGAAACCTTGCCAGCCAGTATGTCGAGGGTTCAGAGGGCGTGGAGGTGCGAACGGCGAGTGGTATTTCAGGCAAAACGCCGAAGGCTCGCTATGACGGGCCGACGATGACGGCCACGGGTGACGCGCAAGTGCTGGTCGAGGGTGCCAATTTCGATCTCCAAGCGATGGGTTTTGTGTTTCGGGCCAATGACGATGTGTTTGAGTTTGGTGGACCCGTGGACAGTCACATCAGCGGGAGACCTTAGTGCTCGCTATGATCACTGCGCCGCGGGCGGAGCACTAACCATGCTTTCTTGGATGCTGTTGCTTTGGGTGTTGGGCGTACCGGATGGCGGCGTTTCGCTGAGGCACCCCATCGAAGTCAAAGCCGAGCATTTGCAAGTGCAAGCCAAGCTCGGTCAGGCGACTTGGACAGGAAACGTTCGCGCGAAACGTGGGGCGACTCACCTGACCTGCGACCGCCTCGTCGCGCACTACCGCATCGGCAATGAAATCACGCATCTCGAATGCTTCGGCAACGTGGAGGTCGTGGACGGCACGAAGTGGGCCAAGGGTGAGCGCGCAGATTTTAACAATGAGACTGCCGTATTGGTCGTCACTGGAAATCCAGAAGCGCGCGAAGGCAAGAACCACATGCGGGGCACCAAAGTGATTTTCGATGTCGCGAAAGACACGCTCGACGTCGAGAAAGCGCAGGCGATTTTTGAAACGAAGGGGGGGCCACCGCGCTTGCCGCGCGTGCGCCGCACAGAGGATGGCGGTGCGCCATGAATTCGCGGGGTCTTTGGGCAGAGGGGCTGTGCAAGGCATACCGCCGAAGGCGCGTGGTTGATGGGGTCAATCTTCGCGTCGAACCCGGAGAAGTCGTGGGACTTTTGGGACCCAACGGCGCCGGGAAGACGACAAGCTTCAACTTGGTCGTGGGTTTGGTCGCCGCAGACGCGGGGCGCGTGCACATCGGCGACACAGAAGTCACCCGTCTGCCGATGCATCGGCGCGCGCAGTTGGGGCTGGGCTATTTGCCGCAAGAAGCGTCGATTTTTCGCAAGCTGACGGTGCGCCAAAACTTTCTGGCGGTGTTTGAGCTCGACAAGAGCCTCTCGAAAGACGCGCGGCAGGCCCGCGCGACGGCTTTGCTGCAAGAATTTTCGCTGAGCCATGTCGCTGACAGCTTTGGAGAGACGCTGTCCGGTGGTGAACGGCGACGCACTGAAATTGCGCGCTCGTTGATTCGGGCGCCCAAGTTCATGCTGTTCGATGAACCCTTTGCGGGCGTGGACCCCATCAACGTGGGCGACATCCAGGGGCAGATAACGGCACTTCGCGCGCGTGGACTGGGTGTCCTGATAACGGACCACAACGTCCAGGACACACTTCGAATTTGTGATCGCGCCTACATCATTGCTGGCGGGAAAATCCTTGAAGAGGGGACGCCGCAGCAGATTTCAGCCTCGCCCCAGGCCCGCGCACTGTACTTGGGTGAGCGATTTCGACTGGCGTCGGACGAGATGGCCGCTCCAAACAGCTGAAATGACATCCGATTAGCGGCTGGTACAGAATCCTGCATGGTGCAAGTGCCATGCCTACACCCTCGCAGGTAGACTTAACCCCCTACGGGCTGCTCTTGTTGGCACGCTCCTTGATGGGGCGTTCATGGGAATGGAGCTCAAACAAAGCCTTCGGATGAGCCAGCAGCTGGTGATGACGCCCCAGCTGCAGCAAGCCATCAAGCTGCTCCAGCTGTCACGGCTTGAATTGATCGAGCAAGTCCGCGAAGAAATTGAACAAAATCCACTGCTCGAACAGGGTGGCGAAGACGACACGCCTCAGACGGAGGCGCTCGAACAGGCTCCGGGCGAGGCTTCGCTTGAGGCCGACAACGCAGAGCCCTTGTCGCTTGAGCAGCGTCCGGTGTCCGACAAGGCCGAGGAAGTGAAAGTCACGGCGGATGGCCCGGCCGAAATCGACTGGGAGCAGTACCTCAACAGCGCCCAGTTCAGCGAGCCCACCTCACCTTCAAACCGGGGCAACGTTGACTTCAGCGACATGCCGTCGTTTGACCAGCACCTGGTCAAGGCCCAAAACCTTCAAGACGTTTTGCAAGAACAGCTTGGGTTTCTGCGCCTCAACGAAGCCGAGCGCCGCGTCGCAGAACTGATTCTGGGCAACCTCGATGACGATGGATACCTCAAGCTGGCCGACGTTGAGGGCGACCCACTGATTCGGTTGGCCAATGAAACTGACGTTCCCGTGCGCCTTGCCGAACGCGTCCTGCGACGTATCCAGGGCCTTGAACCCAAGGGTTGCGGTGCGCGTGACCTTCAAGAATGTCTTTGCGTTCAGCTTCAGGGCCTTGTCGACCCACGCGCGGGGCTGTTGGGTCAGATGTTGAAAAAGCATTTGAAGCATTTGGAAGCGCGCAACCTGCCGGCCATCGCGCGAGAGCTCAAAGTCTCGTTGGAGGAAGTTGTTGAAGCTTCGAAACTTCTTCAAACACTGAATCCGAAGCCTGGCCGCACGTTCACAGGCGAAGATGCGCCCTACATCACGCCCGATGTCTACGTGCACAAACTCGGTGACGACTACACCATCGTGCTCAATGACGACGGCCTCTCCAAGCTGCGTATTTCGGGCAGCTATCGAAACGCCCTGAAGAATGGCGGCGCGGCACCGGGAGCGGCGAAAGAGTTCATTCAAGAGAAGCTTCGGAGCGCCGTCTGGTTGATTCGCTCGATTCACCAGCGCCAGCGGACGCTCTACAAAGTGACCGAGAGCATCGTGAAGTACCAGCGGGAGTTTTTGGACCGCGGGATGGCACACCTCAAGCCGCTGATTCTGCGCGACGTCGCTGAAGACATCGGGATGCACGAGTCGACGGTTTCGCGTGTGACGTCGAACAAGTACGTCCACACGCCGCAGGGCATCTTCGAGCTGAAAGACTTCTTTAATTCTTCCATTTCGCGCGTGGCGGGTGAGGACACATCGAGCGAAGCGGTGAAGCATCAGCTCAAGCAGCTGGTGACCAACGAAGACCCGAAGAATCCGCTTTCAGACCAAAAGATTGTGGAACTCCTGCGCCAGAACGGCATCGACATTGCGCGCCGGACCGTGGCGAAGTACCGGGAGGCGATGAACCTGCTTCCCAGCAGCAAACGAAAACGCTACTTCTGAGTCGACCGCATGAACTCTCGGAACCCCGGGCTCGACGCCGCGCGCGCATGGGCAGTCGTTGCGATGGTGACTGGACACTCGTTTGACGCTTTGCTGGATGTCGCTCAACGCAGTGCCCCTTGGTACACGACCTACACGCTCTTTCGGGGCATGACTGCGCCCCTGTTTCTCTTCGTCAGTGGCTGTGCGGTCGCCAAGGCAGTGATGGACCGTCAGCGCACCGGTTTCGACGTGCTTCGACGCTATGTCCCTCGAGCGCTCGGACTGATTGCGCTGGGTGCCGCGCTTCGCTGGCCGTCTTGGGATGTCCAAGGGCTCTTTCAAGGTTCGCCGGAGCTGCTGAAGCATTTCTTGGGCGTCGATGCTTTGGCGTGCATTGGCATTTCGCTCATCCTGACAAGCGTCGTCTTTGCTGGATTTCGCGGACTCTGGATTCGCCTTGCCGCACTTTCCGTTCTCGTTTTGGTGGCCGTGGCCTGGAGCGCACCTGCACGGGCTGCAGGCCTGGGACAGCCCTGGCAGGCGCTGTTCGTGGATGGGCCTGAGTCGCCTTTCCCGTTGCTCCCGTGGACGGGATTCTTCGTGAGCGGCGCGCTTTTGGGCGTTCTCATCTCGCACACGACAGTGAGTCTCCGCGCGGGTTTCGCCGTGTTGGGAGTCGGTGTCCTCATGGGAGGGGTCACCCTTTTTCACGGCTTGTCGGAGCTCCCCAAAGAGCACCCCGTGTTGTTCTTGCTGCGGCTCGCGTTTGCGCTTGTGACGGTTGGGGCAGCTTTGTTGTTGCCGCGTGCGTTGGCATCGCGCGTCGCACCCTTGGGGCGCATGTCATTGGGCATCTACGTGTTTCACGTGCCCGTTCTCTACGGTTGGGGTACCCACGTGGGTCTCGGCGCCCGAATCGGAAGCATCCTCGAAGTGGGTCAAGTCCTTTGCGTGAGTGTGTTGCTGCTGATAACCGGCACTTTGGGGGTCCTTTTCACCCGGTGGGTGAAGGCCTCGCGAGGGCGAAGGCGGTCAGATGTGCTTTCGCCCATTGCCATCCGCGCGGCCGTGGACTGAAGTGGGCTGACATCTGTTTGGAGGCGTCTCGATGAAGTTAAGCATCACCTTCCGGCACTTCGATGCATCTGACTCGCTGAAGCAGTACGCCAAAGAAAAAGCTGAGCGCATCGAGCGTCACCTCGACCCAGACATTGAAGTCCATGTTGTTCTGTCGCTGATTCGCCACCTGCATCATGCAGACGTCACCGTCTACGCGGGGCCTTTTGTCATGCGCGGCAGTGAGGAGAGTGACGACATGTACGCGTCCATCGACCTCGCGATGGAGAAGATTCAGCGGCAGCTCAAGCGAATCAAAGAAAAGCTTCGGCACCATCACGGCAAAAAACAGGTGCATCACGGCGAGGCACTGCTGAAATCGCCTACCCGCGCCAAGGCCGCCAAAAGTCCCAAAACGCCCGTGCGCAAGGCGGCCGAAGCCGACTCGCCTCGCGTCATTCGAAGTCCGGCGCAGCTGGGTAAACCGTTGTCGTTGGATGAAGCGACGCGTCAGCTGGACAACAACGGCCGCGACTTCCTGATTTTCACCAACGCCAAGACGCGGTCTGTCAACGTCATGTACCGCCGCCCCGATGGGCACTTTGGGTTGGTGGAAGTGCCATCGCCCTCAGGCGCCACTGCGGCCGCGGTGAATTAGAGCGCATCTCGTCAACCCCTCGGTCGCCTGAGGGCCGATTCGTTGAAGGCGGCTTGCGTCGAACAACTCGCGGGAGTATTGCCCCAGCGCGCGATGAAGTTGGCTGAGTTTCTCACTTCCAAGGCGGTTCAACCGGAACTCGTCGCGACGACGAAGAGCGATGTCTTGCGTGAGCTGGCCGCTTTGGTCGCCGCGGCGACGCCTGCCATCGATCCAGAACGCGTGCTTTCCGTCCTTCAAGACCGCGAGCGCCTGGGCTCGACGGGCATTGGCGAGGGCGTTGCGATTCCCCACGGCAAGCTGGCAGGTCTTCCGGGCATGGTGGCGGCGTTCGGCGTTTCGCGCAGCGGCGTGGACTTCGAAGCGCTGGATGGCAAGCCCACGCAACTCTTCTTTGTCTTGGTGGCGCCAGAAAACTGCGCAGGCCTGCATCTCAAAGCGCTGGCGCGCGTTTCGCGCATGTTCAAGCAGTCCAGCTTTCGCGAGCGCATGTTGGGCCAGTCCGATGTCGACGCGATTTTTCAACAGCTTGTCGCTGAAGACAATTAGACCGGTTCCAGGTTGATTTGATCTGCTGCAGCGGCCGATCCTCTCGCTGCGGACGCCGGCCTCGTCGCTTGCGTTGCTCAGCGTGCCGATGGGCACGCCTCCGCGCCGCACTCCTCGGGCGGCG
>JBJXGM010000086.1:0-7698 GCA_046155985.1 Myxococcaceae bacterium | reverse complement strand
GCGGTAATGCTCCCCGGCCCGGCTGGCGCCCTTCCGCCGATGTGTTGAAATGCCATGCTTCATGGTTGTCGACGGGAAAAACTCGAAGTTGTCACGGCACGCCAAAGACCTGAGCGCATGGGCCTGGGTAGCCGTTTCGGCAGCGTTCACAGTGTTCAGCCTGGGGAGGCTCATCGTTGGCAGCAAGCCGGGTCCCACAGCGATTTTCGTCGTGTTTTCCTTGGTCAGCCTCTGGATGTCCGTAGCGACGTATCGTGCGCGGCGGCGTCTCGAGACGCACTTGGGCCGTGCGCAGAGCGTGACGCTTCCGGGTCACGTCCCCTTACGAGTGCGGCGGGGCCGGTTCTATGTGATGGGGGTGGGCGCTGTGGCGTTCACCGTGCTGGCCCTTGCGTACGGCCGCCTGATTTCGCCTTTTTTCCCTTACCTCGTTGCGCCCATCGGTTTCGCCGGCGTGTTGTTGCTCCTGGGCGTTTTGCCTCGCAACACGCCCACGGCGTTCATGCTCGACGAAAATGGAATCACGTTGTTTGAACGAAGACACCAATGGGACATTCGCTGGGGCGAAGTGCGCCGTGTGTTTCCAATGTTGGTTCAGGAAAATACTGCTGTCGGCATCGACTTCGAGCTGCCGGGTGTCCTCAACCGCGCGCACGCCGTTCATCCCGACTTTGCACGATCCCTGCGAATCCGGTTCGAGAAGGTTCAACGCTGGAACGGTGCGGACTTGGTGTTGATGGCGTTCGCGTTTGGGTTTGACGCTGGGCTGCTCGTTCAAGCGCTCCAGCGTTACGCTCAAAATCCAGAGGCGCGCGCAGAGCTGCGCATGCCCCGCCTCGAGGCCACCACCCAATAGCCTATCGTGACGTCCTCCGACGAAACCCGTGAAGTCGACGGGGAGCATCCGTGCGGCGAGACTGGCTGTGCGCATGTCTTTCGACGCCTTTTTCAAGCGCACGTTGGGTGACGACGAACCCACGCGCCTGGGAACGGGATGGGTGAGCGGTGTGTCGTCCGTCTTTCTGGGGGCGCTTGGCCTCGCGGGCGTCATTTGTTTTCATTTTCCCGCGCTGTTCACCCTCCCTGCGTTGCGGGTGCACTACCCGGTGCCCCTGTTGCGAATCGTCTTGGCGGTTGTTCTGGTCGCCGCGTGCGCCTTGGCGGTGCTCAGCGCAATGTTGCGACGCGGAAAACGCCTGGCCTTCGTCGGCGCGGCACTTTCAGCGCTGGCTTTCGCCCTGGGGGGCTCCTCGGTGGCCCTGCCGGATGACGTGAACAGCCGCTTTGGTCTGGGCCTGGATTGGTTTGCGCTCAATGCTTTGCTCACGGTGGTCGTCTTTGTTCCACTCGAGAGGAGCCGGCCGCTGCATGGTGAACAGCTCGTGTTTCGTTCCGGCTGGACCACGGACAGCGTCTACTTTCTCGTGAGTCATCTCCTGGTTCAGTTCTTTAGCTTCGTCGCGCTCGGCATCGTTGCGCGCTTTGAACCCTTCACGGCGGTGGGCGCAGCGCCCGTGTGGGCGCAAGTGGTGATCATCTTGGTCGTTGCCGACGTCGCACAGTATTGGACTCACCGCGCATTTCACCGCCTTTCGTGGTTGTGGCGGTTTCACGCCATTCACCACTCCAGCCGCGAGCTGGATTGGCTCGCGGGCTCAAGACTTCATTGGGTCGACGCGCTCGTGACGCGAACCTGTGTGCTGACGCCGGTGCTTTTGCTGGGTTTCTCGTCTCAGGCCGTCGCGCTGTACTTGACCTTCGTGTCGGTGCACGCCGTGTTCATTCACGCGAACGTGGCGCTGTCTCTGCGTTGGCTCGAACCCGTGTGGGTGACGCCGCGCTATCACAATTTTCACCACGCGAGCGAGCGTGAGGCCATCGACAGGAACTTCGCCGTTCACCTGCCGTGGCTCGACAGGTTGTTTGGGACACAGTTCTTCCCACCGGGCCGATGGCCAACGAACTATGGCATCGACGGGCTGACGCTGCCCGAGGGCTACCTGGCTCAGCTGGTGTGGCCGTTTTTGCCCGCGCGGCGGCGGGAGTTCAACAAGACATGAAGCCAGCGAGCTGCGCCCCGGGTGAGAAGAGCCGGGCGTTGTTCACGAGCGCCCGAGGCATGGCAAATGTGATGCGCTCAGTTGAGCCTTACCGACATCAACAGCACGCTTTGGTCTCCCGAAAGGCTTCCCAGATCGAGTCGAGGTCGCGCGGCACTTTTCGATGCCCGTTTTGAGGCGCTGCTGGATGATCGACTTCTCGAACTCGGCCAAGGCCCCGCAGATCGACGCCATCAAGCGGCCAGGGTAGCGTCGAAAATTCGGTGTCTCAACGAGCGCGGTGGAGCGTCGTCTCACCTGGACTCGTGATTGAGATGAGCTTTCGCCGCGCGGCGACGCCTCCGCATTCGTTGATCTCGCGCCCCACCAAACTTTCGGGCGGGTCTTCGGTGGGGTAGGGCATCGATGGGGATGGGAATCGCGCAGAGAACATTCCCGCTGGTGCGTATGTGACTCCGAATTGTTCGCGAAGCATCGGGCGACTCCCAGCAATCCCGAATGCCTGCGAGGCAATGACGGCACCGTTCGGGCCTGGAACACCGCCCTAGCGGCCCTTGGACGCCCGCCTTTCGATAAAGCGTGACTTGATACAGAAAGTTAAACTTTATAAAGTTTACGAATGGCCGCATCAAAGGCTTCCGAACTTTTGGGAAAGATCCTCTCGGTCAGTGGACTGACCCAATCCGCCCTCGCGGATGAGCTGGGAGTTTCGTTCGCCACCCTCAATTCGTGGGTCAACGGAAAGTCGGCGCCTCGTCGGAAGGCCTCGCAGGCAATTGAGGCAGCATTCGTACGCTTCGTAGGAGGTTCGTGGCTTGAGAGAGGTCAACTTGAGTCGCTGATCAACTCGGTTGAAAGCGTCAAGCTCGACCCCAAACGCCTATTCGAAGATCGCAGGATCATCGAGCGGCTGACGGTCGAAATGACCTACCACTCCGACGCAATCGAAGGCAGCACCATGACCCTTTCCGACACGAAGGCGGTCTTGATCGACCGACGTGTCCTCTCCAACCGAACGCTCATTGAGCAGCTTGAGGCGAAGAACCACCAAGCCGCATTGGAATGGCTTCTCGAAGGGCTTCTCGAACCGGACTTCGCAATCACGGAGGACGTGGTTCTTGGACTTCACCTTCGTCTGATGAACGGCATTCTTGGGCGGGCAGGAGTCTATCGGAGCCATGCGGTGCGAATCGCTGGAACACGAGTCGTCGTGGCCAATCCTCTTCGCGTGCCGGCGCTCGTCCGAACGCTCTGCGGCGGTCAAGACCTCCGCGATCTTTCTGCCGTAAGGAGGATGGCCTACCACCACGCGACCTTCGAAAAAATTCATCCTTTCGAAGACGGCAACGGTCGAGTGGGCAGGCTCATCCTGCTTGCGCTGGCTCTCCAGGAGAACCAGATTCCGCCCATTCTCCAACGCGAACGTCGGGCCGTTTATTACGCAGCCCTGGAGCTCGCGCAGGTGAAAGAAGACTTCGCACCGCTCGAACAGTTCATTGCCGAATCGATGCGCTCAACCCACAAGCGGTTGTTCGACGGCACTTCCAGAGCCGACATCCGGATTTGAACCGGGGAGCTCCGTAGAAGCGCCCCTTTGCCATCGACGTTTTCAGTTACCTTCGCGAGATGGCGACGGCAAAAGCGACCAAGGGAAGACCCAAGGCGCGGACCACGACGGCTCAACGAGGGGCGACGCCGCCGACGGGCGCCTTGTACTTCACGACCTTATGCGCATTCCCGAATGATGGCGTCGTTGTCGGAGGGCATTTTCTCAGTCAGGACACGGAGCCCACGGGAACCCGACTCATGACCATCCAGCGCGGATCCTGGGCACATACCAAGGCGATTCTCGAGCACCGTGGGCTTGGGGCGCGAGCGCCGCCCTTGGCGCCTGCGCGTGGGGCGGAGTTCGACTGGGCCGGGTAGGCCCCTTTCTGCACCGTGGATGTCAGGCGCGTTCGAAAGGGACGCGTCGGGCCGGGGTGCGTGCGTGAGCGCCAGTTGGGACTCGTTACCGCCCCCGTGCGCCCGTCTCCAACGACGTGGTCCCGGGCTCGACCGCTTCGGTTCACCGCGTGACGTGCGGGAAAACCCCGGCTATTCCGCCTATGCGCGCGATTCAGTTGCTCAGCACCGTGGAGTGGCGGTGAAACCGAACAACGTGCTTTCCAGGCTTGAGCTTCTGGGGCGAAGTCACTGACCGTGAAAATGTTCTGGGCTGCTCGCGATTGCACCATCGTCGGTGAGTGACCCGATGTCGGTCCAAGGGACTGCGGTCACGGCGGGAGAAAGCTGAACGGCCTTGGGCGTTCGACACACGACGAAGGCTTTCTTGGCGCTTGGGTATTCAGACAGAAAGACATGAAGGTGCTTGGCGTCTTTTTCAGACGGGTGCTCGGTCCACTTCACTTCAATGGGAATCAGTTCGCCGCCGCGATGCAAAACCCAATCTACTTCGGGGCCATCGGGGTCGCGCCAAAAGTGAACACGCGTGGATCGCGATGCGTGACGGCACTGACGGATGAGTTGGAGTCCGACCCATTGCTCGAACCAATCGCCAACCAGCATGGGAACAATGTGGGGTGGAAAAGCAGAAGCCACGCGCCGAACGCCCAAGTCAAAGAAAAGGTATTTCTGCGCTTTCGTGAGTTTCTTACGCGTCTTGCTCTGTGTCCACGGTTCAACCCGATGGACGATGAGGCAGTCTTCCAAAATCTCGTAGTAAGAAATGATGGTGGTGTGCGCCACGCCAATCTCTTGCGACAGCTTTCGGAAATTCACGACCTGCCCAGACTCCGCAGCGGCCAACTCCAGAAATCGGGAAAACGACGCGAGTGAACGCACCAATGCCTCTGCACGCACTTCTTCTTCAAGGTACGTTGTCACATAGGACCGCAAGTCGAGCTCCCGGTTCTCGTCACCTTGCGTGAGAACGATTCCCGGAAGCTCTCCGAAAAGAAGACGCTGCTCGAGTGGCGCGTTGGGCGACTCCTGCATCGACAGCGGGTCGAGGTGAAGGACGACGACGCGACCGGGCAGCAGGTTGACGTCTTTGCCGCGGCGTAGTTTTCGCGCAGACGAGCCCGTCAGAATGAAACGTGCCTTTTTTCGGTCGATGAGGTCTTGAGCAACATCCAAAAGACGCGGGACCTTCTGAACTTCATCGAGGAGAACAACGGGCTGGTGGGTGCCATGCTGTTGTGAAAACGCGATGACTTCACCTTCAAGCAGTTCAAGGTGTTTTTCGTATCGTTGGCGCGTTTCGGGGCGAACCAGCGAAATCGAAAGGTCGTGAGGTACCTTTGTGAGCAGTGTCGTCTTGCCCGTTTGCAGCGGACCGAGCAGCAGAACGCTCTTGCCGCGCGCCAAAGCGCTCCGAACATCCTCCTCAATGCTTCTGGCTACGTAGTTCACAGACTCCATTATCGCCGAAATTGGAGGCACTACACAACATAGGCTAATTCAGTTTGATGCCAAAGCCTGGGCGGCTCGTACGGCGATCGAACGATCCCGTGGCAGGCCCTCTCATGGGTCGAGTTCCAAGTAGCTCAGCGAACACGTAGAAGAGGTTGGCCGATGAGTGCGCTGTCAACCAGAGTCGTCCAGTCGCCGGTTCCCGAAACGGCCGTTTGTGTTGCCCATGAGTGACTTCCGGACGACATGACGCCGTCGCTTCCAGGAGGGCCTTGCGGACCTGCAGCACCCCCTGCAACAGAACATCCCACCAAGACGGCGCATCCGGCGAACCGTGGAAGTAATCGCATGAGGATCACCTGGAGCACGAACCCAGCCCCGTCAAGAGGGAAGTCTTGCCGGAGCTTGTCGCGCGAACCGGAACCCGAGTCTTCTATCCAACTCCGCATCCGAAAACGGTGGCCATTTGTCTTGGGCGCCGCTCACGCGCCAAGATGCAGGCAGGGTGAAGACATGCGCTATTGGCTGGTTCTTGTTGTCGGCCTTTTCTGGCCAAGTGTGACGCTCGCTCAGGTCTACGCGTTTCCATCGGCGGAGGGCTTTGGCCGCGTGTCGGTGGGCGGCCGCGGGGGACGGGTGGTGCGGGTCACCAACCGAGAGGACAGCGGTCCGGGTTCGCTGCGGCACGCCCTCACCCAAACCTACCCCCGAACTGTCATTTTCGACGTCAGCGGCACAATCGAACTCCGGTCGAACATCGTCATGGCCGAGGCCAACAGCTTCTGCACCATCGCCGGGCAGACCTCGCCAGGCGGAGTTCAAATCAAGGGCGCCAACGCCGGGTCCCCCGGCAACAACGCAGCCATCATTGTCTACGATGGCTGCCACGACGTCATCATCCGCCACTTGCGGGTTCGCCCCGGTGGGTACGCGAGCGCCAACGGCGACGACGATAACGCCATCGTCATCTACGGGCCCACCCGGTGGACGTACAACGTCATCGTCGACCACTGTTCCATCTCCTGGGGCAACGACGAAATGTGTTCGAATTATGGTCTCGTGGAGAACACGACCTGGCAATGGAACATCATCGCCGAGGGAGTCCCGGTGCTTCCTGGCGCGGGCTTTGCGTTTCTGGCGGACAACTGGGCACCCGAAGCCGATCAACCACGCATTCGGTTTGCCGTACATCACAACCTCCTGGTCCACAACCAGAACCGAAACATTAGCGCCGTTCGTGGCTACGCGGACTTCCAGAACAACATTGTCTACAATTGGTCTGGCAACAATGCCTCGAGTTGGGGCAGCAAAGCCCACGGCCCGAAGGGGCACTCCGCGAAAGGCAACCTCATCAACAACATCTACGTGGCCGGCGTGGATGCCAGTCCAGACGCGTTTTTCCTCGGAAATGGCAGCTCCCTCGGTGACAGAGACCAAGGTGGCACTCAAGTCTACGTGGAGGGGAATTGGTCGCCCAACTACCCGACCGGAGCGACCAACGAGTGGGCGCACCCTTGGCTCACGGCCGACTACTGGCCTCCGGAGATTCGGTTGTGTCGGGAGTCTGAGTTCAGAACCACCACCAAGTTCCCATCGCTGATTGCCACCGAACCGACCAGCGTCATTACCAACAAGATCGTTGCTCGCGTCGGTGCCTACAAACCCAGCCGAGATTCGGTCGACCGACACATCATCGACCACTTCGTGAATCGCACCGGTGACCTGGCTCACATCGGAGCTGGAGGACCTTGGGCAGTCCTCGACGGTGGCGCACCCCCGACTGACTCGGACGGCGACGGCATGCCCGACGCCTGGGAGGTTTCACACCAACTCAATCCGAACGATGGCGCCGATGGGCCCCAGCGGAGCCGAAATGGCTACACCCATCTGGAGAACTACCTCAACGAGCTGGCCGGTGACACGGTGCCGAACTGGAGTGTGCCGCGCCCAGGTCCCCCACAGTCGCTCCGCCGCGTGCTCTGACCGCCCTGCGTGAGTCAGACGTGCTTCGGGCGCTGGCCTCCCCCGGGGCCTCATGGCTCGATCGCACCGAGCGCGTCCGCCTAAGCCGAGGCAATCCGTCTTCCTCTACAGGGCTAACGCCAAGCGGGCGCACCTGACGGCGGCGCACCTGGTGGACGGCGTGCTGCCGCAGGTGCCCTACCGGCAATGGACGTTCAGCTTCCCGTGGGCGGTGCGCTTCGCCTTGGCGAGGGACGTGAAG
>JBJXGM010000079.1:0-7910 GCA_046155985.1 Myxococcaceae bacterium | reverse complement strand
TAGCGTTTCCAGGTGACATGCCAAGTTCTTGCCTACATTTGACTACTTTGGATGACATCAACGCCCTGCGTAAACGTCTCGGCGTTGGAAAACCCGGTCCGCCAACACCTCCAGAAGACGCGCCTTGCACCGGTCATGTTCGGTCGCGCGAGGATGCGAGAAAGACGCGGGAGCATCTGGATTCGCTCCAAAAGGAGCTGCAAGTCCGGCACGCAGCAGCCAAGACCTTCGAGTGGTTGATCTATCTCTCGCATGAGCTCCAACGCTCGATGGCTATCTCTCCGAATCGACTGGGCTGTCGGTCAAATACGAGGCAATCGACTCGCGGCGAGACAGCGTTCGAACGACCTTGGCGTGCGGCCTTCTTTTGCAATTCCGAAGCCAAGTCGGTTCAAGCGCTTGAACTCCCACTTTCATCAGCCACCGTGCCGTCAGGCTTCTGAACCACATGGAACAGTTCGCGCCGGAATCGCGTCGCACGCCCGACCGCCGTCCAGCCTTGAAGAAACACCCAACGCCCGTATTCGTAAGGCGTTCGCGCCCCTTGCGCCAAATGTCGACGAAACACCGCTTTGTTCGTCGCTTGCGTGACGAGCCCCACGCGGGCGCAGGCGTCCTGGAGGTTCTTGTCGAAGAAATAAACGTGGTGCTGCCAGCCGCGTCGGTCGGGTCGAAAGGACCGCCCACGCCGGGGGAGCAAGGCCAATTTGAAATACGCAGCGTCAGGCACGACGACAAGGGCCACCCCGCCGGGCTTCGGCACACGCGCGACTTCGCGAAGGCCCTCGAGCGGCTGTGCGACATGCTCGAGGGTGTGTTTGAGGGTCACGATGTCGAACGAAGCATCCGCAAACGGCATCTTCGTGAGCGACCCAAGCGCCACGTTGTAGCCGCGCTGTGCACACAAATCGGTGGCGAAGCGCGAGCTGTCTAACCCGCATTCGCGAAGCCCGAGCCGTTTGGCGGCCTCTAACACGTAACCGGCGGAACACCCCACATCGAGCAACGTGCGCGCGTGCGGCGCATATTCGAGGCAGGCCAGAATCTGCCGCATGCACTTGCGCACGCGGTGTTCCCAGCGTTCCAAATATTTCGCCCGATTGTGACGAAAATAGTGTTCCTCGTACTGATTGGGCAGCTCTCGAATTTGCTCAGTCTTGTAGATGAGCCCACAGCCATCGCACCGCCCATAAACCAGTTCAGGAAACGCGACGACTTCGCGTCGGGCGCTTTCACCGCAAACCGGACACGCCGCGAGGAAAGTGGGACGCACGCGAAGCGTTTAGCGAATCGGCAAACGAGCGGCAATGCGCCCCCATTCACTGCCACGAGGAAATTTCCCCGTTTGAATCTGTCCGCGCACTGCTAGCCTCGCTCGCATGCTTCATCGAAAACACTTGGGCTTGGCGTTGGTTCTTGTCGGCGCTGCCAGCTGCGCCACGATTCAAAAATGGGCGCGCGGTGCGTTTGAGAAGCCGACGCTGAGCTTTTCGAATGCGCGCTTGAGCGACATCTCGCTCACGGGTGCCACGCTGAACCTGGAATACTTACTGCGCAATCCCAATCCGATTGGCCTCACGCTCGATGAAGTCACTTACGCCGTTCTGGTCGAAGACCATCCGATGGTGAGCGGCCGGCCGCCCCAAGGGCTCACCCTGCCCGCCAAGGGACGCGCGATGGCGGTATTCCCCGCCACGGTGCAGTTCGCTGAACTCGGCGCAGCGCTTTCTGAGGTGCTGACGCGCGAAACGACGCGCTACCGCATTCAGGGCAGCATCGGCGTTCGCACGCCGCTCGGCATGGTGTCTTTACCGCTCAGCCATGAGGGCACCTTCACCGCACCCAAGCTGCCCACGTTCGCGCTCGCTTCACCACGTATTCGCGACATCTCACTCACATCGGCCACACTCGATGTCGTGTTCAACGTCACCAACCCCAACGGCTTTGACTTGCCTCTTGGCCTTTTGAGCGGCGCTGTCGCCATCGGCGGCGCACGCGCCGGCGAAATCCCGGCCACGGACTTGGGCATGCTGCCCCCCAGTGGCTCTCGCGAAATCGCGATTCCGATTCGTCTCAATCTCGCCAGCAGCCTCGCCGCCGCCAACGCCCTGCGCCAAGGCCAGGGTGACGTGAAATTCACCGGCTCGCTCGGCCTCGGTCAGGCGTCTTTGCCGATTCAGCTCATCGAGCGGCTTGTGTTTCGAAAGTAATGCCCAGGGCGGGACTCGAACCCGATTCAGGCTGAGCCTCGTTTCACTTTCACGCGACAGGCTGATGCCTCCGCAGGCGCAAGTGTCCAGAGAGGATGGGTTCGCAGCAGTTCAAACATTCGCGGTCGACGACATTGCCAAGAGCTTGCCCGAACTCCTGCACAGCTTTCTCGAACCGCTGGACGAAATGTTCGACTTCTTTGAACTACCCAAGTCACTCGTCGTGGAAGAACTGCGGAAGATGCGCAGGGAGCCGCTCTAGGTGCGGGTCCGCCCCGGACCACCCGCTTGAAGCGACCCCTCCCGCTAGCCATCTTCGATGCTGATGTACCAATATGGGTGAGAAGGTGGTGTCTCGATGACCAGGTCCTGGGTGCTCGTGTGCTTGGCGGGCTTGTCCTGTAATAAAGCTCAACCTCCGGTGCCCTCAGGCCCCTCCCCCGAAGTCCAAGAGGTGCTTTCCCGAATTCCGCCCCGAGATGCGCCCCTGCCGCCTGTGGACGCGGAAGGCTGGCCCATCGGCTGGCCAGAAGCAGGGGTCGTCATCGTCACGAAGGATGGAAGCGAGGGCAGCTACGTGCCGGGGCGAATTGAGGACCGGGCCAAAGCCGAGCGTTGGGGAGGCGCCAAACACCTCACCACCGAACAATTGTTGATGATTCGGCGGGCTGGCAACCGAGATTGGGACCTAGGCCACGACACTGCTGTCGGAGACATGTTCTGAAAGTCGCCCTTCTCATCGTCCTCGTGCTCGCCTCGGCCGCTCACGCTCAAGGGCGGTCCGCTTGTGCCGCTGAAGCACTTGGCGAATTTCCCATCGATACGTTCAAAGCTCTGGAGCGGGCCCAGCTCATCACCCTGGACGCTGAACTCAACGCCTACATCCTCGATGTGGATGGCATCCCCGGCGCGTGCAGTTTCACTTTCGCAAGCCGATGGCGAGAAGCCATGCGGTGCGCGAAAGAATGGGTGGACTATTGCCTCGTGCAGCTCAACACCGGGATGACAGATGCAGTACGGAAAGTTCTGGATGGTCACGGCGACTGGCGTCCGCTTGGCGTCACTTGCAACCTTCACTTCGACGGCGCGGAGTGTCGAAGCGTCGCCGTGACAACGACGCCAGGCATGTTTTCGCGCGGAAGCCTCAAGCGCCAGGTGCTTGATGAGCAATATCTGAATGCGCTTTCGGATGAGGCGCTGTGCAGTGCCGCGTTACACGAAATGTTTCATTGGGCGGGTCGCGGGCATTCAAACCCCACGGGCAACGACGGTACCGACTACATCTACGCGTGCGGCCGGTATTGCGCAGCCTGCCAAGCGCCTGAACGCGGCATGGAAGACTGCCTCTCCTGCGCCGAGTCTCAAGACACGAAAGCGCATTGCGGAATAGGCGTCGAAGTTGTCGTCGATGGCCCGCCGACCTCTGGAACTTTCGACAACACCTGCGGCAGCAACGGGACTTGCACCGCCTACCGGTATGGACGATTCATGGCCTGCGACAAGACTCGCCTGCCGAGTTTTCTTTACCCACCGGACTGGCCAGGAAACCCTCAGTGCTGCCAAAACTGCACGGCGCCCCAGGGGGATGCATGTCTCGGCGCGCTTCAGCCCGGATGGTACCCTTGCACGGACCCACCTCCGCTTTGCCGCGGCGACGGCAATACATGCGGCATTGAGCCTATTTGCCTGCCTAAGCCAGGACACTGAGCGCCTTGTCCGCAATCACGCATCGCTGCGCAGAAACGGGACCCCGTTAGATTCGCGTTGCATTGAGCGCCTGTCGTAAAATTGGGGCATGGCAACGAAACCGACAGTCCTCCCCACCTGGGCCACGGCAGGCTCAATTACCGAACCCAGTGCCGGCAAAAAGGCGTTGGGCTGGGTGAACGCCGAAGCACCGCCCCACGACTACTTCAACTGGTGGCAGCACAAGGTTTACGAGTGGCTACTGTGGGCCAACGATTTCGACGTGACGCCGACACCGCTCACGATTGGCTCAGGTGGTGCCCCTGCCTATCAAACGGGATGGGGGTCGACCGCAGGCCACGGAGTTGCGATTGACCCTTTCAAGACGATCCGGTTTTTTGGAGAGGTCAACGTGCCGGGCAGCCCGGCAATTGGAAGCCCTTATCACCTGTACACGCTTCCGTCCCAATACCGACCAGCGACTCTTCTCACAATTCCTGCAGCTTCTATGGACGTGAGCGTGGGCAATTTAGGGCAGTCGCTACTCGTGGAAGTACACACGAATGGCGATGTGAAAATCATCATCAACCATGGCGGGGGCCCTGCTGCTGGCGACCGCTTCTTCTTCGATGGCTTGAGCTACCGCGTCTAGCGGCTCGTAGTTCGATCGCGATGACACTGAGACTGGTATGGAAGCCCCCACGCTGAGAAGCGGTCTGATTCTCAGAAATTGCTGCAAATCTTTTTTTGAGGTGTGCCCAGTCAGGCTGACGTGCACACCCCAACCCCCATAGGGTAGCCCGTAAGATTCGCTAAATTTGAGCTCGTGCTAGAAGCCGCGGGCTGAGAGATGGAACAAACCCCGGATCCCGATGCCCTGTGGAAAGTACGCCCCTCGGCCGATCTGCTTGAGCATTTGCGCACTCCTGAGGGTCAGCAACGTGTCGCGTCGGTACAGGCTGCCATCGACTCTGGTGAGGCCTGGCAAAATGGCGAAAGCGCACAACGGGCTATCACCTTCTTGTCCGCTGAGGTCTGTCGGCTGCCGGCGCTAGCTGAAAGCGAGCTCCATCAGTGGCAGGCGCGGATTGACGCCGGCGAGGTATGGAGGGCGCGATCAGCCGGCTTGGGTCTCTTTGCGAAGCACTTGATTGACCGTGGTCTTTGCCGAAAGGCGCCTGGCGTCAAAACGATGTGGCTCGGCGAGGATGACCGATACGAAGCCATCTACTCCAAGGAAGAAGTCCGAGCGCGCGTTGAACGGGCCTTCACTGAGTTGCGGGCGCACCCCGAAGTACGGGCGCGGAAGAAACTAGAAGACTCTGCACTTGCTGAGCTGCTGCGCGCCAGGGTTGCCGACGGTTCCGTTTGGATGGAGCACGGCGAATTGCCGGAACTTGCTCTTGATGCACTCGAGTACGATTTGATCCCCTTTCCACCCGACGTGCGTCACATCGTTCAGCATCTCGATGGTCGATACGAAGCAATTAACGAAGAGCGGTTTTCGGCAATCGTGAGGGAGCATGTTCAAGAGCTCACTCGCTTTGACTTCAAGCGGCAGGCTCGCGAATTTAAGGAAGACCTTGAGCGATCCACCGCCGAGGGCCCTTCGCCACCGAACCCGTGGGTGATAGCTCTAATTGTTGGCATACCTCTGCTGTTTTTCTCGAGTGCGACTGTGGCGGGCGCGGCGGCATGCGTCGGATTCGCATTGGCGGTCTACCAACAACATTCATACACCCGAGCTAAGGAGCGAACGGCGGCACGCGCCTCGGAAGCGCTCAAGCCGAAGTATCGGCGAGTGGTTGTGAACCCCGCTCACGAAGCACCGTCCCAAAAGTAAGCTACTGGGACCCCCCATCTTGGAGGCGCATAGCCGAGGTCCGCCCGTAAGTCTTTAGCGGGGATGTTTTTGGGACACCCTTTCAACGCTGAAATTCGTCGAGGTCGATGAGTGTGTTGATGGTTTCCTTCACAACCTGATTGACGGCGTCAAAGTGTTTCGTGAGCGCGTTGGTAAGCTTCTGAGTAGCGGCGGAACCATCGAGCCTCTCGCCCCCCTCATGCAGGACAACGCCCAAAGGCCCGATGCTGATGTGTGCGGCCGGCACGAACTCGTAGTGCGCAATGCGGTCCCGGACGGAACGCCTTAGCGCCGAGCTATAGAAATGCTCGAGTCGCTCGTGAAGAGGCTGCAGGACTTTGGCCATTTGCCGCGCAACGTCCCGAGGCTTCGCGACATCGAGCGCGTCAGGCCAGTCGTGAAAACTCGCGTCCTCGCAGCCGAAGTACGCGTTCAGCGTTCCTGCCAAGTAGTCCAAGGTTGTGCGCGCCGCCACGATGAATGCCTGATACTCAAAGGACAGACGAAGGGTATTGCCGCCGCTGGCTACGCCCTGAGAACGCACCAGCTCTTTACGAAGCTGCGGAGTCATCCGTGCGTAAATTTGGCCTTCTAAGTCTATGACGCGTTCGAGGTGGTAGCGCGTCCGTGCGAGGCCGGAGTGAACATGGCCGCCCGGCCACGCTCCCTCTCTCAATTTGCAATAATGCGTTGGTTTCGATCGGTCCCGAAGCGAGGCCAAACGCGCGGTGGGCGGTTCACGTACGAGCCAACTGCACGCGCGCTGAAACAGGTCGGCCTGTAGATCAAGCAGCGGATACCCGGCAATCTTTTCAAGGCTACCAAAATACTCAAGGAGTGCCGGCGATTGACCAAGAAGGACGCCTGAACGGAACAACGCCTCAACATGGTTGCCGATATCTGACGGATGGATTTCCCGCGCCGCTGAAGGTCGCTCACGCGTGCTCTTAACTGTGCGTCGAGCCGTCGTGGTCTTCCCCATCACCTGCCTTCTGCCTCCACTCGCTCGCGGGGTGCCGATATGCTCTCGTCGATTGCGAGGCGCTCCATTTTCGCCGCCCAAGCCATGACCCGCAAGGATGACCTCGGCTGGCGGTCCGTCATCGAGATGACCATGAGGTACGCGCATCTCTCGCCGGACACTCGGCGAGACGCAGTTCGTGCTCTGGACACCCCCTTGGGGGCGTTCCCGCACGGCAACCTGACGGCAACAACCAGCGGACAACAAAAAACCCACTGACTTCTCAGTGGGTTCAGAGTGCCCAGGGCGGGACTCGAACCCGCACGCCTCACGGCGCCACCCCCTCAAGATGGTGTGTCTACCAATTCCACCACCTGGGCTACTGCGTATTTTGTGGGGCTGTCCTTTAGCACTGCTCGCCCCGGGGCGAGCAAGTGACAAGCGCCTGTGGCGCGCTACGGCTTCTTTTCTGGAGCAGGCGCTGCCGGTTTGGGTGACGCCCGGACGGGCGTCGAGGCCGAAGCTGCAGCAGCTTTGGGGGACGTCGCCGTGGCAGGCGCTGGCGGCACTGCGGACGAGGCAGCCTGAGAATCAACCGGCGCCAAGGGTGTTCCGGCAGCAGGCGCATCGTTCGTGGCGGCAGGTACAGCCGGCGCCGAAGCGGCAGGTGGCGCTGCGGACGATTCGTCGGTTTCGATGACAGAGGTGCGCAGCCCTGCGAACGACAGGCCCAGCGACGTCACGAAAAAGAGCCCTGCGCAGACGGCCGTAATCTTGCTCAGCACGGTGACAGCCCCGCGGCCGCCAAAGGCGCTGGTCGCCGCACCGCCACCAAGTGCCGCGCCCATGCCAGCGTCTTTCCCTGGCTGAAGCAGGATGACGAAAATCAAGAACAGACACAGAACAATATGAACAGTGCTGAAGAAGATGAGCATTGTAGGGGCTTCTATCCAGGTTGAAGCGTGCGTGTCTAGGTCGCGGCGGCGCGCACGATGGCGACGAAATCCTTGGCTTTGAGACTTGCCCCACCGACCAAAGCACCATCGATGTCGGGCATGTGCAGCAACTCTGACGCGTTGTCGGTCTTCACCGAGCCCCCATACTGAATGCGCATGGCCTGCGCCACAGCCACACCGAATTGGCCCTCAAGCAGGCGTCGAATGTGCGCGTGAACCTCTTGGGCTTGCGC